>CABUZI010000001.1 GCA_902496005.1 uncultured Collinsella sp.
CAGCTCCTCGAGAGGCTGCTCAAGCTCAGCGCGCTTTGCTGCTGCCTCGGGCGTACCCGGCACGATGCCGTCGACGCCGATGACCTTGCGCACGAGCGAGTAGCCGTTGGAGTGCACGCCAGTGGAAGGCAGGCCCAGGATCACGTCGCCGGGGCGGACGTTTGCGGGGTCGAGCATCTTGGGACGGTCGACGACGCCCACGGTAAATCCGGCAAGGTCGTAGTCGGCAGGAGCCATAACGCCCGGGTGCTCGGCCATCTCGCCGCCCACGAGCGCGCAGCCCGCGAGCTTGCAGCCGTCGGCCACACCCTTGATGATCTTTGCCATGTGCTCGGCCTCAATGTGACCGATGGCAACGTAATCCAGGAAGAACAGCGGCTCGGCGCCCGAAGCCAAAATGTCGTTGACGCACATGGCGACCAGGTCCTGGCCCACCGTCTCGTGACGGTCCATAATCTGGGCGAGCACGAGCTTGGTGCCCACGCCGTCGGTGCCGCTGATCAGGATCGGGTCTTCCATATCCTTAAGCGCGGCAGCCGAGAACAGGCCACCAAAGCCGCCGATGCCGCCGATAACCTCGGGGCGGTTGGTGTCCTTGACCATCTGCTTAATAGCGTCGACGGCGCGGCCGCCCTCGGCGGTATCGACGCCGGCGTCCTCGTACGTCACATGCTTGCTGTCGCTCATCTGAGCCTTCCTCTCCCACTACCGTGGCGCCGCGCGGGCGCCAAACGGTGCTCATAGTTGCGTTCATTTCGGCGCGCGCCATAACAACGCGCGCCGTCATATCAACAAAACAGCAGGTAAAACCTACCAAAATAAACCTGTCCCTTTTTGGCAGGTTTTAGGCCTCGCCGTGTTCCTCTTCCCAGCTGCGATCGTCGTATTTCTCGACCACGGCGTCGTCATCAAAGTGCAGCGGCTTGTCCAGGTTGCGGGGCTTAAAGCCCTCCATGAACTTGTCGCGGCCAAAGCTCTCGGGAATCGCCACGGGGTAGCGGCCGGTAAAGCACGCATCGCAGTAACCGCCCTTGGGCATGACCTTAAGCAGGCCCTCGACCGAAAGGAAGGCCAGCGAATCGGCGCCGATATACTCGCAAATCTCGTCGACCGTCTTGTTGGCGCTGATAAGCTGCGACTGCACGTCGGTATCGATACCGTAGAAGCACGGCCAGATGACCTCGGGCGAGTTGATGCGGATATGAATCTCCTTGGCGCCGGCGTTGCGCAGCATCTTGACGAGCTGCACCATGGTGGTGCCGCGCACGATGGAGTCGTCGATGACGACCAGGCGCTTGCCCTCGATGTTGTCACGCAGCGGGTTGAGCTTCATACGCACGCCCATGGCACGCAGCTCCTGCGTAGGCTCGATAAACGTACGGCCCACATAGCGGTTCTTGATGAGGCCCTCGCCAAAGGGAATGCCACTCTCGTGCGAATAGCCCTCCGCGGGCGGCAGGCCGGAGTCGGGCACGCCGATGACCAGGTCGGCCTCGACGGGCTCCTCATGTGCCAGCTGACGACCCATGTCATAACGGCAGGCGTAGACGCTCTTGCCGTTCATGATGGAATCGGGGCGAGCAAAGTAGACCTGCTCAAAAATGCAGTTAGCAGGCTCTTCGGCGGCAGGCACGCCCTGCTCGGACACAAGGCCCTCGGCGCTGATGCGCAAAATCTCACCGGGACGGACGTCGCGGACGTACTCGGCGCCCACGATATCGAGCGCGCAGGTCTCGGAGGCAACGACCCAGCCGCCGGCGCGCGTGACATGGGTGGTGGCGTCGACCGTCGCGGCGCCGTCCTGCGACGGCAGCTGCGAAACGGATGCGGCATCGGCCTGGTCCAGGCCCTCATCCACCAGCTTGCCCAGCACGAGCGGGCGAATGCCGTGCGGATCGCGGAATGCGTAGAGCGCCTGCTCGTTGATGAGCGTCATGGCGTAGCCGCCGCGCACGAGCTCCATGGTCTTGCGAATGCCCTCGCGCAGATGGCCAGTACGCTGAGTAAAGTAGCCGATGAGTTTGGTCGCGACCTCGGAATCCGAGTTGGAGAGGAACGGTACGCCCAGCTCGATCAGCTGGCGACGCAGCTCGTCGGTGTTGACGAGGGTGCCGTTGTGCGCGAGCGCGATAATGACGCTATTGATGGTAGAGAGGTGCGGCTGAGAGGCTTCCCAGCTCTTGGCGCCGGCGGTGCCGTAGCGCACATGACCCACGGCCAGCTGACCGGAGAGCGTCGACAAGTCGGCATTGGAGAACACGCGGTCGAGCAGGCCCAGATCCTTGCGGACCATAACCGTACCGCCGTCACCAACGGCGATTCCCGCCGATTCTTGGCCGCGATGCTGCAGTGCACGCAGGCCAAAGTACGTCAGTCGAGCCACGTCGCGATCGGGCGCCCAGACACCAAAAACGCCGCATTCCTCATGCAGCTGGTCAGAGTCCGGATCATACGTCGACATGGCGTTCACCTGTCCCGCGGCACGCTCGGCCGCGCGGATGGTTTCTTGAGACATGGCATCCCCTCAGAGCCTCGTATTTTGGCGTTACCCGCCTTATTATACGCACGGCAAGACAAGCACTCCCGCGCATGAACAGCGCTTTTTAAAAGCCCACCGAGCTTATTATCCGTTTTGCGACCAAACATTTTATTGGGTAGTCCACTCTCAGGGGCAACGGCCTCGAAGACTTCCCGTGCGCCGTGTCTCGCCCGCGCTAGGGGCTACATTGTTGCAATTGGGACGTTCGTCCTGTCTTTTAGCTGGTCGTCGGCGTATCCTTGTAGGCTACTACAAGACGAGAAAGGTAGCGTATGGATCGAAATCAACTCGACCCCAGTGTCCCCAGCACCACGGAGGCCAAGAAGATCCCCCTTATCATCAAGGTCTACGCAGTCCTGTGCACCCTATCTGGCGTGGGCACGCTCCCGTCAGTCGCCGTCTTTATGTGGCAGGTCATCACCGCACTCATTAACGGCAACGTCGCCGCTAAGCTCGGTGATAACACCCTGGTCGCGGTTGGCCTTATCGTCGCCGGCATTATGCTCTCGGCGGCAAGCGCGATCATCTTGATCGTCTTTGGCCTGGACCTCATCAAGGACCAGCGGCGCAATGCCGCCCGCCTGTCTTACGTCCTCATCGCATTTACCGTCGTGGAGCTTTTAGTTGACGTGATGCTCCAGGGCATCGGACCCTTCCTGCTGCGCCCCGCCGTCCAGCTTGTCATCCTCATTGCGCTGTCGGCCACCGTCGACCCCACGCTACGCCAGGAGCGCGAACTGCAGCGCCGTCTGCAAGAGATGCTCGACCGCGATGCCGCCGCCGAGGGGATGCTCGGCCGCGACGAAACCGGCGAGGGCTACATCAAGCTCAACTACTTCAACCTGTTCTGGGTATTCTTCGTCTGCAGCGTGTTAGGTCTCATTCTCGAGGAAGTCTGGCATATGGTCGTCGTCGATCCCGGCGTCTATCAGGACCGTGCCGGTATGCTATTTGGCCCCTTTAGCCCCATCTACGGATTTGGCGCGGTGCTCATGACCATGGCGCTCAACCGCTTCTATAAAAAGAATCCTCTGATCATTTTCCTGGTAAGTGCCCTGATCGGCGGCGCTTTCGAGGTGTTTGTAGGCTGGTTTATGCAGACCTCATTTGGCGTGGTGTCGTGGAGCTATTCACACATTAGGCTATTCGGCATGCCCGATCCCATCGCGGTATTGACCGGGGGACGCACATGCACGCCGTTTGCCTGCATGTGGGGCCTGGGTGGCCTCATCTGGATCAAGGTCTTGCTGCCGCGTCTGCTTAAGCTCATCAATATGATTCCATGGAAACGCCGCTACTCTGCTACCGTCATCCTGACCGCCGTCATGTTGATCGACGGCGTCATGACGTTGCAATCGCTCGACTATTGGTATCAGCGCGTCAACGGAACCGTTCGAAATATTCCCGTCGCACAGTTCTATGACAAGCATTTCGATAACGAATATATGGAGAACCGTTTTCAGAGTATGACCATGAGCCCCAAGGACGCCACACGCGTGTAGCAAACGCCAGAGCAAAATAGCTCCAACACATCAAAGCCCGCTGGCAGATCTACATGAACTGCCGGCGGGCTTTCGCTATAGACAGACTCGGATTGCCGACGAGGCCTTACGCCTCGCGCTCGACCTCGCTCACGCACTCGTTCTTGATGGTGCCGACGAGCGACTGCAGCGCATCGACCACATGCGGGCGAATGTCTCCGCCAATGAGCACGAGCATGATGTCGTCGCCCACGGTAAGCTCGCCGCTCGCCAGCCACACGCGCACATAGCCGATACCCGGCATCGTGCGCGTCGCCTCGATAGCGGCCTGCACCTTTTCGGCATCGAAGCCAAACACCATGCCGCCCACCTTGTGGCCTGGCGCCACGCCATCGGTCTCGACTCCGCGCACTTCGGCCTTGGGCGTCGCGCGCACCACGCCGTTGTGTGTCAGGTACATCCCACAATCAGCCGCCGAAACATCGGCCTTGGCTTCGCGCAGCCAAGCATCAACCGAAGGCATCGATTTGCCGTTCTCAAGCATCATTTCTCCTTTTGATTTCCAGGGTAGTCTTTTTGGGACGGGGCCCGGACACTTTATTCCTCGACCAGCGTGAGCACCATGACGGCGCGCGTATTGCTAAATGACAGCGAACGGCAGGTCACAAGCGTTACGACCTTGGTTGCCGAAGCGGCACGATCGGTGGCATCGCTCGCCACGGCAGAGGCACCGTCGAGCATCTCGGACAGATAATTCTTCAGTCCGTCATCGCCCTCAAAGTTGGGCGTGCGCGCCTTGGCATACGTGTCCTCGACCACCTTGGTCGCCAGCGGACGCAGCTTATACGTCGCGTCACGTGTGATGTAGTACACGTAGTCCATGCTGTCGAACGTCGCTTGATCGGTCGTATCCGAAATCACGTTGAACATCGAACCGTCGTTCATGTGATGACCGTAAATCGTGGTCTGCTGATCCACCATGCCCGGCGCGGTGTCGTCGCTATCCAGGAAGATGGCACCCGACGCATTGGCGGTGCCGTCGAACAGCGTGTTGAGGTATTTGGAGTTGTTGTTGGTCTGCACCACGGGATAGTTGATGTTGGTTCCCGGCGCGTAAATCCAACCCACAACCTCGGGATTTGTCTGGGCAAGTGCATCGAAGTCGATAATCGGCACGCCGCTGGCGTCCTTATCGCTTACATATTGCTTCTCGATTTTCTGGTACGAATCGCTTGCCTGTTTATAGCCAATCTGAGCATTGATAAAGATAGCGGCGGCGGCGACAATCAGGCCGATGCCGATGATGATGAGCAGAATGGGAATAATGGAGCGGCGCTTTTTGCGCGGCGGCTCGGTGTAATCCGACGGCGCGGCATGCGATGAAGACCGGGGCGGCTTCTTAGCGTTGCTATAAGATGAAGGTCGATATGCGGCTGGCGCGTCCTGTCGACGATGCGTCGCCGGCGTCACGGGGCGCGGCGCGCGCGGCTGCTGAGGAGAGGATGTCCGACCCTGCTGTGCCGCATGGGCAGCACCCGGCTTCGACGGATCGGGAATCTGAGAAGCCTTGAATCGTTTTCCCTGATAGTCGGACATGGCTCTCCTTATACTGCGGTGAAACGGCGGAACGCCTAGGCGTCGGCCATCTCCTGCTTCATCTTCTCGATAACCTTGCGGTACTCGGGGTCGCAAGCGCCTAGAATCTGCGTGGCGTAGATGGCGGCGTTCTTGGCGCCGTTGATGGCAACGCAGGCCACAGGCACACCCGAAGGCATCTGCACCATCGACAGCAGCGAATCCATACCGCCCAGGTCACTCGTCTTCATAGGCACGCCGATAACCGGCAGCGGCGTGAAGGCAGCCACGACACCACCCAGGTGAGCGGCCTTGCCGGCGGCGGCAATAATCACTTTGATACCGCGATCGGAAGCAGTCGAGGCCCACTCATGGACCTTCGCCGGCGTGCGGTGTGCGCTCGCAATGACGAGCTCATAGGGCACGCCGAGCGCCTCGAGCTCGGCGGTGCAACCTTCCATAACGCCCAGATCGGACTTGGAGCCCATGATGATCCCGACAACCGGCTTCTGACCTGCCATAAACAAAGACCTCCTGTTGAGAGCGGCGACGCGGCGGATCCGCGACCCTTAACTACTGAGAGTAGTATAGCTGCTCCCGTCCCTGCGGTCTGCGGGTGCCCCGCGTCGGGCTGGGTTTTTATCTTCGCTCCCCTTGCTTCGCAAAGTCGCTCAGACAATAAACCCAGTCCGCCGCGGGGCACCCGGGGACCTACCGGGGATTGCCATGACGTACGTTGGCTGAAATATTAACGTGGAATCCGCCGTTCGAACGAACGGCGGATCCCACACTCACTTTTTATTCAGCCCTAGTCATCGCGCAAAGCCCCTTCGGCAGCACACGGTGCAACCGAGTCACCGCAGGCCGGGGCGGGAGGCGGACCTTTCTCTCGGAAAACTTCGCGAAGCCCAGTTTCCGAGAGAAAGTGTCCGGCTGCCGCCCCGGCCGGCCAGGTCAACTACACCGTGTACTGCGGCAGGTCCTGCAGGGCGATGACGTCCATGCCCATGTCGTTGGCACTGCCGTGACCCTGCTGGTCCTCGCGCACCGCCTCGATGGCGCTCACGTACGTGTTGGCGGCAGACATCGCGGTCACGCAGGTCACGCCGCGACGCACGGCCTCGGTACGTAGCAGGTAGCCATCGCCACGCGAGCCCGGACCGTACGGCGTATTGATGATCACCGCAATCTTGCCATCGGCGATGAGGTCGCCGATGTTGGGACGCTCGCCGTCGTGCGGGCCGCTAATCTTCTCCACGACCTCGCACGTCACGTTGCCGCCGCGCAGCACGCGTGCCGTACCCTCGGTAGAGCAGATGTCAAAGCCCAGATAGCGCAGGATACGGGCGACCGAAAGGATATGGCGCTTGTCGCGGTCGCACACGCTAATGAACACCTTGCCGGCGCTCGGGTCGGGCAGCTTGTAGTCGATCGCCAGCTGCGTCTTGGCGTATGCCTCGGGATAGCTCTTGGCGATACCCATGACCTCGCCCGTCGACTTCATCTCGGGCCCCAGGATAACGTCGGCTCCCGGGAAACGACCCCAGGGCATAACGGCTTCCTTCATGCAGAACCAGTCCAGCTGACGCTCGTCGCTCGGCAGGCCCAAGCTCGCGATGGAATCGCCCGCCATGATGCGCGCCGCGCACTTGGCCAGCGGCACACCGGTGGCCTTGGAGATAAACGGGACGGTACGGCTTGCGCGCGGATTGGCCTCGATCACGTAAACGGTCTCGCCCTTGATGGCGTACTGCACGTTAACCAGGCCGCGGACTCCCAGCGCCATCGCGATGCGGCGCGTGGTCTCGCGGAGCTTCGCCTGCAGGCTCTCGCTAAAGCTGAACGGCGGAATGCAGGTCGCAGAGTCGCCGGAGTGAATACCGGCCTCCTCGATATGCTCCAGAATGCCGCCGATGTAGACCTCTTCGCCATCGCACAGGGCGTCGACATCGGACTCGATCGCACCCTCCAGGAAGCGATCGAGGTACACCGGGTAGTCGGGGCTAATGCGCGCGGCCTCGGCCATGTAATCGCGCAGATGCTCGGCATCGTAGGCGATCATCATGCCGCGGCCGCCCAGCACGTAGCTCGGACGCACCAGCAGTGGGTAGCCGATGTGCGCGTCCACGGCCTCGGCCTCCTCAAACGAGGTGGCCTGGCCCGCCGGCGGGTACATGATACCCAGCTTGTCGAGCAGAGCGGCGAAGCGCTCGCGGTCCTCGGCAAAATCGATGGCGTCGGGCTTGGTACCCATGATGTTCACGCCGCTCTCCTCGAGCATGCGTGCCAGCTTAAGCGGGGTCTGGCCGCCGAGCGTCACTACGACGCCGTCGGGACGCTCAACGTCGATAACGTCCATGACGTCCTCGTAGGTGAGCGGCTCAAAGTACAGGCGGTCGGACGTGTCGTAGTCGGTCGAAACGGTCTCGGGATTGCAGTTGACCATGATGGTCTCAAAGCCGCGGGCGGCCAGCGCATAGCTCGCATGCACGCAGCAGTAGTCGAACTCAATACCCTGGCCGATACGGTTGGGACCGGCACCCAGAATCATCGCCTTGGGCTTGCTTGCCGGCGTGGTCTCGTCGGGGGCAACGCACTTCTTGGCGACCGGGCTCGTGCGGTAGATGTTCTCATAGGTCTTGTAGTGGTATTCCGTGGCACTCGAGAACTCGGCGGCGCAGGTGTCGACTGTCTTCATGCTGGGGACCACGCCCAGACCCTTACGGTAAGCGCGAACAAAGCGCTCGTCCGAGCCGGTCAGCGCGGCAATCTCGGCATCGCTCGTGCCATACTGCTTGAGCAGGCGCATCGCGTCGGCGTCAATGTCTTCCACGCGCAGGCCGCGAATGCTCTCCTGGACCTGCACCATATCGCTGATGCGATTGAGGTACCACGGATCGATACCGCAGATGGTGTGGATGCGCGCAACATCCCAGCCACGGCGCAGGGCCTCGACCACAAAGAAGATGCGGTGCTCAGTCGGGGTGCCCACAGCCTGGGCGAGTTCCTCGTCGCTCAGCTTATCGGCGCCCTCCTTGCCACCGGCGCAAATGCCCTGGTGCCCGTCTTCCAGCGAGCGCATGGCCTTGCCAAAGGCCTCCTCAAAGGTGCGACCGATCGCCATGATCTCGCCCACGGCCTTCATGCGCGTGGTGAGCGTGGGGTCGGTGCCCTTGAACTTCTCGAAGGCAAAGCGCGGCACCTTGACAACGCAGTAGTCAATCGTGGGCTCAAAGCAGGCAGGCGTTGCCTTGGTAATGTCGTTGACGATCTCGTCGAGCGTGTAGCCCACAGCCAGGCGCGCGGCGGCCTTAGCGATGGGGAAACCCGTGGCCTTGGAGGCCAGCGCGGACGAACGGCTCACGCGCGGGTTCATCTCGATGACGATCAAGCGACCGGTCTGGGGGTTCACGGCAAACTGCACGTTGGAGCCGCCGGTCTCGACGCCGATCTTCTCCAAGATGGCGAGCGAGGCGACACGCATGCGCTGATACTCAAGGTCGGAGAGGGTCTGCGCCGGCGCCACGGTGATGGAGTCGCCGGTATGCACGCCCATGGGGTCGAGGTTCTCGATGGAGCACACGATGATGCCGTTGCCGGCGTGGTCACGCATGACCTCCATCTCGTACTCTTTCCAACCCTCGATGGACTCCTCGACCAGCACCTCGTGGGCAGGCGAGAGTTCAAGGCCCTGGCTCACGATGGAGACGAGCTCCTCGTGGGTGTGCGCGATGCCGCCGCCGGCGCCACCGAGGGTAAAGCTCGGACGCAGCACGCAGGGATAGCCCACGCGCTCGGCGATGGCCTCGGCGTCGGCCACGCTGTAGGCATAGCCCGAGCGCGCGACCTCCAGGCCAATCTCGGCCATGGCCTCGTTAAAGAGCTTGCGGTCCTCGCCGCGCTCGATGGCGGCCAGGTCGCAGCCGATCATCTCGACGCCGTACTTGTCGAGCGTACCGTCTTTCGCCAGCTCGACGGCGGCGTTCAGACCGGTCTGGCCGCCCAGCGTGGGCAGCAGCGCGTCCGGGTGCTCTTTCTTGATTACGCGCTCGATAAACTCGGCGGTGATGGGCTCGACATAGGTGCGGTCGGCCAAGCCCGGGTCGGTCATGATGGTCGCCGGGTTGGAGTTGACCAGGATGACCTCAAAGCCATCCTCCTTGAGCACCTTGCAGGCCTGGGCGCCGGAGTAGTCGAACTCGCAGGCCTGGCCGATGACGATGGGGCCCGAACCAATGACGAGGATACGCTTGATGTCAGTACGTTTCGGCATGTTAGTTCTCCTCGGTCTCAGCGGTCTCGGACTCAGCAAAGTTCCAGCCGGCAAGGCGGTCCTTCGCGGTGTCGATGTCCAGGTAGTTCTCCTCGCCGTCCATGAGTCGCGTAAAGGCGGTAAAGAGATAGTGGGCATCGGTGGGGCCAGGCGAGGCCTCGGGGTGGTACTGGACCGAGAAGCACGGTGCGTCGAGCAGCTGGATGCCCTCGGCGGTGCCGTCGTTGAGGTTCACATGTGTCAGGCGAATGCGACCAAAGCGCTCGTTCATCACGACCGGCGCGATTCCGCGGCGCACCCAGACGCGCAGATCTCCATCGGCCGCATGCTCGGTCTCGCCGCCGGAAAGCTCGGAGACAAGCTTGCCCAAGCTGGGGAACAGCAGGCCAAAGCCATGGTTTTGCGCGGTGATCTCCACACGGCGGCTTACCAGGTTCATAACCGGCTGGTTGCCACCGCGGTGACCGAACTTAAGCTTTTCCATCTGGGCGCCGCAGGCCAGGCTGATCATCTGGTGACCAAGACAAATACCAAAGACCGGCACCTTGCCGATCAGCTGCTGCACCTGCTCGTAGGTCTCCACCACGGCGTCGGGGTCGCCGGGGCCATTGGACAAAAAGACGCCGTCGGGATTCATGTCGAGCACCTGCTGGGCAGGCGTGTCCCACGGCACGACGGTAAGGTCGCAGCCGGCGCGGACCAGCCCCTCCAGAATGCCGCGCTTCACACCGCAGTCGTATGCGACCACTTTGTGACGGGCAGGAGCGGCAGCCGAAAGCGCAAAGTCATGCGTGGCAGGCAGATCGGCGGCCACAAACTCGTGAGGTACGGGGCAACTTACGGTCTTGACCAGGTTCTCGCCTACCAGCGTGGGCGCTGCGGCCAGACGCTCGGCAAGCTCGTCGACGTCGAAGATCTCGGTCGAGATAATGCCCATCTTGGAACCATTGTCGCGCAGATGGCGCACCAGAGCGCGGGTGTCGACGCCCTCGATAGCGACGATGCCGTGGGCGCGCAGATACTCCGGCACGCTGACGGCCGAGCGCCAGTTAGAAGGCGTGGTGCACATGTCGCGAACGATCATGCCGCGCATAGCCGGAGCGCTCGCAGGGCGCACGGCGTCGCCGGGGAAGGCCGACTGGACGTCGGTCTCGTCGATACCGTAGTTGCCGATCTGCGGATAGGTCATGGTTACGATTTGGCCGGCATAGCTCGGGTCGGTCATGACCTCAAAGTAGCCTTCGAGCGAGGTGTTGAAGCAGACTTCGCCGGTCGCGGTGCCCTCGGCGCCGCATGCACGTCCATAAAAAATGGTCCCATCCTCAAGATACAGGATGCAGGGACCGCAGGTGCCCTTGCTGGTTTTGGCCAGCATACGCTGGCAAAGCTCGCTGGGCGCGAAGGTGCGGGCGGCAGCGCCCGCGGTATGGTTGTTCGCCATAATTCTCCTTCCCGGTCTCACAGGACCGGCTTAAAGGTGTGTAGTTAGGCCTCGCGGTATTGTAACCGCAAGCATGCCTCATGGCGTTAATTTCATCGAAATGTTTACGAAATGATAATTATGACTTTCTATGCATAATGATTTTTCTGGGACGGGGATTAAAAATCATCCCGCGGGGCTTGTGGCTCACGCGGGATGACGGCGTCTTACTTTTTCTTGTCCTGTTCCAGCAGATCGGACGGCGTTCGGTCGGGCTTACCGCCGCGGAAAATCTCGCGGCCATGCAGACGATGCTCCAGGTCACGTTCGGCCTTTTCCTCGTCAATCTTGGTCTGGCTCACCACCGGGTCCTCAATCAACGACGACACCGAGTTCACCTGCTTCTGAATGCGCTCGGCGATGGTGTCATCCATACTCACGATGCGCATCTTCCAGTCGATATTCGTGGCGTTGGATGAGCTCTTGGTCCACACGAACGTCAGGATGGCGCTCTGGTGGCCATGGGCGGGAAACATGCCAAAGAAGGAATCGTGCTGAATGTTGCTATCCTCGTCGATATAGGCGTGAACGTTATACACCACGCGGTCGATCTTATCGTTGAGCAGCGCGTTGGTCGCAAGCGCCGCGGCCTGAATCTGCCCGTTGGACAGCAGCTCGAGCTCGTTGGCAGACGATGTGTCCAACACCGTCACCTCGACCGTGCCCGTACGCTCATCGGCTTCATCGACGGTAAAGTCGAGCGGGAACTGCGTAAAGCCGTTGCCCCACTCAAGGCCGCCCTTCAGCGCCGTCGAAACGGTATCGACCGAAACGCTCTCGGACAGGTTGGCGGTGTTCAGACGACGCATCACGCCGTAGCCAATCTGCATGCCCACGATCAGCACCAAAATACCAATGACCACGGCCATCGCGGTCTTCGTAATGGTATGGCTCACCTGCGAGCCCGAAGGATCGTCCTCGGACAGCGGGTCGATATGTTTTGCCTGGCTCGCGCGGTCTTCGCTGCGCAACTGCGCTAGCGCCGCTTTGTCACCGCGCTTGGCCGCAGCCTCCTTCTCACGCATGCGCTCGGTTCGCTTTTTAGCAAGCGTGGGATCCAAGACACCGGATGCATCGATTTCGGAGAATAACTCCGTCACTTCTTCCGGAGTCAAAGGGTTCTTGTCAGCCATAAACTTCCTGTCATATCAATCAGTCGAGCTCGTGCGCACGCGCACCTTCGAACTGCATTCGATAGTAACGGGCATAGGTGCCGCCACGGGCGAGAAGCTCCTCGTGCGTGCCACGCTCCACAACGCGACCATGCTCAACAGTCGCAATCTCGTCGGCATGCTTAATGGTCGAGAGACGGTGGGCGATGATGATCGTGGTACGGCCGCGTGCCAGCTCTTCGAGCGACTCCTGCACCGCCTCCTCGCTCTCGTTATCCAAAGCACTCGTCGCCTCGTCCAAGATCAAGATTTTGGGGTTCTTGAGAAACACACGCGCGATGGCAACGCGCTGCTTCTGTCCGCCCGAAAGACGGCTGCCGCGCTCGCCCACGACCGTGTCATAGCCCTGTGGAAGCGACTCGATAAAGGCATCGATGTTGGCGCGACGGGCGGCCTCGGCGATCTCTTCTGCCGTAGCGCCCGGCTTGCCGTAGGCGATGTTCTCGCCAATCGTACCGTCAAATAGATAGACATCCTGCTGCACCAGGCCGATGGCGCGGCGCAGGCTCTGCTGCGTCACATCGCGCACGTCCTGACCGTCGATGCTAATGGATCCGGTAGCCACGTCATAAAAGCGCGGCAGCAGCGAACAGGTCGTGGACTTGCCGCCGCCCGAAGGGCCAACCAAAGCGATGGTCTGCCCGGGCTTGATGGACAGGTCCATATGGTCGATAACGGGACGCTCGTCGGCATAGCCCTCGCCCAGCTCGACATCCTCGTAGTTAAAGCACACGTCGTGATACTCCACGGCGCCGGCAGTCACCTGCAGATCCGTAGCGCCCGGCTTGTCCTGGATATCCGGCGCGGTCGAGAGCACCTCGTCCATACGTTTAAAGCCGGCGATAGCCTTCTGATACGTTTCGGCCGAATTGACGAGCGTCTCAAGCGGCGTGCAGAACAGCGAAATATAGAGTGCAAAGGTCGCCATATCGACCGCCTGCAGCTGTCCCTGGGCGACCAGCCAGCCGCCCAGCAGTACCACG
The DNA here is from genome assembly GCA_902496005.1 of uncultured Collinsella sp. Taxonomy (GTDB): domain Bacteria; phylum Actinomycetota; class Coriobacteriia; order Coriobacteriales; family Coriobacteriaceae; genus Collinsella. The sequence continues at coordinate 13,504 of CABUZI010000001.1, forward strand.
ATCACATAGAGCACACCCGAGAGCAGGCCATACGTCGCGGTATAGACGCCCATGGCGTGATACATATTCTCCTTGGACGAAAGATAGCGATTGTTTGAGGCGCGGAACTTGAAGCGTTCGGTCTCCTCATTGGCAAAGCTCTTGACCACGCGCATGCCCGCCAGCGAATCCTGCAGCTGCGCATTGATGCCGCTGATCTTTTTGCGGTTGTCGCTAAAGACCTCGCGCATGCGCATGTTCTGCCAAAACATGATGACCGCAAACGCTGCCGTCACCACGGCCATGGCGAGTGCCAGCACCGGGGCGATGGTAAAGAGGATCACAAACGAGCCGATGATCTCGATGCCGCAGATGATGATCCACTCGGGCACGTGGTGCGCCGCCTCGCAGATATCGAACAGGTCGTTGACCACGCGGCTCATCATGTCGCCCGAGCTGTTGCGGTCGAAGTACGCAAAGCTAAAGCGCTCATACTGGTCGAACAGGTCCTCGCGCATTTTGGACTCCATACGCGCGCCCATCACGTGACCCCAATAGCTCACAAAATAACGGCAGGCGCAGCGGACGGCATACATCAGCACCAAGCCCACCGCGATCATGCCGAGCGCCTGCATAATGGCAGCCTGACCCTGAGTAAACAGCCCACCGGTCAAATTGCGCAGGATAATGGGGAACGCCAGGTCAATGGCGGCAAGCACCAGAGCACAAACAGTATCAGCAACAAAAAGCCCCATCTGGGGCTTGTAATACGAAAGAAACCTCTTCAGCATGTGATCCTCAAAGAAATATCAGCAACGTAAGGCCCTGGAACAAAGCAATCAGTAGTACTTGTCCCAGGGCTATCCCCACTCGTTAAAGCTCCGTGCCCCCAAGGCGGTGTGCGATGCTGTCGCAGGCAAGCGCGCCTACGACGGTCTTGGCGTCTTCGATCTTGCCGTCGAGTACGGCGTCGATCAGCTCGTGCAGCGGCACCAGGTCCACGTTGACAAACTCATCATCATCGGGGTTGGGCGCATCAAACTCGAGCTTGGTAGCCAAGTAGATGTGGATAATCTCATCGCAAAAACCGCAGGACGTGACAATCGACGTCAAAAAGCGAATACGACCAGCCCTAAAGCCCGTCTCCTCATGCAGTTCGCGCTTGGCGCAATCGAGCGGGTCCTCGCCTGGATCGAGCTTGCCGGCAGGAATCTCGACCGTCACGCGGTCGATAGCGGTGCGGTACTGACGCACCAGTACGATCTTGCCGCTCTCGGTCAGTGCCACAACGGCCGCCGCACCCGGATGGCGAACGATATCGCGGGCGCTGCGGTGACCGTTGGGCAGCTCAACCTCAAGACGGTGGACGTCGAGGATCTTGCCCTTCCAGGCACACTCCTCCGAAAGAATCTTCTCGTGCAGCTCGGCATCGTGCGGGTCGTCGTCGCCCAGCACCAGCGCCGGCTCGTCAGCGACCTCGCCACCAGGCTCGCCCTCGGCGTGCCCATACATGCGGCTGTCCTCTTCGACGATCTGCGCGTCCACGAGCTCTTCGTTCTTCTCGTCCATCCGTCTCATTCCTCTCGGATTTTAGGCATCCCAGGCGTCGCGGCCGCGCAGCGCGCGCAGGCCGATGTCGTGACGCAGGGTCTTGCCCTCAAAATCAATCTTCTCGCAGGCCTCGTAGGCAAGGTTGCGAGCGTTCTCGAACGTGTCGCCCAGAGCGGTCACGGCAAGCACGCGGCCACCATTGGTCACGAGCTGGCCGTCCACCACGGCAGTGCCCGCGTGGTACACGGTCACGTTCTCCATGGCCTCGGCATCCTCAATACCGGTGATGACCTTGCCTTTCTCGTAGCTGCCGGGGTAGCCCGCGCTCGTCAGGACAACGGCCACGGCCCACTCGTCACGCCAGTCGAGCTCAATCTGATCGAGCTTGCAGTTGGCGCAGGCGAGCATGACCTCGACCAGGTCGTTCTTAAGGCGCGGCAGCACGACCTGAGTCTCGGGATCACCAAAGCGGGCGTTGAACTCCAGTACCTTGGGGCCGGCGGGGGTGAGCATAAAGCCGCCGTACAGGCAGCCGCGGTAGTCGATGCCCTCGGCAGCAAGCTCGGCAACGGTCTGCTCCATGACCTTCACCATCGTGGCGTGCTCCTCGTCGGTCACGATGGGCACCGGGCTGTAGACGCCCATGCCGCCGGTGTTGGGGCCCTTGTCGCCCTCGAGCGCGCGCTTGTGGTCCTGCGAGGTAGCCATGGGGCGCACGGTCTTGCCGTCGGTAAAGGCCAGCAGCGAGCACTCGGGACCAACGAGCATCTCCTCGATAACCACGGTGTTGCCGGCATCGCCAAAGGTGCCGCCAAAGCACTCGCGCACGGCCTCCTCGGCCTGCTCAAGTTCGGTCGCCACGATAACGCCCTTGCCCGCGGCAAGGCCGTCGGCCTTGACGACCAGCGGGGCGCCCTGCTCGCGCACGTAGGCGAGAGCCGAAGCCTCGTCGGTAAACGAACCATAGGCTGCCGTCGGAATGCCCGCACGCTCCATGAGCTGCTTGGAGAACAGCTTGGAGCCCTCCATCTGGGCGCCCTCGGCACCCGGGCCAAAGCAGGGAATACCCGCCGCGCGCACGGCGTCGGCCACGCCCGCCACGAGCGGAGCCTCGGGGCCAATTACCACGAGTCCGCATCCGTGGCTCTGAGCAAACGCCGCCACGGCCGCAGGATCGCAGTCGTCGAGAACAACGTTCTCGCCGCAGCTCGCGGTGCCGCCGTTACCCGGCGCAATGTAGAGCTTGCCGGCGCGCGGTGATGCTGCGAGCTTAGCTGCCAAAGCATGCTCACGGCCGCCGCTGCCCAACAACAGGATGTCGATGGTTTGAGTGTCCGCCTTCAAGGGTGCCTCCTCTATGGATGAATGGCCCGCTCCGCGCGAGCCCTTTGCAAGCAAATATACCCCTCGGCCGCCCGTCCGGGCTGCAAAGGGGTATATCGCAATAACCAAATAGTCCCGATTACTTCCAGAATCGGTTGATGATCTGCTCGCGACCAGCACCAACGCCGATAAACGTCACGCGGGTGTGTGCCAGATCCTCGATAAATGCCACGTAGTCCTGAGCCTCCTGCGGCAGCTCATCAAAGCTGCGGCAACCGGTGATGTCGCACTTCCAGCCAGGGAGCTCCTCGTAGATGGGCTTGGCATGCTCAAAGCGCACCTGGTGCTCGGGCACGCTCGTGTAGCGCTCGCCATCGACGTCATAGGCAACGCACACCTTAATGGTGTCGAAGGCCGAAAGCACGTCGAGCTTGGTCACGGCGATGTCGGTGAGGCCGTTAACGCGCGAGGCATAGTTGGCGATAGGGCCGTCAAACCAGCCGCAGCGACGACGGCGACCGGTGGTCACGCCGTACTCGTAGCCCTCCTCGGTCAGCGTGCGGCCGGCCTCGGACTCATAGGAAAGCTCGGTGGGCATGGGGCCCGAACCGACGCGGGTGATATAGGCCTTCATGACGCCCAGCACGCGGTCGACGTTCTTCATGCCGACACCGGAACCGGTAATGGCGCCGCCAGCGGTGCAGTTAGAAGACGTCACGTACGGATAGGTACCGTGATCGATGTCGAGCAGCGTCGCCTGGGCGCCCTCAAACAGCAAGTCCTTGCCCTCATCGATCATGTTGTTGAGCAGCAGGCTCGTCTCGGTGATGTAGGGGCGCAGGCGCTCGGCCATAGGCAGGTACTCGTCGCAAATCTGGTCCACGGTGTAGGTGGGCAGGTTGTAGATGAGCTCTAGCTCGGGATTCACGCGGGCAAGAGCGGTCTCCAGCTTATCGCGGAACAGCGCCTCATCCAGCATGTCCTGCATACGCAGGCCGATGCGGGCCATCTTGTCCTGGTAGCACGGACCGATGCCGCGCTTAGTGGTACCGATGTTCTTCTTGCCGAGCTTCTGCTCAAAGGCGCCATCCAGATCGATGTGGTACGGCATGATGACATGCGCGTTGCCGCTAATCTTAAGATTCTTGGTGGTGATGCCGTCGGCCTCGAACATGTCGATCTCCTCAAGGACAACCTTGGGGTTGACGACACAGCCGTTACCGATCACCGACACGTGGTCGGAATACATGATGCCGGAGGGCACCTGGTGTAGGCCGTACTTCTTGCCGTTGACGACGATGGTGTGGCCGGCGTTGTTGCCGCCCGAGTAGCGCACGACGGCATCAAAGTCGCCGGCGACCAGGTCGCAGATCTTACCCTTGCCCTCATCGCCCCACTGGGCACCGACCAAAACGGTTGACGGCATGTTTACTCCTCACATTCATGGACTGTCCGCACACCGCAAGCGCGCAGAAGCACAAAACATTCCCAGTATACCCGTGCAACGGGCGCCTGTCCTACTCCTCGGTATGCGCCCCATCAAGCTCATAGAACTTGGTGGATGCCGGCAGGAACATCAGGTCGACGTCGCCGATCGGGCCCGAACGGTTCTTAGCCACGACGATACGCGTAACGCCCTCGTCGGGTCGGTCGTCGCGCGAGGCTTCGGCCTCGTCGGCGGATCGGTCCAAGAACATGACAATATCGGCGTCCTGCTCGATGGAGCCCGATTCACGCAGGTCGGACAGCTGCGGGCGCTTGCCGGTACGGGATTCAACCTGACGCGACAGCTGCGACAGCGCGATCAGCGGAATCTTGAGCTCCTTGGCCATGATCTTTAAACCACGCGACATCTCGGAGACCTCGACGGTGCGGCTCTCGGAACGACGCCCCGGCGGGGGGCTCACCAGCTGCAAGTAGTCCAGGATGATGATGGCCTTCTCCTTGTTATGGAGCATGCGGCGGCTCTTGGCGCGAATCTCGGTCACCGTGGTGCCGGGCGTATCGTCAATCAGAATATCGAGCTTGGACAGCGTCTGCGTGGCCTCATTGATGTTGGCCCACTGCTCGGGACTAATGCGGCCCGTACGGAAATCGCTGATCGAGATCATGGCATAGGCGCAAATCAGACGCTGGGCAATTTCCTTGCCCGACATCTCCAGCGAGAAGAAGCCGACGGTATAGCCCGCAGCGGCGGCATTGAGCGCCAAGTTCAGGGCGAACGACGTCTTACCCACGGCGGGGCGGGCGCCGATAATGATGAGCTGGCCCTCGCGGAAGCCCATGAGCATGCGGTCGAGCGACGGGAAGCCCGTGGGCACGCCTGCAGCCTGACCGCCGGCCTTGCACACTTCCTCGGCCTCGTTATAGGCCTCGACCATAAACTCGGTCAGCGTCTTGTAGCTCGACTTAACCTCACGCGCCGTGACCTTGAGCAGCTTGCTCTCGGCCAGCTCCACGACTTCCTTGGTGTCGGTGGGTGCGTTGTAGGCCAGCGCGTTGATCTCGTTGGTGGCGCCAATCAGCTCGCGCAGCATCGAGTCGCGACGAACGATGGCGGCATGGTGCTGCCAGTTAACGAGCGACAGGGTCTGACCCATCAGCTCCAAAATGTACGCCTCGCCGCCCACGGCATCGAGCTTGTTGATGCTTCTCAGGTAATCGATCAGCGAGATGGAGTCGATGGGGATGCGACTGTTGTACATATCGACCATCGCGGTATATATGGTCTTATGAATGGGCCGGTAGAAGTCATCGGGCTGCAGCTCGACCTGGGCCTCTTCGACCACCTCGGGCGATAGCAGCATAGCGGCCAGTACGTTGGCCTCTGCATCTTGGTTTTGGGGGAGACCCAACTTGGAGCCACGGTCCTCGACCGTCAGCCCCGTCTCCCTATCGTCATATGCCATGAGCATCCTCATTCATATCGCTTGCGAGCATCCATAGTATCAGCCACGGCTATAAATCGAGCCGCGCCTTGGCAATCATCACCGAACCAAACGGATGAACGGTCCCATACACGGGGCCGCATCTCGATGACCGCCACGACACTCGCCCAGCGCAAAAAAATAAAAGGGCGCCCCGGTCTCCCAGAGCGCCCTTCTTAGAACAAGATTGTTGCGTTGCAGCAAATGCTACTCGGCAGCAGCCTCGGTCTCGACCTCGGCGGTCTCGGCCTCGGCGACCTCAGCGGTCTCCTCAACCTCAGCCTCGGCAGCGAGCTCCTCGGCGGTAACGCCAACGAGAACGACAACCTCGGCCTTGATCTCGCGGTACAGCGAGATAGCAACGGTGTGGGCACCGGCAACCTTGATGGGCTTACCGAGCTCGACGCGCTTACGGTCGATGTCCATACCGAGCTGATCCTTGATGGCGTCAGCAATCATAGCGGCAGTAACGGAGCCAAAGAGGATGCCCTCGTCGCCAACTTTGACGTCAACGGTGACCTGTTTGCCCTCGAGGGCAGCCTTGGTCTCGTTGGCGGTAGCCAGACGGACGGCCTCGCGCTTGGCGATGTTGTTGCGACGCTCGTCAAGCTGCTTGAGGTTGCCCTTGGTGGCGGCAACAGCGAGCTTCTTGGGGAACAGGAAGTTCTCAGCGTAACCCTGAGCGACCTCTACGACGTCACCCTCGCCGCCCTTGCCCTTGATCTCATCGAGAAGAATAACCTTCATGATGCGTCTCCCTTCTTAGCCGCGGTCGCGGTTGCCACGAGAGGAAACCACGGGGACGGTGTACGGCAGGAGAGCCATCTCGCGGGCGCGCTTGATGGCGTTGGCGATGTCATGCTGATGCTGCGTGCAAGCGCCAGTGACGCGACGGGGCTTGATCTTGCCACGATCGGTCATGTACTTACGGAGAAGCTGAGTGTCCTTATAGTCGATGAACTCAGTGTTCTCCTTGCAGAACTGGCAGTACTTACGACGCGGCTGACGTGCAGAATAATCATTAGCCATGTCAAAATACCTTTCATTTGGCAACTTCGGCGAGCCGAAGCCGCCTCTCACTCAAAAATAGGCGAACAACCCTTAGAACGGGATGTCCTCATCGTAGACGTCGACCGCGGGCGGCGTAGCCACCGGTGCGGCAGGACGTGCTGCGGGCTCGGGAGCTGCGGGGGCGTAACCGCCCTGATCGTAGCCACCCTGGCCACCACGGGAGCTCATAAACTCGATTTCATCAACGATGACCTCAAGCTTGCTCCTGCGCTGACCGTCGCGCTCCCAAGAGCTGTAGCGCAGCTTGCCCTCGATCGCGACCTTGTTTCCCTTTGCCAGGAAACGGCTCACGGCCTCGGCGCGGGTGCCGAACATAGTGCAGTCGACAAAGTTGGGATAGTCCTCCCACTCGCCAGTCTGCGCGTTGCGGCGACGATCGTTCACGGCGACGCCAAAGGACAGAACCTGGGTTCCGCCGGCGGTGGCGCGCAGCTCGGGATCACGGGTGAGGTTACCGGTGATGTTCACTCGATTGATGCTCATAACTCACTACTTCCTCTTGGGGCACAAGCCCAGTCCAAAACGACAGTCTTACTCCTGGTCGTCGCGACGGACGATCATGTGGCGGACCACAGCGTCGGTGATGCGCAGGACGCGATCAAGCTCGGCGATCTGGGTAGGATCTGCGTGGAAGTTGATGAGGGTGTAGTCACCATCGGTGAGGTCGTTGATCTCGTAGGCGAGCTTGCGCTTGCCCCACTCGTCAACGGAGTCGACCTTGCCAGCGCCCTCAGCGATCGTGGTATCGATACGCTTCATAACAGCGAGACGAGTCTCGGGGTCGAGCGACGGGTCAACAAAGAACAGCAGTTCATAAGCCTTCATATTGTCACCTCCTCTGGGCAAATGTGGCTTCAGGTCGTGAAGGTGCGCCTGAAGCAGGAAAAGACTTGGTAATAATATCTTTCAACCTCCCAGGCTGCAAGAATAAGCAGCTACAACCTCATGACCTCCACATATGTCCATGCTTACATGGCTTTTCATGCGTATTCCAACCAAATGCTGACCAAGAGCTTGACGGATTCGATAGCAAGATACGCCGCGGCGAGGCAAACCAAATCAAACCGCAGGTCGCCGATTGCAGGGTTGTGGTCGCAAAATGCATACCACCGGTTCGATCGATTGCTTCAAAATTTTAAAATTCGCCGCCACGTCATTCATGAATACCTATTTTGAACAGGTCATCGAGCGCGATTTTGCTGGTCAGGATGCTTTTTTGGTACTTATCCGGCACATGCCGGATACGGCCGCGGAGCGAGCGGTTTAAAAAATGCCAAGTTTTCTGTTTGCACTTTTCGATTCCTCGTGTATACTGACTTTCGCATTTAACGGAGAGTTGTCCGAGTGGCCGAAGGAGCACGATTGGAAATCGTGTAGGCGTCAAAAGCGTCTCCAGGGTTCAAATCCCTGACTCTCCGCCAGTTAATTCCAAAGCAGGCCTTAGAGCCTGCTTTGTTTTTACCCCACGCGGAGGGGTGGCAGAGTGGTTGAATGCGGCGGTCTCGAAAACCGTTTGGCCTGTATAAGGTCACGAGGGTTCGAATCCCTCCTCCTCCGCCATTTAGATTGAGAAAGCTCCCAGGAAAGGGAGCTTTTTTGTTATCGAGTCATGTTCAAGCAAATACGGCGGAGGAGGAGGGATTCGAACCCGCCAGGGCGCGGAGCGTAAAGAAAACGCGCCAGCGGCGCGTTTTTAGCGCAGCGCGATCGGCGTAAGCCGATCGAATAAATTTTGAGCTCCGCTCAAAATTTGGACATCCCTCCTATTCAGCCACGCCCCCATCGCGTTCGATCCCAGCCCATATCTCAAACATGTACACCACCCTCCAAAGATGTCAAAAAATGTCGTTTTTGGAGTGTGATGTACACATTTGCATATGACGCGCACCGAGCATGAGTCGATTTGCCCTTATCCGGTATATTTCCCCACCTCAACGGACATAAGAGCTTGGTGTCAGCTCGAAGCGAGAGGTCCCCAATGGATACTCCTGTTCTCATTTCGCATAAAACGGCGTGGCTCGTCCATCATGCACCGCGGAACCTGGTTCAAGCCGTCGCACAACGCGACTACCAGATAGGTGTGCGGGGCCTCTCTACCCAGCAACGCATCGCGCGCATTCGGCAGGCACTTACCGACTGCGGCATTCCGTCCACCATGCTCAAGACTATCGACATCTCCGTAGTATTTGCTTTCGAGCGAATTCGCACCAACGGTGTCACTTGCCACGTTCTCGGCCAAAACCTACCCTACGAGCATATTGACGAGTTGACGCCCGGCATCTTTATCACCGACGAAGCCTTCACCTTCGTGCTCGCTGCCGAATGGATGGATAGGATCGAATACCTCGAGTATGGTTACGAAGTTTGCGGCGACTATCGCATGGGGCTCAATTCCTCTGACCCTTACACCGAGCAACCAGCCACCACCTCCAAGGACGAAATTGTCGAGCTGCTCGATCGGCACCCCGGCAAACCCGGCGCCACACGCGCCAGACTCGCGCTCAGACACATCTACGACCACTCAGCCTCGCCCATGGAAACCGCATCGTCCATCGCCCTCTCGCTCCCTACAAGCGAAGGCGGCATTGGTATCCGAGGTATCGAACTCAACAAACCGCTCGAAATCCCTCAACGTCTCTGGCATTGCACAAAGGCCCGAACGCTCAAAATCGATGCCCTCATTACCTATAAGCGCAGAGAACTCAGCATCGAATATAAGGGCGGCTTTCACGATGAGGTCGAACGCAAGGGAGCGGACGCGGAACGAGAGGCCGTACTCGCCCAAATGGGATATCGAATCGTTACGCTCACCTCGGCACAGTTCGCAAGTCAACTTGCCTTTCACCGCGCCATGAACAGCATTCGCGAAGCACTCGGTATGCCCCGCTGCACGGACGCCGAGTACCAGCGAAAGCAGAACGAACTGCGCAAGGCACTTATCCGCAACTGGAAGCGCGCGCAGGGCGAAGACACGCCTTCCGAGTAGCGTCATCCCAGCGCGCCACACCAAAACATGTGCATCACCCTCCAAAACCGACATTTTTTGACATCTTTGGAGGCTGATGTACACGTTTGGTGTCTACGCCCGCATCCAGTCCCGACCGTTTACCGAGCAATAGGGTCGCCACGCCCGCCAACCATGTACTATGTACGGGCATTGTCTAAACCCACAATCAGAAGGACCCCATCTTGCCCGTCGTCGCCGCTATGACCGTTACCGCACACGCCTCGGATGCCATGGTCGCTATCCCCTTTTGGCTCGAGATGTTCGCTGTTGTCGCGGCGTCGATCTCGGGCGTTCTGGTCGCGCGCGAGCACAAGCTCGACCTGGTGGGCGCCGTCGCGCTCGCCGTGGTTTGCGGCCTGGGCGGCGGTCTTTTGCGCGATATGACGCTGCAGGTGGGCAACGTCTACATCCTCAACCAGCCGATGGCGCTCCCGCTCTCCATTGCCACGGCAGCCATCATCTACATTTTCCCGGCAATCGTCGACAAACCCGAAAAACTCATCCCCCTGCTCGACATTATCTCGGTCGGCATCTATGCCGCCACCGGAGCAGACAAGGCGCTGGTCTACGGCTTTGCGCCGGCGGTGTGCATCATGATGGGCTTTTTTACCGCGGTGGGCGGTGGCATGTTGCGCGACAGCTTTATGGGCGTGGTGCCGGGCATTTTCCAGCGCACCAACTTCTATGCCATCGCAGCCATTGCCGGCTCGGCAAGCTATGTATGCCTTGTCATGAGCGGCGTCGTCAGCAACATCACTGCGTTGATCGTATGCGTTGCGATAACTATGGGGCTACGTTGGCTGTCACTGCGCTTTGACATCAAAAGCCCCACCGAGGAAGACATCGCCCGCTTTTTGCACCGTAAAAAGTAGATTGCGCGGCCTCATCCTTCGAAATGCAACCGAGAGGCTCTTTTAGAGCGCCCACGCGTTGGGTACCCTGTTAGGTGCATATCGAGCATCTGACGAAGGATTCACTATGCCCTGTAATCAATTCCCGTCGACCCAGCGCCGTAAAGCGTGGGGCCGCATCACCATCCTGTTCGCACTCATCGCGCTGGCGCTCACCGCGCTCCCCACGGCGTCGTTCGCCGGTACGGACACCGCTGGAAACGTACTTGCGACCGACAATGACGTCAATCCATCTGGCGCCGAGGGTGACCTGTACTGGGCCGGCCAAAGCCTTAACCTAGACGATGCGTCCATCAACCGCGATATCATCGCCGCGGGCGATACCCTCTCGATCCGCGACTGCACGGTGGGCGGCGCCGTCCGTCTGGCGGCACGCACCATCGATATCGCCAAGACCACGGTTAATGGCAGCGTAACGGTGGCTGGCCAGCATGTCGTGCTCAACACCGGTAGCACCGTCAACTGTTTTTACGCGATGGGCGAGACGGTTGCCCTGCGAGGCTCAACCAAGTCGGCAGCACTCGCGGGCGATACGGTAACCATCGACGGTACCGTCGAGGGCGATGTCGAGGTTTGGGCCGATAAGCTCGTCTTGGGCAAGAATGCCCACATTACCGGCACCGTAAACGCGCACGTCTCCGAGGACCCCGAGCGCGCCGCAGGAGCCGAGGTAGGCGCGCTTAAGATCGACCGCACCGAGAACGAGGATACTTCCACCCTTAACGATGTCATCGGCGGCATCGTCGCCGCGGCGCTCTCGACCTGCTTTGTCGCCCTGCTGCTCGAGCTCGTCTTTCCGCGTGCGACCGCCAGTGCCGCCGGCATGCTCCACCAGCGCCCCACGCCCTTGTGGGTGAGCGGTCTTCTGGGTACGATTGCCGTCGTCCCCGCCGTCCTGCTGCTGATTATCTCTATCGCTGGTCTGTCGCTTGCCGGAGCCCTCTTGTGCGGCGTTATCGGCATCGCGTCGGTGTCGAGTGCCTTTGCAGGGTGCGCGATCGCCCGCATGGTCGGACACAGCCAGAACCGTTACGCCATGGCCGCCGTGGGCGGTATCGCCGCAGGCGCACTCACGGCACTCCCCCTTATGGGCAACTTCGTCAGCGGCGTGGCCTTCGTCTTTACGCTCGGCTACGTCATCCAGATCATCTGGCGCAACGCCCACCTCAAGCCGCAGCAGACCGCCAACACCCCGGGCCTTCCCTCCGCCTAACCGTCAACCACCGCAAAGGGGACAGGCACCTTTGCGGGGGGGTGCAGACCAACTCAATCCTTGTACACCAAAAAGGGCACCGACCGCGATGGTCGGCGCCCTTTCTTATTAATCGCTATATCGCTATAAAGCTCAGCGCTTATTTGTTGACCTGGCCGGCGCGGACGGCGGCCTTCTTGCGGTCGGTGGCGTTGAGCAGACGCTTGCGCAGGCGGATGTTCTTGGGAGTAATCTCGACCAGCTCGTCGTCGGCGATGTACTCCAGCGCTTCCTCCAGCGAGAAGGTGCGGGGCGGCACCAGCTGGACGGAGATATCGGAGGTCGAGGAACGCTGGTTGCCCAGGTTCTTGGTACGGGCGATGTTGACGACCATGTCGCCGGCCTTGCTGCGCTCGCCCACGATCATGCCCTCGTAGCACTCGGTGCCCGGCTCAACGAACAGCTGGCCGCGCTCCTGCAGCGTACCCAGAGCGTAGGCGACGGCCTTCTCGGTGGTCATGGAGATCATGGCACCGTTCTGACGGTTGCCGATCTCGCCGGCGTAAGGACCGTACTCCAGGAAGGTGTGGTAGAACACGCCCTCGCCGTGGGTGACGTTCATGATGCGGTTCTTAAGGCCCATGATGCCGCGGGTCGGGATCTTAAACTCAAGGTGCGTCACGATGCCCGAGGTATCCATGCTCGTCATGATGCCGCCAGAGGTACCGAAGACCTCAACAACCTTGCCCGAGTACTCGTCCGGGCACTCGACGACGGCCTGCTCGACAGGCTCCATCTTGTTGCCGTTCTCGTCCTTCTTAAACAGAACGCGGGGACGGCCGACCTGGAACTCAAAGCCCTCGCGGCGCATGGACTCCATCAGGACGGACAGGTGCAGAATGCCGCGACCCGAGACCTCGACGCCGCTCTTGTCCTCGAGCTCCTCGATCTTCATGGTCACGTTGTTCTCGGCCTCGTTGAACAGGCGCTCCTTGAGCTGACGGGCGCCCACGATGTCGCCGTCGCGGCCGACGAGCGGGGAGGTCGATGCCTCAAAGACGATGGACAGGGTCGGCGGGTCGATCTCGATGGGCTCGAGCTCGACGGGGTTCTCGGGATCGGTGTAGACATCGCCGATATCGGTGCGGTCGATGCCCACGACGGCGGCGATGTCGCCGGCGCCGACTTCCTGGCACTCGGTGCGGCCCAGGTAGTCGAAGGTAAAGAGCTGCTTGACGGTAGAGGTGGCGCTGGAGCCGTCGTTCTTGACAACCAGGATCTGGTCGCCCTGGTGGATGGTGCCGGAATACACGCGACCGATGCCGATACGACCAACGAAGTTGGAGTGGTCGATGGTCACGCACTGCATGGCCAGCGGGGCGTTCTCGTCAACCTCGGGCGCGGGCATGTCGTCGATGATCATATCGAGCAGCGGGTACATGTCCATATTGCCGTCGTTGGGGTCAAGGCGGGCAAAGCCATTCATGGCGCTGGCGTAGACCACGTGCTCCATGGCGAACTCAAGCTGGTCGTCAGTGGCGCCCAGGTCGGCCATGAGGTCCAAGCAGTCGTTGTAGGCCTTCTCGGGGTTGGCGCCCGGACGATCGATCTTGTTGATGACGATCATGATCTTAAGGCCGGTGTCGATAGCGTGACGCAGCACGAAGCGGGTCTGGGGCATGGGGCCCTCAAAGGCGTCGACCAGCAGCAGGGCGCCGTCAGCCATACGCAGCACGCGCTCGACCTCGCCGCCGAAGTCGGCGTGGCCCGGGGTGTCGATGACGTTGATCTTAACGTCCTTGTACTCGATAGAGATGTTCTTGGCGAGAATCGTAATGCCGCGCTCGCGCTCCTGGTCGTTGGAATCCAGGACGCGGTCCTCGACCTGCTGGTTGGCACGGAAGGCGTCCGTGGCACGCAGGAGCTTGTCGACCATCGTCGTCTTGCCGTGGTCGACGTGAGCGATGATGGCGATGTTCCTCAGATTGTCTACGCGCATGTAGTTCCCCTATCTTCTATCTATATACAACCGGCACGCGTATGCGACCCACCCAGCAATGCAACGCTCGGCGGGAATATTGAGCCTTTTACCGAAAACTCGTTTATTTTAGCGATTTTAGATGAGAGGGGTTTCCTCACCTGCAGGTTCAGGGTCGCTCCACATAAAACCATCGCCGGCGCCCATGCCCTCATACAGCACATATGCCGAAAAACCACTCTCGAGCGTCGTCTCAAAGAAGCTCACGAGCAGGGCGTCATGGTAGCCGCCATCGATCTCGACACAACCGGTATAGCCGATGGCATAGCGGGCGATACGGCCCAGGCCCTCGTCTTTAAGACCCATCTTGTGCTCGGAGATAAAGTTGGTGGCCGCCTCGAGGCACGCCTCTTCGCCGTCCTCGTCGAGCGCCGCCAGATAGCGGTTGGAAGCAGCGTCCTCGATCGCCACGACCACGCCCGGATTCTCGCCGGCGGCAAGGTCGTCCAAGAACGCACCAATCAGGTCGCACACCATGGCGTCGAGCTCGGCGGAGACGTTACCGGCGTCCTGCATATCCTGTGCCATCTTTAGACCTTCCCATCGAGTCTGGCGTCGTTACAGTTCTTGCGCCTCGGCGGCGATCTTAGCAGCGGCGTCGCGGGCGCGCATCATATCCATTGCGCGCTTGTCGAGCACCTTGATCTGACTGGTCAGCATGACCGCATCGACCACACCCCAGATCACGAGGCCCGTAGAGATCGAAAACCCAAGCGCACCAACTGTACCACGAAGGCGCGAACAGATTGCCGCGACAAGGGCGGAGATGACAACCATCTTGATAAACGAGCCGCGGCGTTCGCGAAGCGTGCGGGCCTGCGTCACATAGGCAATGCGCGCCGCCTCAGAAGCCTCAGAGCGCATCTGGGCCTCGCGCGCGATAGCCGCTGCCTCGGCCGACATGCCGCCGGCCATCAGCGAACGCTCCACAACCTGAACGCCCCGCATTTAGAAATCATCGGGGGAGAGCGTATGGACGAACTCGTCGAACTTCTCGAACTCCTGCTCGTCGTCGACTTCCTCGGCGCGGGTAGAAACAGTGCCCAGGCGATTCATGATGTCATCCTCCACAAACATGGGAGCATTGCTGCGCACGGCAAGGGCAATGGCATCGCTGGGGCGGGCGTCGATCTTGCGCTCCTCGCCATCGGCCAGTACGACGATTGTCGCGTAGAACACCGGCGGCTCGGCGCGAACGATCTCGATGCGCTCGAGTTTGGCGCCCAGGGCGCCAACAGTATCGAGCAACAGGTCATGGGTAATCGGGCGCTCGGCGCGGCCGCTATCGATGCCACGGCTGATGGCAGCAGCTTCAAACGAACCAGTCTGAATGGAAAGGGAACGCAGCGGCGCGGGCGAGTCCGATTTGCTGCTGCGCTCACGAAGCACAATAAGCGATGGCACGGGACCGGCGGCCATGACGATGGTCTCTATGTCGACACGAACCATGGAACACCTCCGGTACGTAGCGGTTAACACGCGGCAGCCCGCCGCATTGAATAGCTATACTACCCAATCTTTCGCACAGCACACAAAACCAAAATGAGATTTATCGCAGACAAGAAAAAAGCCCCGAGGCAACGCCCCAGGGCTCTTCACAGTTTTGATGGTGGACCTGACAAGATTCGAACTTGTGACCTCCCGGTTATCAGCCGGACGCTCTAACCAACTGAGCTACAGGTCCATCATGGTGGAGGTTAGGGGGATCGAACCCCTGACCTCAGGCTTGCAAAGCCCGCGCTCTCCCAGCTGAGCTAAACCCCCACGGAGACAGTAATAAACACCCCAGCGGCGACTCGGCTATCGCTGGGGTGTTTATTGCGAAAGAAAGTGGTGGACCTGACAAGATTCGAACTTGTGACCTCCCGGTTATCAGCCGGACGCTCTAACCAACTGAGCTACAGGTCCATCGCGCAAGGGATATATTAGACGAGTCGTTACGCGCGCGTCAACAACTTTTTTGAAAATCTTTGAGGGGTGTCGCCCCCGGCTGCCCGGCGGCATGCGAAGTCGCCTGCTCGGACAGTCTTGCTCGCACGGAGAGCACATTAAGTGCTCTCCTGCTCGTGCGGAACTCGCGATCGACTTCGCATGCCGCCGGGCAGCCGGGGGCGACGTGGGGTTCAAAGGTTTTCAAAAAAGCGGTCGGCGCGCAGTGCGCCGACCGCCGATATATGGGGTCTGATGATTTTTACCAGCTAGAGCCTCTTACTCGTCTAGGAGATCTTCTGGCATGTCGTTGCCATCGCCTAGGTCGACTGGGGTCTCTTCGGTGTCGGCTGTGGCCTCGGCGCCCTCGCCTTCGGGTTTTTCCTTGGCTGCCGTCATACGGGCCACGGCGCATATGCGGTCGTTGTCGTCGACGGTCATCATCTTGACGCCCTGGGTGGCGCGGCCAGTCTGGCTGATCTCGTCGGTCTTGACACGAATGACCGTCGCGCCCTCCGTCACGATGAACAGCTCGTGCTGCGGGCCCACCGTCTTCATGGCCGCGAGGTTA
Source organism: uncultured Collinsella sp. (assembly GCA_902496005.1). Taxonomy (GTDB): domain Bacteria; phylum Actinomycetota; class Coriobacteriia; order Coriobacteriales; family Coriobacteriaceae; genus Collinsella. The sequence goes on from CABUZI010000001.1 coordinate 30,003, forward strand.
CCCTTACGCTCGGTCATTTGGATGGTGTAGACGCCCTGGCCGCCGCGATTCTGCTCCGGGTAGTCCGCAACCGGTGTGCGCTTGCCGTAGCCGCGCTCGGTGATGACGAACAGATCGCCGTTGCCGTTAGTGACTTCCATGCCCAGAACGCTCACGCCGTCCTTCATGCCGATACCGCGAACGCCGCTGGTGTCGCGGCCGGTAGCGCGCACCTGCTCCTCGGAGAACATGATCGCCTTGCCCGCGGTGGTGGCTAGGATAATCTTGTCGCCCTCGCGCACGCGGCGCACGTTCAGCAGCGCGTCGTCGTCACGCAGGTTGATAGCGATCAGGCCGTCGCGACGGCTGCGATCATATGCGCTCATCACGGTCTTCTTGACCATGCCGCTCTTGGTGGCAAACATCAGGTACTCGTCGGCCGGGAACTCGCGGCAGCTGATGACGCTCGCGATCTTCTCGCCCTCCTCGAAAGGCAGCAAGTTGACGATCGCGGTACCGCGTGCCTGGCGCGTACCTACCGGCAGCTCGTGCACCTTCAGGCGATAGACCTTGCCCTTGCTCGAGAAGAACAGCACGTACTCGTGCGTGGACGCGATGAACATCTCATCGATGACATCGTCCTCTTTGAGGTTGACGCCCGACACGCCCTTGCCGCCGCGCTTTTGGGCGCGGTAGGCGGCAACCGGGATACGCTTGACGTAGCCGGTGTGGGTGATGGTCACGACCATATCCTCGTCGGCGATGAGGTCCTCGACATCCAGGTCCTTCTCAACCTGGCTGATCTCGGTGCGGCGCTTGTCGCCAAACTTCTTGGAGATCTCGCGCATCTCTTCCTTGATGACGCCCAGGATTTTCTCCTCATGCGCCAGCAGGTCCTCGTAGTAGGCGATGGCGCGGCGCAGGCCGTCCAACTCTTCTTGGATCTTGTCGCGCTCCAGGCCGGTCAGGCGGCGCAGCTTCATCTCGAGGATGGCCGTGGTCTGCTCGGGCGTAAAGCCAAAGCGCTCGATCAAGCGGCTGCTGGCCTCGGAGTCGGTCTGCGAGGAGCGGATGATGCTAATGACCTCGTCGATATGGTCGAGGGCCATCAAGTAGCCCTCAAGGATATGCGCGCGGGCCTGGGCCTTTTTAAGGTCGAAGCGAGTGCGGCGAGTGACGACGTCGACCTGGTGGTCGATGTAGTGCTGCAGCATCTCGCGCAGGCTCAGGCATTTGGGAACGCCGTTGACGAGCGCCAGGTTGTTGGCGCCAAAGGTCGTCTGCAGCGAGGTGTACTTATACAGGTTGTTGAGCACGACCTGCGGAATGACGCCCTTCTTGAGCTCGATGACCAGACGGATGCCCTTCTGGTTGGACTCATCGCGCATATCCGAGATGCCCTCGATGCGCTTGTCGTTGACGAGTTGGGCGATCTTCTCCTGCAGGGTGCCCTTGTTGACCATGTAGGGAATCTCGGTAAAGACCAGGCGGCTGCGACCGGTCTTGGTGGACTCCACATGTGCCTTGGCACGCACGGTAATGGAGCCGCGGCCGGTCTCGTAGCTCTGCTTAATGCCGGCGCTGCCCATGATTATGGCGCCGGTGGGGAAGTCCGGACCTGGCATGATCTGCATGAGCTCGTCGACGGTGGCGTCGGGGTTGTCGATCAGGTAGCAGGTGGCCTCAATCGCCTCGGTGAGGTTATGCGGGGCGATGTTGGTGGCCATGCCGACGGCGATGCCCTGGCTGCCGTTGACCAGCAGGTTGGGGAAGCGCGCAGGCAGCGCCACGGGCTCGGCAAGTGATTCGTCGTAGTTGGGCTGCCAGTCGACGGTATCCTTCTGCAAGTCACGCAGCAGTTCCATGGCGGGCTTTGCCAGGCGGCTCTCGGTGTAACGCATGGCCGCCGCGCCGTCGCCGTCGATGTTACCGAAGTTGCCGTGACCGTCGATGAGCGGCGTGCGCATGGAGAACCACTGCGCCAGGCGGACCATGGCCTCATAGACCGCGGAATCGCCGTGCGGGTGGTACTTACCGATAACTTCGCCGACCGTCCAGGCCGACTTCTTATGTGGGCGGTTGGGGTAGATGCCGCTCTCGTTCATCGCGTACAGGATGCGGCGGTGCACCGGCTTTAAGCCGTCGCGCACGTCCGGCAGGGCGCGCGCCGTGATGACCGACATCGAATACTCGATGAACGACTGCTTCATCTCGCGGCCAAACTCCGAAATCTGGAGCTGGCCGCCGTTGATATCCTCGCCGGCCGAGGCGCCGCGATCGACTTCGCCAAAGCTCTCCTCGAGCTCAGCGTCGTCGTCTTCTTCCTCATCATCATCGGCATCGGGGTTATAGGCGTCCGGATCGCCGTCCTCGCCCTGCTCAGCACGGGCAAGCAGGCGCTTCAGATCATCGGGCATACCGGCATCGCCGGCCTCGTCCATACCCTCGTTATTGTTGATATCGTCTGCCACGTTGCCTCCTCTTAAGCGTCAAGGAATCGTGCATCATGTGCATGCTTCTCGATGTACTCGCGGCGATAGCCGACCTCGGAACCCATCAGTTCGCGCACGGCGCGGTCCGCCACCACGGCGTCTTCGATCGACACGCGCTGAAGAATGCGGGTCTTGGGGTCCATCGTCGTCGAGGCAAGCTGCTTGGGGTCCATCTCGCCCAGGCCCTTATAGCGCTGGACGGTGTAACCCTTGCGCTTCTTAGTGATCTTGCCGTCCTTGGCTTTGCCGTCCTCGTCGTTGTCATCGGGATTCAGGCCCAGGCTCTGGATAGTGTCGCGCAGGATCTCGTCTTCGGGCTGGCGGCCGTTGGGATACACGTAGTGAATCTTGTTGCGCACCTTGATGCCAAAGATGGGCGGGCACGCGACGTACACGTAGCCGGCGTCAATCAGCGGGCGCATGTACTTGTAGAAGAACGTCAGCAGCAGGATGCGGATGTGCGCGCCGTCGACGTCTGCATCGGTCATGATGATGATCTTGTGGTAGCGGGCCTTGGTGATATCGAAGTCACCGCCGTCGCCGGCGCTCGTCGTGACGCCGCAGCCGATCGCGGTGATGAGCGACTGGATGGTGTCGCTCGAGAACGCACGATGATCGCCCACGCGCTCGACGTTCAAAATCTTGCCGCGCAGGGGTAGGATCGCCTGGATGTCTCGGCGACGGCCGTCCTTGGCCGAGCCGCCTGCCGAGTCGCCCTCTACGATAAAGAGCTCAGTCAACTCGGCGTCGCGCACCGAACAGTCGGCGAGCTTGCCGGGCAGCGACGCCGTCTCGAGCAGGCTCTTGCGGCGGGTCGCCTCGCGCGCCTTGCGGGCGGCGTTGCGCGCCTTGCAGGCCTGCTGGGCTTTCTTGACGATCTCGCGAGCGGGCTTGGGATGCTCCTCGAGGTAATCGGCAAGCCCGTCGGTCACGATCTTGAGCGTCAGCGCGCGCATATAGGAGCTGCCGAGCTTGGCCTTGGTCTGGCCCTCAAACTGCGGATCGGGCAGTTTGACCGAGATAACGGCCGATAGGCCCTCGCGCACATCGTCGCCGGTCAGGTTGGCGTCTTTTTCCTTGAGCAGATTCTGCTTGCGAGCGTAATCGTTAATCACGCGGGTGAGTGCGGTGCGGAAGCCCTCGAGGTGCATGCCGCCCTCGGGAGTATAGATGTCGTTGGCAAACGACATGACGTTCTCGCCGTAGCCGCTATTCCACTGCAAGGACACCTCGACCTCGCCCATCTTGGTCACGGGCGCATCCGGATCCGATTTGCCCTCAATATAGATGGGCTCCTTAAAGGTCTCGGGGACATCCTTGCCCTCGTTGAGGAACTTGACGAAGTCGATGATGCCGCCGGCATAGCAAAACTCCTCCACATGGGGAGTCGCCTCGCGCTCGTCGGTCAGCACGATCTTGAGGTTCTTGTTGAGGAATGCCGTCTCCTGCAGACGGTTGTGCAGCGTGTCGAAATCGTAGATGCAGGTCTCGAAGATCTCGTCGTCGGGCCAGAAGCTGACAGTGGTGCCCGTCGTCTCCGAAGTGCCCACGACCTCCATTTTCTTGACGGTCTTGCCGCGCGAAAACTCCATCTCGTAGATGTTGCCATCGCGGCATACCTGCACGACCACACGCTTGGACAGGGCGTTGACGACAGAGATGCCCACGCCGTGCAGTCCGCCCGAGACCTTGTAGGCCGAGTTATCGAACTTACCGCCGGCGTGCAGGATCGTCATGACGACCTCGAGCGTCGGGATCTTTTTGATAGGATGCTCGTCGACGGGGATGCCGCGCCCGTTGTCGACGACCGTGATGGAGTTGTCGGCGTGGACCGTCACCTGAATCTCGGTGCAGAAACCGGCCATGGCCTCGTCGACGGAGTTGTCAACGATCTCCCACACCAGGTGATGAAGACCGCTGGCGCTCGTCGAGCCAATGTACATGCCCGGGCGCTTACGAACGGCCTCGAGACCTTCGAGAATCTTAATCTCGCCGCCATCGTAATCGTTTTCGTTTGCCACACGTCCTCCTTCAGTTAAGAAAATGTGTACAGCCTTACTAGTTTATCGTAAAAAAATACCCTCGGGGACGAGGGTATTTGGCTCTACAAGGCCACCAGATGCGATTTAAGGCTCTTTTTTGCTCTGCACGCCCTTGGCCCACTCGGCACTGGCTCTCATGGCGTTCTCGAGGGCCTCGCGCAGTTTTTGGTCCTCGATGGGTGCCACTTGGTGCTCGATCTCGGCACGCTCGGCATCGCTGAGGTCGGCATGCGGAGCCGGCGGACGCTCGGCCACGGCCGGGCGCAGGCGCTCTTTTGCAGCGGGCGGTGTGTGGCCGGGGGCGGTCGTCTTGAACACCAGGCCGTCGACGTGCGCGCCGGCGCGCTCCATGCGCGCGCGGATAATCTCGCGCAAAAGTGTCATCTCCTGCGTCCATGAGGGCGAATCGAGGTACACCAGCAGTTCGTTGGACTCGGGCAGGTAGCGCAACCCCGTCACATGGCGTCCCTCGCGCGTGCCCGAGCACACTGCATTCCAGGCGCGATAGACCGCACGAGACTCCTCCGCAGCCTCCATTTGCGCGCGGCGCTCAGGTGTCGCGGCCGCCAGGATGCGTTGGCGCTCTGCGTTCAAAAAGCCACTGAAGGCGACCGTTTCGCTCTCGCGCTCGTAATTAGCACGTCTCACCCATGCTCACCACCTTGGCTCGATCAAGCAGGTCATCGGTAAAATACCCCAGGTTGGTCGTGGTTATGACCGTCTGGATATCATCGCCGATCAGCCGCAGAAAAGCACCGCGGCGCTCGCCGTCGAGTTCGCTCATCACGTCGTCCAAAAGCAGCAGTGGGGCGGTGCCCAGGACATCGCGAGCCACGGCCACCTCCGCCACCTTCCAGGCCAGAACCAACGTTCGCTGCTGACCTTGGCTGGCAAATGAACGGGCGGAGCGACCCGCCACGGTAAACTCAATCTCATCGCGATGCGGTCCCACCAACGTCACGCCGCGGCGAATTTCCTCGTCGGCGTGCTCATCAAGGGCAGCCAGCATGCGCTCGTACGCCCAGCCCTTCAGTTCTTCGCGATCCTCGACCTGGGGCAAATCCCCCAGCGTGGACGTATAGGTCACGTTGGCAGCCTCACCGGATGCCACTTGCCCGTAGGCAGTGTGCACATGGCCCGCCAGCCGGTCGAGCAGGGCCAACCGGTGCACAAGCAGAGCCGAGCCCGCGCGGGCAATCGAATCGTTCCACGCGCCGAGCATCTCGCGGCAGCACCAGGTCTCCTTGAGCAAGGCGTTACGCTGGGTCACGCAGCGCCCATAGGTGCTCGCAAGATCGGCATAGCGTGCGCTCAGTTGCATGCCAAAGTCATCGAGGGCAGCGCGGCGCACACTGGCGCCTCGTTTAACCATGTCCAGATGGTCGGGGCAAAACAGCACGCTCGGCAGAACCCCGCGCACACCGGCGGCAGAACATCTCTTGCCGTTGCGGCTAAACGAGCGCTTACCGTCCTCCGCGTTCAATCCCATATCAAGCACGCGGCCGTCGCCCTCGAGCCTCAGCTCGACCTTGCACGATCCCACGCCGTCACGGACGAGCTCGGCTGCGGTCGGATGCCTAAACGAGGCGCCGCTCGTCAGCAGCTGCAGCGCCTCTATGAGATTGGTCTTTCCCGCCGCGTTGGGTCCCGCAAGTATCGTCACGCCCTCGTCCAGGGCAAGACGATAGCTATCGAAGCTGCGGTAGTGCGCGACGGAAAGATCGCGGGCGAACATGGTCATGGCGCAGCGCTAGATGCGGACCGGCATGACCAGGTACAGGTAGTTGATCTTGTCGTAGGACTTGAAGATGCCCGCCTGCGAGTAGCTCTTGAGCTCCAGCGTGATCTCCTTCTCCTTGGACAGGGCATTGAGGCAGCCGAAGATGTAGTGGTAGTTGAAGGCGATGGTGCCCGACTCGCCCTCGGCCTCGACATCGATCGTCTCCTGTGCAAGGTCCTGGTCATTGGAAATGGAGGACAGGCCCATCTGCCCGTTCTCGACATCGATCTCGAACTTGACGGCGGGGTTGGCGCTCGCGATAACGGCCACGCGCTTGAGGGCGGCGTTAAAGGCGGCGACGTCGATCTTGACGCTCGTCACGCACGAATCGGGGATGAGCTGCTTGTAGTTGGGGTACACGCCCTCGATGCGGCGCGACACGTAGGTGGTGTTGCCGGCCTCAAAGACGACCTGGGTGTCGGTAGCCCCGATCATGATGGTCGCCCGGCTGGCCATGATGTTCAGCGCGTCGTTAAAGGCGTCGGCCGGAACGTTGAGTTCAAAGGAACCCTCGAGGGTTGAGGTCTCGACCTGTGTATCGCACACGGCCAAGCGGAAGGAATCGGTCGCCACCAGGCGCACGGTGTTGTTCTCGACCTTCATGTGCACGCCGCCCAGGATGGGGCGGGCCTTGTCGGTCGAGGTGACGCGCCACACGCGGCCGACCATCTCGGACAAGATATCGGTCGGCAGCTCCACGGCACTCTCGATGGCATAGGCCGGAAACTCGGGGAAGTCATTGGCATCGAGCGTGTTCAGGCGGAAAGAGCTCTTCTCGCAACCAATCAGCACCTGGCGCTCGGACAGCTCAAAGGTGACCGGGGCATCGGGGAGAGTCTTGGTGATATTGGAGAGCATCTTACAGGGGATAACCATCTCGCCCTCTTCTTCGACATGCGCCGCGATGCGATGACGGATCGAGATGGTGTAGTTAGAGGTCTGGAATTCCAAGATGCCGTCTTGCGCCTTGACGAGCACGCCCGACAGGATGGGAAGGGTGGATGCCGAAGCGACACCCTTCATAACGACGCCGATGGCTTGTGTAAGCGAGCTCTGGCTGACGGTGAACTTCATCTTTTAATACCTTTCTATAGATATAAATATCTTAATAATAGTAATAGCACTGACGAAACTGTTGATTACTCCCAAAGACGCAGGTCAGACCCAGAAAGAGAATCGACAGCAACCTGTGTGCAACAGGGGTGGTTTTCCACGTTCAAAACCTGCGCAAAACTTTTCATCACCGCGGATTGGGTTTTAGACACCTTATGCCCGTGGTTTCGACAAGTTTTCAACAGGTGTCTCTATTTCCCTACGAGCGCAGTGTAATTTTATCGCGCAGCGACTTGAGGTCTTCGGTGACGGTGCGGTCTTCCTGGATCATCTTCTGGACCTTTTTGTAACTCGTGCTGACGGTCGAGTGGTTGCGGTTGCCAAATTCGGCGCCTACCGCCGTGGTCGTCATCTCGCACATTTCGATGGCAAGGTAGATAGCGATATGGCGTGCTTTGGCGATATTGGCGTTGCGACGCGGGCCGATGAGCTCCTCGTGCGTCACGCCGTACTGCTCTTCGATGACGGACTGAACCGTCTGGACGTTGATCTTTTTGGCCGATGTGTCGAAGTACTGGCTGGCGATGGCGTCGATATCGTCAAAGGTGAGTTCCCCTCCCTCGCGCTCGCGGTCGCCCGCCTCGCCGGCGCAGCGCTCGCAAAAGCTCTCGAGTTCGCGGATGTTGGTGCCTGAGACCTCGGCCATGTGTTTAAAGTGCTCGTCGGTCAGGTGCCCGCCGTCGCCCCCATAGGCCGCCAGCAGCGAGTCGTCGCCTGCCTCGGGAGCGGCGACGATGGTGTTCTCGTAATAGCGCTGCAAGATCTTGTATTTCATCTCGTAGCTGGGCTCTGCGACCAGGCAGAGCATGCCGGCGTTGAAGCGGCTGGTCAGACGCTCGTCCATGCTCAGGTCCTTGGGAGCGCGGTCTGCCGCGATAACGACCTTCTTGTTATTGCGGATGAACTCGTCCATGAGCTGGAAAAAGTAGTCCACGCTCGCGCGCTTGCCGATGATGTTTTGGATGTCATCGATGATGAGCACGTCCACGCCGTGGTACGCCTGCATGATGGGGGCGTTGCTCTTCTTTTGGCGGTCGAACTCGGTCATCAGGTCGTCCAGATATGCCTGGGAGTTGGCATACTTGACCTTGATCTCGGGCGACTTCTCGGCGAGCTCGTTTTTGATGGCAAGCAGCAGGTGCGTCTTGCCCAGGCCCGATTTGCCGTAGATGAACAGCGATGTGCACGTGCCGCGCTCGTCCGCGAGGGCGGCAAACTTGAGTGCCGAGCGATAGGCATGGCTGTTCTCGGGGCCGTAGACAAAGTTCTCAAAGGTAAATTTTGAGTTCGCGGCGAGCGGGGCTCCATCCGTATTCTGCTCGGCCGGCACGGTCGGTGCTGGCATGGGTGAAGCGGGGGTCGCAGCTTGCGTGGATTTAGTTGGCGCTCCGCCCTTCATCTGGTTCATCATGCGACGAAAATCATCGGCCGAGAGCGTGTTTTTGATTGCAATGCCCGAATCCGCGCCCGCCGCTGCGTCGTGAGCGATGGGCATGTGCGTGACGGGTGCGTTCGTTGACGTCGCCGCCGCGGTTGGCAACGGTGCCATGGTTTCACGGGAAACATCGCTGTGCTGGTGCTCGATTGTCGGCACGTCGCCTGCGGAGGCCGGTGCCGCCGGGGAAGCGGCGGGAGCCGTGGCGGGCGCCGTCGCGGCAGCGGATTCCGTTGCGGCGCCTTGCGGTGCCACGATGTCGAGCGCGATCGGTGCAAAGGCGATTTCTTCCAGATAGGCCTCAATAGTCGGCTGATGCTTTTTGAGCTGCGCGATGGCAAAGCGCGAGGGGGCCTCGATCGTGAGCGTATCTTCGGTCAGGCTTATGGCGCGCGATTGCCCCAGCATGTTGATGAGGCGTGCATCTTGGCCGTCGCGCTGGCAAAAGGCGATGGCGTCCCCCAGGATGATGCTTGCTTCCTCGTCCACTGTTTCTCCCGTTCTTTAGCTCTGAGCTCGCACGCGAGCGGCGCCGAGTTCGGTCAGATGGTATTTCTGGCCATGCTTGATGACCAAGCCAGCCTGCGCCAAGTCATTGAGCGTGCGTGACCAAGTGGGGGCCGAGTTTCCAAACGCCCTCGCCAGATCGGTTGCACCGCACGCTTGATTTTGCGCCAAATAGCCTAGTGCGGCGTTGCCGCGATCGCTTACGAACACGTCCGGTTGTGGCTGCGCATACTGATTTGCTGCATTAGGATACATCATTTGAGCTGCTGGTTGTTGAGAACTCTGCATCGGCGGCACTTGCTGTTGAAAACTTTGAGGCCACTGTTGGTAAGGCTGCGGAGGCATCTGCTGGGCCCAGGGGTTGTACTGCTGCTGCGGCATCTGCTGGTACGGCTGCTGATATCCCTGCTGGTACTGCTGCGGGAACTGCTGGCCGTACCCCAGCGGCGGCATCTGTTGATATGGATATCCCTGTTGGTACGGCTGATAGCCCATTTGCTGGCCACCCGGTGCGCCCGTCGCCTGCTGCATTGCTGCCGCATCCTGATCCGCCAGCGGCACGGCCTCTGGCATGTTTGGCGGCATCGACATCGATGTCGCCTGGGGCTCTTGTGTGGGAAGCATTCCGGGCTGCTGCATCTGCCTCACGGGGGGCTGCATCTGCTGCGTTGCCATGGGCTGCTGCGCAAAAGCTCCCGGCAGGGGATATGTGGGCTGCTCCGTCTCGGGCCGCACGGCAGCACCGCGCCCGCCGGCACGCTCGATTTCCTGCACTCGTTTAGGGTTCAGGCTTACCGTAACCACGGTGCCGTTGCCCATGTTGTCCTCGATGGATACGGCACCGCCGGCGTTTTCCAAATACTCCTGCACCATGGGAAACCCCGCTCCGGTTCCACGGATATAGCGCTTCATCTTGCTGTTTGCGCTGGTAACGCCAAAGTCGAAAGCGCGTTCCTTGTCGTCGATGCCGGGTCCTTGATCAGCAAAGCGGATGGTGTCTCCGCCGTCCAGAATCGAGATGATGGGCTCGGCAAAGTGTGCGTGGATAAAGTTTTCGACAATCTCGCGGATGACCATGAGCGAGATATGGCCACCTTGTTCTTTCATGCACTGGTAGACGGTGTTGGTAGTCTCTTCCAAATACGTGCGGACATCTTGCGGATCAATGACGATCACACGCGGTGTCGACAGCATGTCGTCATAGACGGCGATACGCGCGGCGTACATGGCTTTTGGCGCCTGCGTGGTCGTCTGCTCGCCTTCCGCACGCTCTTCGCGCACGCCGGTGATGTGCTCGTTGTCGGGTGCCGGGTCTCCAGAATCGACCATGGTGTAAAAGTCATCAGACATGCCGCTCGCAATCTTCCAAAAGGTTTCGAACAAATAGTAGCTCACCGCGCAATGTTTCTCATCTTTCGACAACTTTTCAAAACCTGTTGAAAACTTTGGAAAACGGGCGAAAAGTTCTCAACATTGCCAACATGACCTGTTGAAAACTCGATGAAATATCGTGAAAAGTTGTCATGCACCGCTAAATCGAGCTTGGCTTATGGGGGAACCGTGTGAACTGCGCAACCTTTTACCTTTGATTTCTTGACATTTGAACATTGATTTCCCTACAATCTTCAAGCTCACGTGTCTATATCTGCGTCCGCGTCCCCGCGGACACTCGAAATGCAGCAGGAGGAACTTAAGATGAAGCGTACGTATCAGCCTAATAAGCGTAAGCGTGCCAAGACCCATGGCTTCCGTGCCCGTATGGCCACTAAGGGTGGTCGTGCCGTGCTCGCCCGTCGTCGCGCCAAGGGCCGCAAGCGTCTCACTGTCTAGCAGCGATACACACATCTCGCATGAAGACTATTAAGTCTCGGCAAGATTTCGAGCATGTGTTCAGTCAGGGGCGTCGTTTCAATCACCCTCTGATTCGAATGACCATATGTGAATCGGTTGGCGAAGGCGACTCCGGAAGGGTCGCCTTCGTTGGTGCTAAGCGACTCGGTTGTGCCGTCGTGCGCAACCGATCTAAGCGTGTGATGCGCGAGGCCGCCCGCAGCTGCGGATTTCCCGTTGCGGGTTATGACATCATCTTGTTTGCAACTCCCAAGACTAGGGTTTCCTCGCCGCAGGAGATGGACAAGGCGTTGCGTTCGCTTATGAAGCGCGCCGGCGTTGCCGGGGAGGAGCGATGAGCAATCACGTTTTGCGACGTGTTGCCATCGCTCCTATTCGCATATATCAACAGGTTATTTCGCCCTTATTGCCTGACGCCTGCATTTATTACCCAACGTGCTCGCAATACGCCATCCAGGCGATTGAGAAGCACGGTGTTTTGAGAGGCTGCTGGCTTGCCGTGAGGCGCATCGCTCGCTGCAATCCCCTGCACGTCGGCGGTTATGACCCTGTGCCCTAGCGGGCACTCGCTATCGGAGGAAAACTTACATGTGGGATTGGATCGTTAACATCCTTTTCGAGCTGCTCAAGCTCATCCAGACCTTTGCGGTCGACTGGGGCCTGTCCATCATCATTCTGGTGGTCATCATCCGTCTGCTGCTGACGCCGCTTATGCTCAAGTCGACCAAGTCGACGGCTCGCATGCAGGTGCTGCAGCCCAAGATGCTCGAGATCCAGGAGCGCTATGCCGACGATCCCCAGCGTCAGGCCGAGGAGATGCAGAAGTTCTACAGCGAGAACAAGTTCAACCCCATGGCTGGCTGTCTGCCGCTGCTGATTCAGATGCCTATCCTGTTCGCCCTGTTTACATTGCTGCGCAACCTGCCGCAGTACTTTAACGACGGCACGTTCTCGTTCTTCAACATCCTGCCCGACCTGACCACCACGCCGAGCGCTTCCTTTGCCGATGGCTTTATGGTTGCACTGCCTGCGCTGGTTTGCCTGATCCTGTTTGCCGTCCTGACCCTGATTCCGCAGCTCTATATGTCGCGCAACCAGACCGGCCAGCAGGCTCAGAGCATGCGTATGATGGCCGTTGTCATGACGGTCATGATGCTTTGGATGGGCTGGAGCCTTCCCGTTGGTGTTCTGCTGTACTACGACGTCTCGTCTGCTTGGCAGGTTATCCAGCAGATTTTTGTGACGCAGAAGGTCATCGACAAGGCGAAGGCCGATGAGGAGGAGCGTCTTAAGAACGCTCCGCTGCAGGTTGAGGTCACTCGTCGCGAGAAGAAGCCGCGCCCGCACAAGAAGAAGTAGTGGGATATCAATCTTATTTAGGTACCTAACTTTTGGAGTACGTTATGTCTGAAGAGATCATCGAGGATATGCTTGAGGAGGTTGCCCCGCAGGTCGCGGGCGATTATCCCGAGATTGCACAGCGCTACAAGGCTGGTGAAGAGCTGACCGATGAGGAGCTCGACACCATTGCCGATGTTGCGATTTCCATCCTGCGTTCCATCCTTTCGCACTTCGATGCCGCCAACTCTCCTATCGATGAGTATGAGGGCGACGAGGGTGAGCTGATTTTGGATGTAACGGCTCCCGACCTTGCTGTTCTCATTGGCCGTCATGGTCGCACTCTTGATGCTCTTCAGGTTATGTTCTCTTTGCTGGTGAGCCGCAAGCTTGGCTTTAGGTATCCGGTTGTAGTGGACGTCGAGGGATACAAGAGTCGCCGTCAGGATAAGGTCGCCTCCATGGCTCAGTCTGCTGCCGAGCGTGCCATCCGCACTCATAAGAGTGTTTCGCTTCCGCCCATGAATGCCTACGAGCGCCGACTGGTTCACATTGCACTTCGTGGCAACGATGCAGTCGATACTCATTCTGAGGGTTCTGACCCTGATCGCCATGTGGTGATTGTTGCTCGATAATCTACTCGAGCTTATGCTAAGGGGACGTGGTTTCCACGTCCCCTTTTTTTGTCAAAAGTTCTCGATACACTGATTTTTGTCAGAAAGGAGCTTTCGTTGTTAGTACTTACTGATCAGCAGGCTGACGAGATGTTGAGTCGTCTAACTTCCTATTGCAAAGAGTATTCCTTGAGCGTAACTGATGTTGAGCTAAGGAAATGTATTCAGCATTTGGATTTGGTTCTAGAAACTAATAAGACAACCAATCTCACCCGTATTCTTAACGTAGAAGATGCTGCAGTACTTCATATCCTCGACTCACTTGTTTTGCTCCCCTATATCAACAAGGCTCCTGAGGGAGCTTTGCTCGATATGGGAACAGGTGCGGGCTTCCCTGGTATTCCATTAACCATAACCACGCATCGTAAAGCTACTTATATTGACTCTGTTGGCAAGAAGGTTGATGCGGTTAATTCCTTTGTCCATGCTCTTGGATTGAAACATGCTCATGCGGTTCATGATCGTCTTGAAGAATATGCTCGAAGCCATAAGAAGCAGTTCTCTGTTGTAACCGCCCGCGCACTGGCCCCTCTACCGATTCTTGTTGAGTATGCGGCTCCGTATCTGAAGGATGGAGGGCTATTTGTTATAACCAAGGGCAATCCTTCGGATGAGGAGCTTGCTTCCGGCATGTCAGCAGCTAAGATTTGCGGCTTCACTTTGCTTCTGAATGACGCAATTGATTTGCCTGAAGGCTTGGGTCACAGGGAGTTCATTGTTCTTAAGAAGAGTCATCCAGCATCTATCTCATTGCCTCGTGCAAATGGCGTGGCAAAGAAGAATCCGCTTGCCTAGATGTTTCACGTGAAACATAATGGATACTAACAACTTGCAGTGTTTCACGTGAAACATGGCGGTTGATATCGATTCGGAATGTTTCACGTGAAACATCCTCCGTTTGACAGCTTTAATACACACCAGGAGGGACCGTGGGATTTCGCGACGTTAAGCGTTCTAAGAGCGCAAAAGACACGCGTATCATTGCAATCATCAATCAAAAAGGCGGCGTCGGTAAGTCAACGACGGCTGTAAACCTTGCAGCAGCACTGGGTGAGCAGGGTCGTAAGACACTGATTGTCGATTTTGATCCGCAGGGAAACAGCACCAGTGGATTCGGAATTGAAAAAGAAGACCTTGATCACTGCATCTATGATGCATTGTTGAATGATGTGCCGGCAGAATCGCTTGTTCTTGATACAAATTGTAAAAAAGTATTCGTTATTCCGGCTACAATTCAACTTGCAGGCGCGGAAATTGAGCTCGTAAGCGCAATTGCTCGTGAAACCCGCCTCAAAGATTTGCTTGAGCCGATTCAGGACGAGTTTGACTTTATTTTCATTGACTGTCCTCCTTCGCTCGGCCTGCTTACTATCAACGCTTTGACCGCAGCAGACAGCGTTTTGATTCCGATCCAGTGCGAATATTACGCACTCGAGGGCGTTACGAAGCTGCTTGAGTCAATGAAGATGGTCAAATCACGGCTGAACAAGGGCTTAAACACCTATGGTGTGCTTATGACCATGTATGACTCGCGTACTTCACTATCGAATCAGGTTGTTGAGGAGGTTCAATCGTACTTTGGTGATAAAGCGTTTAAGACGCTAATCCCCCGTACGGTTAAAATCTCCGAAGCTCCGTCTTTTGGAGAACCGGTAATTACCTATGCACCTCAAAATAAGGGTGCAAAAGCATATATGAACCTTGCAAAAGAGGTGATCAAGCGTGCCTAGTGTAAAGAAACGTGGCGGATTGGGACGTGGACTCAATGCTTTGGTCTCAGAGGCCGAGTATGAGACCGGCGGTTCGGCTGCATCGGCTTCAAATGCCGCATCTGAATCAAAACTACCTATTGAGGATATCGTTCCCAACCCTAATCAGCCGCGAATTCACTTTAACGAAACTGAACTTCGCGAGTTGAGCGAGTCAATCCAAGAACATGGCGTTTTGCAGCCGCTTTTGGTTCGCAAGCATGGAAACGGCTATGAGATCATCGCTGGTGAGCGTCGTTACCAGGCGTCAAAGCTTGCTGGCCTTGAAGAATTGCCAGTCATCATTAAAGAGGTAAATGATGAAGAGATGCTGGCTCTTGCTCTTATCGAAAACCTTCAGCGTTCTGATCTGAATCCCGTCGAAGAGGCTAAGGGCTATCGCCAACTCATTGATGCCAGCGGGATGACCCAGGAGGCATTGTCGAAGGCAGTAAGCAAGTCACGCTCTGCAATTACAAACTCGCTGCGTCTTCTCGATCTCCCCGAAGTAGTTCAGCAGATGATTTTTGAGGGCAAACTTACTGCTGGTCATGCACGTGCGATTCTTGCAGTTCCCTATGAGGACGCTCGAATTCGACTTGCAGAGAAGGTTGTTGCAGAGGGCCTTTCCGTAAGAGCGACAGAAAATCTCGCTCCGTTGTTTTCTGCCGGAGAGACACCTAAGACGCCGAGGCCTGCAACGCCTCAGTCTTTTAAAAAGGCTGCCCGCGTGCTTCGTCAGGTTTTTAATACCAACGTGCGTGTGAAGAGCTCGCGTGGAAAGAATAAGATTGAGATTGAGTTTAAAGACGAGGAAGAGCTCTCTCGTATTCTTGGCGAAATGATTCAGTTTGATCAAGGAGGCCAAGATGAGGAATAAGATTTTAACTGCGATTGCATTGGCGACGACTGTCGCAGCTGGTGCCTTTGCTGGATATAAGATCGCGACAGACGATGAACTTCGAGGTCGTCTGCTTCGAGGCGCGCAAGATATCGTCGATACTTCCAAGAAGAAAATGAATGTTATGACAGAAGATGTTGCCATGCGTACAGCTCAGGTAACAAAGAATCCTAAGATTAATCAAGGTTGGGTTAGCAACCAATGGGAAAATGTAGGCTATTAGGTACCTAACAATTTTTTACTATATTTTGATGGGTCCTTGTCTGATTCACGAGACAAGGACCCCGTATTTTGGCCGTAAAAATGGGACCAGTAGCAGCTGATTCAAAATTAAGGTCAAGAAATGAAACGGCCACGGTTGCATTTCCTGCAACCGTGGCCGTTCGATGTTTAACATGAAACGTTTTGGGGTGCGACTCCCCTATGCGTTCTTCTGAACTTTGAAGCGCTGCTTCAGCTGTCCGCAAGCGGCGTCAATATCGTTACCACGGGAGTTACGAATCGTGGTCTCGATGCCACGGGACTCAAGACGACGCTGAAGATCCTCAACCTTATGAATCGGCGACGGCTTGAGCGGGCTGCCCTCGATGTCGTTAAGCTGAATCAGGTTAACGTGGCACAACGTTCCCTCGCAGAAGTCGCAGAGCGCCTGCATCTCGGGATTCGTATCGTTGACGCCTTCGATCATGGCATACTCATAGGTCGGGCGGCGGCCAGTCTTCTCGGTGTAGAGTTGAAGCGCCTCGTGAAGGCGAAGCAGCGTGTACTTCTTAATACCGGGCATGAGCTTATTGCGCGTCGACTGGATGGCGGAATGCAAGGAAACGGCAAGCGTGAACTGCTCAGGGATGTCGGCAAATTTGCGAATACCGGGAATAACGCCACTGGTAGAGACAGTGAGGTGACGAGCGCCGATACCGATGCCATCGGGGTCGTTGAGGATTCGCAGCGCCTTGAGAACCTCGTCGTAGTTGGCAAACGGCTCGCCCTGGCCCATGAAGACAACGCTCGTGGCGCGCTCGCCAAAGTCGTTGGATACATGAAGTACCTGGTCGACGATCTCTTGAGCGGTCAGAGAGCGCTTGAGGCCGTTGAGACCGGTGGCGCAAAAGGCACAGCCCATGCCGCAGCCTGCCTGGGTGGAAACGCAGACGGAAAGCTTGTTACGACGGGGCATGCCGACGGTTTCGACGGAAACGCCGTCGTGGTACTCGAGCAGATACTTGCGTGAGCCATCTTTGGAAACTTGCTTGGTTAGTTCAGTCGGCGTGTCGAAGGCAAAAGCCTCTTTAAGCTGCTCGCGGAAAGCCTTGGGAAGGTTGGTCATATCGTCAAACGAACAAACGTTCTTCTCAAAGACCCATTCGATGAGCTGCTTCGCGCGGAACGCGGGCTGGCCAAGTTCGGCCACGAGCTCGCGAATATCGTTTTGGCTCAAGTCGCGAATGTCCTGAGATTTAGTCCTGGGATTCATGGAAGCCTTTCGATTTTGGGGAAACGTAGAGGGTATCGCTACAATATGGTATCAGCTGCAGAAATTATAGAGGAGGAGTCTGCCCATGCCGGGTAAAAGCCTAGAGAACATGCACGTAGCGGTCTTGGCGGGTGGTCATTCCGCTGAGCGCGAGATCTCGCTCAATTCGGGAAAGAACGTTGTGACGGCACTGAAGGAGGCCGGCTACACCTCGGTGGAGCTGCTCGACACGGCCGCTGATGACTTTATGGTAACCATGGCGACTGGCGGTTTCGATGTGGCGTTTATCGCCATGCACGGCGCCGGCGGTGAGGATGGCGCCATGCAGGGTGCCATGGAGACCCTTGGTATCCCCTACACGGCCTCGGGCGTGCTTGCCAGCGCCTGCGGTGCCGACAAAGAGGTCTCTAAGCTCCTGTACGCCAAGGCGGGCATTCCCATTGCCCCCGGCCTCGCGCTCGAGGTGGGCGATGAAGTCGATATCGATCATATCGTCGAGGTTTGTGGCGAGCGCTGCTTTGTGAAGCCGGCCGTCAACGGTTCCAGCTATGGCATTTCCCTGGTCCATGAGCCCTCCGAGCTGCCCGCGGCAATCGCCAAGGCGTTTGAGTACGGCGACAAAGTGCTGGTCGAGAAGTGCATCGAGGGTACCGAGATCACCGTCGGCGTGTACGGCGAGGACGACGTGCGCGCTCTGCCGATTGTCGAGATTCGTAAGCCCAAGGACTGCGAGTTCTACGATCTGGACGTGAAGTATGTCGACCCTACGGACATCCATCGCATTCCGGCGCAGATTTCACCCGAGAATTACACTCGCGCTCAGGAGCTTGCCTGCGCTGCTCACAAGGCCCTCGGTTGCCTGGGTATCTCACGCAGCGACTTTATTGTGAGTGAGGACGGCCCCGTCATCCTCGAGACCAATACCATTCCCGGCATGACCGATACGTCGCTGTATCCGGATGAGATCCGCCACACCGACGACATGACGTTCCCGCAGGTCTGTGACAGCCTGATCCGTATGGGCCTTCGTCGAGCGGGCATTGCATGCTAATCGAGGACGCGGTTTCGTCAGGAACGCCGCAGTTTGTCATCGACTCCTATGCCACGCTTGCCGAGCGCGCCAAAACACAGTCCTTCGGCCTTATCGAGGAAGATGTGATCGTCCTCGATACCGAGACCACGGGTCTTTCGGTGCAGGACAATGAGCTGATCGAGATCTCGGCGGCCCGCCTTTCGGGCCGCGAGGTCGTCGACCGCTTCGATACCTTCGTGCATCCCAAACAGCTGATTCCCGCTGAGATTACCGAGCTCACGAGCATTACAAATGCCGATGTGGCAGATGCCCCGTCGGCCGTTGAGGCCGTGGCCGCTCTCGCCGATTTTGTCGGTGGTTGCCCGGTGATCGCACATAACGCCACGTTCGATCGCTCATTTATCGAGTCGGTCAAAGGCGGCGTCAACGTGAGCGATATTTGGATCGATTCGCTGGCGCTGTCGCGCATCGCGCTTCCGCGCCTGGCCTCGCACAAGCTGTCTTTTATGGCCGATCTGTTTGGCTGTGACTCGGTATCACACCGTGCCAATGCCGACGTCGACGCCCTGTGTGGTGTATGGCGCGTGTTGCTCGTGGCGCTCACCGACTTGCCCCAGGGCCTCATGGCGCGCCTAGCCGACATGCATCTGGATGTGCCTTGGTCCTATCGTCCTATCTTCTCATTCTTGGCAGGGCAGAACCCTGGTTCTATCTTCTCTCTCAGCGCCGCTCGTACTGACGTTCTCAAGGCCGATCGCGCCGACGATCGGGTGGACGCCGACGAACTGCCGGTCCTCAAGATGCCGAGTCGTGAGGAGATTGAGGCAGACTATGCGCCAGGTGGCCTGGTCAATCGCATGTATCCCACTTACGAGCCGCGTGATGAGCAGATCGCGATGGCGCTCGAGGTCCGCGATGCGCTGGTCACGGGCACTCATCGTGTAATTGAGGCGGGCACAGGCGTCGGCAAATCGATGGCCTATCTGGTGCCTTTTGCCGAGGCGGCACGCCGTAACAACATCACGGTTGGTATTGCGACCAAATCGAACAATCTTGCAGACCAGCTCATGTACCATGAGCTGCCAAAACTTGCCGAGCAACTGGACGGTGGTCTGTCATTTTGCGCTCTCAAGGGGTATGACCACTATCCGTGCCTGCGCAAGCTTGAGCGCATGAGCCGAGGCCAGGTCGAGATTACCACCAAGCGCGATCCGGCGGACACGCTCACGGCGGTCGCGGTCATTATGGCGTACGTCTGCCAATCAGCCGATGGCGACCTCGACTCGCTTGGCATTCGGTGGCGCAGCGTCAACCGCCCCGACTTTACGACGGCCTCGCGCGAGTGTGCTCGCCGCCTCTGCCCGTTTTTCCCTGATAAATGTTTGGTCCACGGCGCTCGCCGTCGTGCGGCGCATGCCGATGTGGTGGTCACCAACCATTCCCTGCTGTTCCGCAATGTTGCGGCCGAGGGCAGGATTTTGCCTCCGATTCGTCATTGGGTAATCGACGAGGCTCATTCTATCGAGCGCGAGGCGCGCCGTCAGTGGGCGCGCGTGGTGTCGGCGGACGAATCACGCGTTCTGTTTGAGCGCCTGGGTGGCTCGAGCACCGGTGCGCTAAGCCAGGTCTCCCGTGATTTGGCAACCTCCGAGGGCTCTACGCTCTATTTGGGCCTTACTGCCAAGGCGACGTCGACGGTTGCGCGCGCGAGCATGGCAATCGCCGACGTGTTCGATGGCGTTCGCGAGCTCGGCAGCCGTGCCCGTGGGGGTTATGACAATGCCAATCTATGGATTGGCCCCGAGCTGCGCGAATCTGACGACTGGCATGATTTCTTACAGTCGGCCTACACTGCCATCGACGCATTGGAACAAGCTGACAAGAGCGTCGACGCGCTGGTGCAAGCCGTCGCCGCCGACAAGCCCGAGGTTGTTGTCGACCTGGGCGATATTTCGCGCCGCCTGCACGAGCTGGCCGAGAACCTCAAGCTCATCATTGATGGCACCGATGAACACTACGTGTATTCGCTGCAAGTCAATCGCAGGCTGCGTGCCGGCGGAGAGTCAATGACCGCAGAGCGCATCGACATTGGCGAGGCCTTGGCAACCGAGTGGCTGCCCGAGGTTCACACGGCTATCTTTGCCTCGGCGACCATGACGGTGTCCAAAAGCTTTGAACACTTTAACCACGCGGTCGGTCTCGATCGCATCGGTGCTTCAACATCCTCATCGTTGCACTTGGACTCGAGCTACGACTTCGATTCGAACATGGCTGTAGTCGTTGCGGGCGATATCCCCGATCCGCGCGATCGCGAGAGCTATCTTACGGCGCTCGAGCGCGTGCTGGTCGACGCCCATCTTGCCATGGGCGGATCGGTGCTCACACTGTTCACCAATCGGCGCGACATGGAAGACCTGTACGCCCGCGTTGAGCCCAAGATGGCCCGTGCGGGTCTGGAGCTCAACTGCCAGCAGCGCAACTCATCTCCTCGTCGCCTGCGCGACCGGTTTATCAACGAGCCGACCTCGTCGCTTTTTGCGCTTAAGGCCTTCTGGGAGGGGTTTGACGCCAGCGGCGAGACGCTGCGTTGCGTCATCATTCCCAAGCTGCCGTTCTCGAGCCCCACGGACCCGCTCTCGTGCGAGCGCAACCTGCGCGAAGACCGCGCTTGGGCGCGCTATTCGCTGCCCGAGGCGGTGCTCGAGGTTAAGCAGGCGGCCGGCCGCCTTATCCGCTCGTCGACCGATTGCGGCGTGCTGATTCTGGCCGACCCGCGCCTGGTGACGAAGGGCTACGGAAAGAAGTTCTTAACGTCGCTGCCCACGAGCTCCTACCAGCGCATCGAATCGGCGCAGATCGGTCACTATCTGCAACTGTGGCGCGCACGTCACGAGCGGCGGCGCTAAAGCGGACAGACGAGGGTTTTTGCCATATCGCACAGACGCTTTGACAGGGCGGGGTCATCCAAGATGCGGATGGCTCCGCCCGCTGCGATTACCTGGCTCAGTAGCCAACGCTCGGAGCCGTAATGCACGGTTACCGTTGCCATGTCTGCCCCGCTGCGCTCGATTAGGGTGATGCCGGCCCAGTCCAGATGCTCCGCCATATCGAATGGCATCAAGAGCTTTGCGCTACGCTGCGTCCGGGCAAGGGAATCGTGGAGGGATGCGACGCCCGGTGTGTGAGGCACGACGGAGTCTTCCGTCAAGGTGAGTCCCTCGATTTTATCCATGCGATAGGTGCGCTGCTCATCGACCGCGATGTCCCAGGCAATCAGGTATGTTTGGTCGCCGTTTGCCGTAATGCGCAAGGGGTCGACCAGACGCTCGCGTGGCCGCGCATCGTCCATCGAGCGATACGAGATGCGGCAACGAACACCGTCCTGAATGGCGCAGCTCAGCTGCTGCCAGTGCGACCCGTGGTTGACGGTGTCAAAGACGCGCTGGTTATAGCCGAGCTCTTCGGGCAGAAGGGCATGTCGAATCCGAGCTGCCGTCTGCGGCTCGATCCCCAACGATTCAAGTTCATGGTTGAGCACGGCGCCCTCGGCGGCACTCAGGCGCAACGGTAGCACGCGCCCGGCGTCACCAGTGAGGGCCACGCGCTCGCCGCGGCATTCGCAGATGATGCGCGCGCCCGATTCTCGGTCCGCGAGCGTCGAGACGATCTCGAGAATCTCGTCGAGCGATGCTCCCGTGATGTCAAAGCGGCCGCAAATTTCGGTTCGTGTCATGCCGCTCTCGCCGGCGGCGTAGAGGGCCTCCATGATGTCGATGGCGCGCGAGAGTCTCTGCTCGCTGGTGAGTTTACGCACGGGCATGCTCGTGCACCGTCCTTTCAATGAGGTGGTTCCACGCCTGCTTGAGCGATTTGGGGGCCATGGGCCTCATGCCGTCCATGGCGTGGGCCATGCAAAATGAGGCGGCGGCTTCAAGGTCGCGCACGTCAACGGTCCAGATCCATCCCGCATCGGTGTGTGCGAGCTCACCTCGCCCGCGCGTGAGGCCGTTGATCATATCGATCTGCGTCTGAGGGGCGAACGAGAACGTGGCTGCAACGGGCGGTCGGTCGGCGAAATCGAATTCAAAGAACAGATAGTCGTTGAGATTGAAGTCCGCAGGGATGGCGTAGGCCTTCGAAGGACGCCAAGCGCGAACGATACGGTCGCAGCGGAATGTCCTGATGTCGTCGGTGACATTGTCGAGGCCGCAGAAGTACGCCACGCCCTCGCGTTCGAACATGCCGTAGACACAGACGGTACGTTCTTTCTGCTCGCCGCGTCCGTTCTGATATAAAAATCGCAGCGCGCATCGCTCGGCAAAGGCGCTCCATACCGCATCGACGGTGGGAGAGCGGCGGATCGGTACTTCGTCCACCGCCGACATGCCGGTGAGGTAGGCAATTTTGGAGCGAATATCGGCAAGCGGCGCGGCAAAGGTGGAAGAGCCGGCCGCTAGCGTCTGGTCGATGGCGTTGAGTAGGATGTCGGCGTCGTCTGCGGTGATGAGGCCGCCTGCAGCAAACGTGTGCTCGCGGTCGATTGTCCACGAGCTTTCCTTGGTCTCCTGCGCACCGGCGGGGCGAACCTCCTTGATTAAGATGCCACGCTCGAGCAGTTTGTCACGATCGCGCCGAAACTTGCGCTTATCCGAGTCGATGTTGTCCGAGCCATATCCTAGGTCAGAATCCAAGACAATCTGCTCGGTCGTCAGCGGTTCGGGGGAGCTGTTGAGCACAAAGAAAAGGTTGAGGATGCGCTGAGCCGTTTTATCGAAACTGGGCTCCGAACTTCCCTTTTTAATTGTCGCGGTCGCGTCGCTTGCCGTCATAGAGTCCTCGCATAAGAAGGTAGTTTGCTGCCATGATTTTAGTCCGATATGGAGATTAGGCTATATCCTTGTCCGCTCGGGGCGTTAAGATGGCCCGAATTCGGTCGTTTGCGCTCGCTCGGGGTATACTTTCGACTATATACGGTTCTAATGTGCATGCATTGGGCCTATTTGTCGGATTATGGATGTGGAGCGCACATGGCGAACACCCAGAACTATATTAACCACCTGCTGCAGAACACCGGCATTACGCCGGCATGCAGCGAAGAAGAGCGCTTGGCTGCCGAGGATATCGCTCAGATCTTCCGCAACCACGGCTTTGATCCCGAGGTTCAGGAGTTCAATGCCCCGGCGCCCAGTAGGTTGGCATTTGCCGTTACCGGTATTCTTGCGTTTGCCGGCGCCCTGTTGATGGGCATCGGCGGTGGTATCGGTTTGGTCGGCACCTTGCTGGCAATCGTCGGCGCCGTTCTTTACGTGCTCGAGCGCACGGGCCACCCCGTGGTTTCGCGCCTGGGCAAGACGGGCGTGAGCCAAAATGTCATCGCCTACCACAAGGCCTCGGGCCCGCTCGCGTCTCCGCGCAACCGCCCGGTGGTCGTTGTCGCACACTACGACTCTCCCCGTGCTGAGCTGCTCGCCCGCGAGCCCTATGCTTCGTATCGTGCGCTCATCGCCAAGCTGTTGCCCGTTGCCACGGTTGCCCCTGCTACCGTTGCCATCCTGCGTATCCTGCCGCTCCCCGGCGCGCTCAAGGTTCTGCTGTGGATTGTCGCGATCCTCGCTTCCCTCGTTGCACTTGCCAACGCGGCAAACATCATCTCTAACCGCCACATTCTTCCCTATACGTCCGGCGCGGTGTGCAACAAGTCTTCTGTCGCCGCTATGCTCGGCGTTATGGACAACGTTGCTCCCTTCCAGGGCGAGAACGAGTTTCCCGACGATGTTCCGTTCGATACCTATTTTGGGGAGCAGAAACGTCGTGCCGAGGAAATGGCGCGCGCGGCGGCGGAGTATGCCGCGGCCCAGCAGCAAAACGACTACGGCAACACCATCGAGTACGAAGAGCCTACCTACGCCGAGGACGAGTTCGGTCAGCCGATTGCTCCCGACGCTCAAACCGAGCCCGAACAGGGCGAGGCTTTTGACGAGCAGATCGAGGGCTTTGAGGGTGCGTCTGCCGACGAGACGCTGATTGGCGCCATCGTGCCCGAGGATCAGAATCAGGCTGTCCAGGCCGAAGAGTTCAATGACGAGGTTCCCGCTGCTGAGCCGGCGGAGGAGCCTGCCGCGGCCGAGCCCGAGCCCAAGCTCTATCGCAACGCCGCCGGCAACATCCGCTTTGGTTCGGATGCCATCCGTGCGCTCGGAATGCTTCCCGAGTCCTGCACGCTCGATTACGAGGAGGGCGAGGAGCCGACGTTTGAGCCCGAGCCTGCGCCCGTTGTCACTGCGGATGATGAGTCTGCCGCGGTTACCGTTGCCGAGCCCGAGGCGGTGTCTGCGATCGATCCCGCGGCAGGACTGGACATTTTGGCTCCCGCCGCGCCGGCGCAAGACGTTGCGGACGAGTCTGACGACGATTACGTTGAACAGCCGGGGCGCGTGTCTTACGAGAGCGATACTGATTTCTCGGCCGAGATTCCCGCGGCAACGCCCCATGCCGATATTGCATCCGCGTTCTCTTCGATTGGCGCCAGCGCTTCCAGCTTCTTTAAGGGTGCGCTTGCAAAGGGCAGGAAATTTGTCGACGATTTCGAGGAGAAGCGCGCTGCCGCACGCGAGGCTGCCGAGCAGGAGGCTATCGCTCAGCAGCAGGCAGCCGAGGCGGCACGTGAGCGCGCGGCGCAAGAGTTCGAGCAGAACGAGGCTATGCAGTCCGGGCCCGTCGACGCTGCCGAAGCTACGACGTCCTTTGAGTCCCAGCAACCGACGTCAGCGGATGTTGTTGAGGCAACAACGTCTTTCGAGGCTCAGCAGCACGTCGATAGCACCATGTCGTTTGATGCCGCGCAGTTCGATTCCACGATAACGTTTGAAAAGCAAGGCACCGCAATTGCCGAGCCCCTTCCTGTTTCCGATGAGCAGGGCGACGCGGCAGACGATGACGAGCCCATTGATGCTGCCGAAATCCAAGATGCCGCCGAGGACGAGTCCGTCGAGGCCAACTCTGACGAAGAGCAATACGCGGCAGCCGATCAAGGTGATTCGACCGAGGTCGAGCAGGAGGAAGTGCCTGCGGTTTCCGAGACTCCCGAGACGGATGAGTCGAGGCCTTACTCCACGCAGATTTTCACCATGCCGACCCCGAGTGGTTCCGGTGCCACGGTTGCCAATGTCGCTCCCACCCAGGACGAAACGGTCGATTCCCTTATGGCCCAGATTTCCTCCCAGGCATCGCCGCGTCCGCAGATGAATGTTCCCGATCCGGCGTCGGCACCGTCGCCTGCACCTTCCTCGTCTCCGCTGGCTTCGGTCCCCGATCCGTCGCTGCCGTCTATGAAGCAGGCAAACTTTGCGTCTCGCACGTCGCTGTTCGACCTTCCCGATCCCTCTGCCCAGGTCAACGACCCCTTTGCTACTGCCCAGGGTCCCGAACCCACATCGGCACCCGTTGCGCCTTCTATGCCCGTTGCGTCGGGCGCGCAGCCGATCGAGACCATTTCGGCTCCCGCCCCGGCGGCACCCAAGTCTCGCAAACGCGGCCTGGGTGGCCTGTTCGGTCGTAAAAGGAAAAACGAGCAGGACAGCATGAGTGATTGGCTGGGCGTCGAAGACGATTACGATGCCAAGAAGTCCGGTCGCGGTATCGGTTCGTGGGATAACTTCGAGGACGATAACGATGGCTGGAAGGGCGGCGCTACGTCTTCCGATGGCGCTTCTTCCGAAGATATGCTCTCGGCTGTCGCCTCTATGGGCGATGATGAGCTGCTCGGTCACGATATCTGGTTTGTGGCAACGGGCGCCTCGGATTGTGATGGCGCCGGCATGAAGGCCTTCTTGGCTTCGCATCGCGATAAGCTCCGCGGCGTATTCTTCATCAATCTTGAATCCGTCGGCGCCGGTAGGCTTTCGGTGGTGACGGTCGAGGGCGAACAGCAGCTGCTCAAGGGCGATCGCCGCATCATGAACCTGGTCAGCAAGGTGTGCAAGTCGTTCCATGTCGATTGTGGCGCGCTCGAGATGCCCTATGCCAAGACCGATGCCTATGCCGCGCTCGAGGCGAGCCGCCGAGCCCTCACCATCGCCGGCGTGGACGGCACGCGTCTGGCTTGCGCTCGTACCGAGGACGACCTGCCCCACAATGTCAACCCGACGAACATTGCCACGGTATCCGAGGTCGTGACCGAGGTTATCCGCCGTTCGTAGACGGAGCTCTAAGGAGTCAACGTGTTTTCGTATATTAAGCGCCATTGGCCTGTCTACGTGATTTTGACCTTGATTGCCATTGCGTTAGGATTTGGGGCTGCCTACATCGTGGGTGCAAAGGGCTCGACCCCCGCCTCCGCAATCAGCGAAGAGGTGGAGCAAGAACAGAGTACGGGTGCCGATGGGATTCCTGAGTCCGAGCAGGCAATCGTTGATGGTGGATCTTCGTCTGCAGAGTAGATACGGCGATTTACATGATTGAAAGCGGGCGAGCCAGGGGACTGGCTC
>CABUZI010000002.1 GCA_902496005.1 uncultured Collinsella sp.
AAGCCCCCGGCGCGCCCTCTTCCTTGCGGCGTTTTGGCCTGCAGCTTGCGAACGTCGCTCTGCTCGTTCGTCTTTTTGGTCTGGAGAGCCGGGTGGGCTGATAAATAGATGTGGGTAGGGGCTCCTCCGTTGATGAACGGGGGAGCCCCTTGTTGCGTTTGGGTTGTTGGTGCGATCTACAGATGCGAGACGATCAGTTCCATCTTGCCTTCGAGGTCGATGGAGCTGACGGTGCTCGGGGCCAGCAGGTGGCTTCCCTTGTGGACGGGGTCGCCGCAGACGGTACCTTCGCCGTCGATGACCGACAGGCACATGAAGGGCCAGCGCTGGTCGAGGGTCTTGCTGCCGTCGACACGCACGCGATCGACGGTGTAGCAGGGGTTGGACTCGAGCTCGGTCACGCCGTCGACCTCGGGCGCGTTCACCGTGCCGTCGGTCGGAGCCTGAACGTCAAAATCGATGCAATCAAGGCTCTGCTCAATGTGAAGGGGGCGCAGCTTGCCGTCGGTGCCAGGGCGGTCGTAGTCGTACAGGCGATACGTCACGTCGCTCGACTGCTGCGTCTCCAAAATGAGCGTGCCGGTCTTGATGGCATGCACGGTGCCGGAGTCGATCTGGAAAAAGTCGCCCTTGTGGATCGGCAGCACGTTGAGCATCTCGTCCCAACGGCCCCCCTCGATCATCTGTGCGGCCTCGGCGCGGTCGTGCGCGCGCTGGCCGACAATGATCGTGGCGCCAGGCTCGCAGTCCAGAACATACCAGCACTCGGTTTTGCCCAGGCTGCCGTTCTCGTGCTTGGCGGCGTACTCGTCGTTGGGATGAATCTGGATTGAAAGGTCGTCCTTGGCATCCAGAATCTTAATGAGCAGCGGGAACTCCTTGCCCTCGCAATTGCCAAAGAGCTCGCGGTGCTCGGCCCACAGCCATGAAAGCGTGTGGCCTGCATACGGGCCCTCCGCAATCTGGCAGTCACCGTTGGGATGGGCCGAGATGGCCCAGCACTCACCGATGGGGCCATCGGGAATGTCGTAACCAAATACGGTTTCGAGCTGGCGGCCACCCCAGATCTTCTCGTGGAAGATCGGCGTCAGTTTAATCAAATCGGACATATTCTTACCCCCATTATGTTGTGCGGGCGTTGCACAAAACAGCTCAAAACGAGCGCCCGCGTGACTACAAAAACCTATGCCAACGTTACGTTGTGCAACTCAAAGCGGTCGCCAACGTTGCGCGAGATCGAATACTCAAAGGCGGCGCCGCTGTCCAAAAAGCCAATTTGGGTGAGCTCGAGCAGGGGAGAGCCAAGTTTGGTGTCCAGACGCTCGGCTTCTTCCTCGGTTGCTGCCACGGCGCGAATGGTACGGTGGAAGCTCGAAATCTTCAGCCCACATTGCTCGCGGATGAAGCGGTAGACCGATCCGTACAGGTCCTTCTTTTTCAGCCCCGGAATCAGCTCGAGGGGCATGTAGGTGTACTCGATAACGATGGGCTTCTCATCGGCCTGGCGCACGCGCACAACGTGATAGGCAAAGTCATCCTCGGCAATTCCCAGCTGGGCTGCGATGTCCGCCGGTGGATTAACGATCGAGAAATCGTAGACCACCGAGGTCACCTTCTCCCCGCGGTGCTCATACGAAAAACCCTGGGCACGGTCGTTTTTGCCCTGGAAAAACGCCTGGCCGGGAAGCCCCGCCGTGTCCTTAACGTAGGTACCCGATCCACGCCGGCTGGTAATAAGACCTTCTTCGGTGATTTGTTCAATAGCTCGTTTGACGGTGATTTTGGAAACGTTATAGAGCTTGCAGAACTCAACGACGGTAGGAAGCTTGTCGCCCGGTTTAAGAGCGCCATCCTCGATAGTGCGACGAATATCTGCAGCTATCGCCTCGTATTTGGGAATCATGGAACCTCCTTTCCAACTTGGTTGAGTATAAAAGAAAGTATAGTTAACACCTAAGCATCCCTATTATATATTTAAAAAGTTCGAGAAAGATATAATTAAAAGTCGCTTTGCATATAAATTAGAGCGCTCTAAATAGATAAACATCTGAGTAATGTCGTGTTAAGCGGCCATTCGCGTTTTCCCAGATAAAACCTGCCAAAACAAACCTGTCCCTTTTTGGTAGGTTTTTGCCTTGGGAGCGGTACCATACAGGCAATGTTTAAACGAGAAAGGCGGGCTCCCATGGAACCTAAGCAGTACTACATCGGCATCGACGTCGGCGGCACTTCGGTTAAGGAGGGCCTGTTCGACGAGGACGGCAACCTGCTTGCCAAGGCCAGCGTGCCCACGCCTCCTATCGTTGACGCTGCGGGCTTTGCCGCGGTGACCGAGGCTATCGACCAGGTGGTCGCCAAGGCACAGATTCCGCGTGCCTTTGTGGCGGGCATTGGCCTGGCCGTTCCGTGTCCCATCCCGGCGTCGGGCGATGCCAAGGTCAAGGCCAACATTGCCATTAACCTGCCCGAGCTGAGGGTCGCCATTCAGGAGCACTGCCCCGATGCGGTCGTTAAGTATGAGAACGATGCCAACGCCGCTGCCATGGGCGAGGCCTGGCTCGGTTCTGCCAAGGGCGTGCAGAACGTGGTTATGGTCACCATCGGTACCGGCGTGGGCGGCGGCGTTATCGTTAACGGCGATGTGGTATCGGGCGTTGTGGGTGCTGGCGGCGAGATCGGCCACATGTGCCTGAACCCGGCTGAGGAGCGCACCTGCGGCTGCGGCGGCCATGGCCACCTGGAGCAGTATTCCAGCGCCACCGGCGTGGTGAGCAACTACCTTGCCGAGTGCAAGAAGGCGGGCGTCGACCCCATCGAGCTCACCGGCCCCTCCGATTCCAAGGACGTGTTCCAGGCCTGCCGCGAGGGCGACAAGCTTGCGCTGGCCGCGGCCGATACCATGGCCGACTATCTCGGTCGCGCACTGGCGCTTATTGCCAACGTGGTTGATCCCGAGATGTTCCTCATCGGCGGCGGCGCCTCTGCCTCGGCCGATGTCTACCTCGACAAGGTTCGCGAGCACTTTAAGCAGTACGCGCTTTCCGCCTCGCGCGAGACGCCCATTAAGGTCGCTTCGCTCGGAAACGACGCCGGCATCATCGGTGCCGCCTACGTAGCCCTGCGCGCCGCCGGCAAATAGCTGGTGCAAGGAGGCCAAGGCTGCGCCCCAAAATATGCCGTGGCCCTTCCGTCTGCGAAGGCTCGGCATCGGCGTGCTACCATAGCTACGTCCAAGTACACATATCAAGTGGAGGATATCCATGGCAAACGTTCTTGTCTTTGGTCACCAGAACCCCGATAACGACGCCATCATGAGCGCCGTCGTCCTGTCCCAGTTGCTCAACCAGGTTGAGTATGCCGGCAACACCTACGAGGCCTGCGCCCTTGGTCAGCTTCCGGCCGAGTCCGCCAAGCTGCTCGCCGACGCTGGCATTGCCGAGCCCCGCGTGATTGATTCCGTCGAGGCCGGTCAGCTCGTCGTCCTCACCGACCACAACGAGTCTGCCCAGTCCGTCGCCGGCCTTAAGGACGCCACGGTCTTTGGCGTCATCGACCATCACCGCATCGGCGACTTCGAGACCGCCGGTCCGCTGCACTACATCTGCCTGCCCTGGGGCTCCAGCTGCACCATCGTCACCAAGCTTGCCGGCGTGCTCGGCGTTGAGCTTTCCGACGTCCAGGCCAAGCTGCTGCTCTCGGCCATGATGACCGACACGCTCATGCTCAAGAGCCCCACCACCACCGATGTCGACCGCGCCGTCGCCGCCAAGCTCGGCGAGCAGGTGGGCGTCGATCCGGTCAAGTTTGGCATGGAGGTCTTCCTCACCCGTCCGTCCGGCTCCTTCACTGCAGCCGAGATGGTCGGCAACGACATCAAGATGTTCGAGCCCGCCGGCAAGAAGCTGCTCATCGGCCAGTACGAGACCGTCGACAAGAGCCGTGCGCTTGGCATGATTGACGAGATCCGCGAGGCCATGCGCGCCTACGCCGCCGAGAAGGGTGCCGACGGCATTGTCCTGTGCATTACCGACATCATGGAGGAGGGCTCGCAGGTCCTGCTCGAGGGCGAGACCGAGGCTGCTCAGAAGGGTCTGGGCATTGCCGACGAGCACGACGGCGTCTGGATGCCGGGCGTCCTCTCCCGTAAGAAGCAGGTCGCTGCCCCCATCATGGCCGCCTGCTAGGTTTAGTTGACCAAACGCCACGACCGGATCGCGGACGCCCCGCGCTCCGGTCGTTTTTTGTGCGCGGCGCCGCGTTGTCTCTTGGACAGGCGTGCCCGTGCCGTTGAGCAAATAATGTTCAACCTGTGGTTCCGCTTTTCGGTCACGCCTGCGTGCTTGTCGTGCAGGGTAGGCTAGATGCAAGCGTAATACGTTAGAGCGCGGCGCCGCCACTTGGGCGGGCCGTGCTTTTTTAAGACGGGAGCTTTCCCGTGAAAGGAGCCGCCCATGGCAGCAACTGAGCAGCTGTTCAACGTTCGTGAGCGCAAGCGTTTTGAGCGCCACGACATCTGGGAGCGCATCGCCGAGAACGGCACGATTTCCGCCGCCGTCATGGTCTTCGCCGCCATCGCCGCCGTCATTTGCGCCAATACCGATGCCTACGAGGCCATCCATCACTTTTTGGAGACCCCGCTGTATGTGGGTCTGGGCAACCTTACGGCCGGTCTCACCGTTGAGCTTTTCGTCAACGACTTCCTCATGGCGATTTTCTTTTTGCTGGTGGGCATTGAGCTCAAGTATGAAATGACGGTCGGCGAGCTCAAAAACCCGCGCCAGGCTATGCTTCCCATGCTGGCGGCCGTGGGCGGCGTCGTCGTTCCCGCCTGCATCTATCTGATCTTTAACCATGCCGGCGCGCACAACGGCTGGGCCATTCCCATGGCAACCGATATTGCCTTTGCGCTGGGCGTGCTGTCGCTTTTGGGCAATCGCGTGCCCAACGGCGTGCGTGTGTTCTTCTCGACGCTCGCCATCGCCGACGACCTCATCTCCATCGCCGCCATCGCCATCTTCTACGGTCAGAGCCCCAATCCGTTTTGGTTGGGCGCCGCCGCGCTTGTGACCTGCGCGCTCGTGTGGCTCAACAGGACGCAGCATTACCGCCTTGCCCCGTACTCGGTGCTGGGCCTGCTGCTGTGGTTCTGCATGTTCAAGAGCGGCGTGCACGCTACGCTTGCCGGCGTCATCCTGGCCTTCACCATCCCGGCCAAGTGCGGCGTCAAGCTCGATAGCCTCACCGATTGGTTGGGGGAGTGCCTGCCGCTGCTCGATGACCGCTACGATGACGAGGCGCACATCCTGGGTCAGCATGACTTTACCGTCTCGACCACCAAGGTCGAGCGCGTCATGCACCGCGTGACCCCGCCGCTCATCCGCATGGAGCGTCTGATCTCCACGCCGGTCAACTTTGTGATTCTGCCGATCTTTGCGTTCGTGAACGCGCAGGTTCGCCTAGTGGGCGTGGACATGAGCACGCTGCTCACCGACCCGGTGACGCTCGGCGTGTACTTTGGCATGCTGCTGGGCAAGCCGATCGGAATCTTTGGCATGACGTTTGCCCTGGTTAAGCTCAAGATTTCCGAGCTGCCGCGCAATGTCAACTGGCACATGATTGCCGGTGTGGGCATTCTGGGCGGCATCGGCTTTACGATGTCGATTCTCATCAGCGGTCTTGCTTTCCCGACGGCCCAGTTTGAGGTTCTGGCTGCCAAGGCCGCCATCCTTGCCGGTTCGGTCACCGCGGCCGTGCTTGGCATGATCTACATGAGCGTGGTCTGCAAACACCCCGCGCCCAAGGACGAGTAAGAGCACATACAAGTTTGAAAACGCCGCCTGTGAACACCATCACAAGCGGCGTTTTAGTCATTGGGGACGTTCTTAAATGACTAGGCTTATTCCACGGTGCCGTAGATGGCGCCCCAGCCGTGGGCGGCCAAGGCGGAGTTGAGCTGGTCGCAAAGTGACTGGCGGTCGTAATAGCCGGGCGGTAGCAGGTTGACGATTTCCATGAGATCGGGCGCGAGGTCCAAGATCTCGGCCTGCACGATGAGATCCAGGCGGTCGATGGTGTGGCGGTCGTAAAACAGTCCGTCGACCAGGCGCTGCAGGTCGCCGAATTCCTCGGCCTGGAACGATCCGTACTCCATAGTGCCTCCTTGGGCGCTTCACGCCGGCATGCGCGGCGATTCGTAATTTATTGCGATGGACTTAATCTATCACGGCTTCATAACGTTGTGACGGTGGCGGTCTATACTTAGAAGAATTGCAACGTACCGCTTCGTGAAAGGTCGCACCCATGCAGACGATCTACCAGAAGATGGAAACCACCGAACTCGATGCCGCCATCGAGGCGCTCAAAGCCGAGGTCGCCGAGGTCAAGGCCAAGGGCCTGGCGCTCGACATGGCCCGCGGCAAGCCGTCGCCCTCCCAGGTGGACATCTCTCGACCCATGCTCGATATCCTCAATGCCGATGCCGACCTGCACGACGGCAACGTCGACTGTTCCAACTACGGCTGCTTTGAGGGCATTCCCTCGGCACGCAAGCTGGCGGGGGAGTTCCTGGGCTGCCCCGCCGAGCAGACGCTCGTGCTGGGTTCGTCGAGCCTGCTGATCGAGCACGACATCGCCGGTATGTTCTGGCGCTGCGGCTCGTGCGGCAGCGAGCCCTGGGATGCCTACGAGGCTGCCCACGACGGCAAGAAGGTCAAGTTCCTGTGCCCTGTTCCCGGCTACGACCGCCACTTTGGCATCACCGCCGATCTGGGTATCGAGAACGTCCCCGTCGCGATGACCGACAACGGCCCCGACATGGACGAGGTCGAGCGCCTCGTCGCCGCCGACGATTCCATCAAGGGCATCTGGTGCGTGCCCAAGTATTCCAACCCCACGGGCATCACCTTTAGCGAGGACACTGTGCGCCGCCTGGTTGAGATGCCCACGGCCGCATCCGATTTCCGCATCTTCTGGGACAACGCCTACTGCGTGCACGACCTGTACGACGAGACCGACGAGCTCGCAAACATCTTTGACCTCGCTCGCGCGGCGGGCACCGAGGACCGCGTGGTGGCATTTGCCTCGACGTCCAAGATCACCTTCCCGGGCGCCGGTATCGGCTTTATCGGTGCGAGCCCCGCGGTCATCGCCGAGTTCTCCAAGCGCCTGAAGGCCGGCCTCATCAGCGCCGACAAGCTCAACCAGCTACGTCACGTGCGTTTCCTTCCCACCATCGAGGCGGTCAAGGAGCACATGAAAAAGCATGCCGAGTTTCTGCGCCCGCGCTTTGAGGCCGTTGAGCGCAAGCTCACCGAGGGCCTGGGCGAGACGGGCTGCGCCACCTGGACGCACCCCCGCGGCGGCTACTTTGTAAGCTTCGATGGTCCCGAGGGTTCAGCCCAGAAGGTCGCCGCGCTCTGCGCCGACCTGGGCGTCAAGCTCACGCCGGCTGGTGCCACCTGGCCTTATGGCAAGGACCCGCGCGACACCAACATCCGCATCGCGCCGAGCTATCCCACGGTCGAGGACCTGGAGGCCGCGCTCGATGTGCTGGTGCTGGCCGTTAAGCTCGTCGCTGCCGAGCTTGCGCGTGCCGAGCGCGCCTAACGCGCGGCTTCCCGTACTATCCGCACTTTCGATACGTAAAGGAGCGTATACATGGATTTGGGTATTTCCACCAACCCCACGCCGGAGATCTACACCATTAAGGTAACCGGCGAGATCGATATCTCTAACGCCGATAGCCTGCGCAATGCTATCGACCTGGCGCTCGAGCAGCCCACTGAGGCCGTTGAGCTCGATTTTGCCCAGGTGAGCTACATCGATTCGACGGGCATTGGCGTGCTCGTGGGCGCCGCGCACCACGCGGTCGACCACAGCAAGCGCTTTAGCTGCACTAATGTGCAGCCCCAGGTGATGCGCGTGGTTCAGCTGCTGGGCGTCGACCAGGAGATTTCGATCACGGCGGCATAATCTTTGCCCCCAAAGGGGCATGCCGTTTGGCATATGTTTGTGATGCGCTCGGACGTTTTGGCGTCCGGGCGCTATACTTGACCGAATGAATAGACGAGTTCCGGCCGAATGGCGCGGTGCGGGCTCGACTCACATCGAGCCTTGGAGGTATGTGTGTTTGGTATTGGAGAGGGTGAGCTCGCGATCATCGTGGTCTTCGGCTTTTTGCTGTTTGGCCCGGATAAGCTCCCACAGATGGGCCGCACGATCGGCCGTGCCATCCGTCAGTTCCGCGAGACGCAGGAAAAGATGACGGCCGTTGTTCAGTCCGAGATAATCGATCCGGTGAGCGAGGCCGCGTCGGCCCCGGTCAAGCCCAAGAAGGCTGCCGTCGATGACGATTCCGATGCAGACGAGGATGCCGTCGAGACGGCTGCGCCCGCAAAGAAGGAGACCTTTGCCGAGCGCCGTGCCCGCCTTGCCGCCGAGAAGGCCGCGAGCGAGGCTGCCGCCGAGGGCGAGGGTGCTGCTGAGGAGTCCGAGGCCGAGAGCGCCGAGCCTGCCGCTGCCGCCGAGCCTGTCGTCGAGCCCGAGCCTGCTGCAGAGCCGGAGTCCGAGCCCGAGCCGGCAGAGCCCACGACGGCTGACCTCTACGCCCGTCGTCCCCGCAAGCGCAAGGCCGTCGTCGACCAGCTCGCTCGCGAGCTCGAGGCCGAGGACGACGCTGCTGCCGCCGACGCCCCGAAGGGAGGCGATGAGTAATGCCTATCGGACCTGCGCGTATGCCGCTCTTCGATCACCTGGGAGAGCTCCGTCGCCGCCTGACCATCGTGGTCGTGTCGGTGTTTGCCGCCGCTATCGTGCTGTATTTCGCCACGCCTGTTGTGCTCGACATCCTGGAAGATCCCATCCGCTCCTTTGTGCCGGACGGTAAGTTCTACATCACTACCACGCTCGGCGGCTTTGGCTTGCGCTTCTCGCTGGCCATCAAGATGGCCGTTGTCATGTGCACGCCCATGATCATCTGGCAGATCTTGGCGTTTTTCTTGCCGGCGCTTCGCCCCAACGAGCGCAAGTGGGTCGTGCCCACGGTGCTCGCCTCGACGGTGCTGTTCTTCCTGGGCGCCATCTTTTGCTACTTCATCATCATTCCTGCGGGCTTTGAGTGGCTCATCGGCGAGACCTCGGCCGTCGCTACGGCGCTGCCCGATCTGGAGAACTACGTCAACATGGAGCTGCTCTTTATGATCGGCTTTGGCGTGGCGTTTGAGCTGCCGCTCATCATCTTCTATCTGTCCGTCTTCCACATCGTGTCCTACGCTGCTTTCCGCGGTGCCTGGCGTTATGTATACGTTGGCCTGCTTGTGGGCTCGGCTGTGATTACGCCCGACGGCTCGCCCGTTACGCTGGGCCTCATGTATGGTGCCCTGCTCTCGCTCTACGAGATTTCGCTCGCCATTGCCCGCGTGGTCATTACCGCGCGCGAGGGCAAGGAGGGCTTGTTTGTGAGCCGTCTGGACCTGTTCTCGGACGATGAGGACGACGAGGAGTAAATCGGTATGCACGAGGTTGGCATTGTCAACGGCATACTCGATACAGTGATTCGCGCGGCGCGTGGGGCGGGGGCCTCGCGCGCCGTTTTGGTAACGCTGCGTATCGGGGATATGACCGAAGTTGTGCGCGAGGCGCTGGACTTTGCGTGGGAGACATTTCGCGATGAGGACCCGCTCACGCGGGGCTGCGAGCTCGCGGTTGAGGAGATTCACCCACAAAGTGAATGCCTGGACTGCGGCGAGGTCTTCGACCACGATCGCTTCCACTGTCGCTGTCCCCAGTGTGGTGGTGCCAACGTGCGCCTACTGCACGGCCGCGAGCTCGATATCGCGAGTATCGAAATCGAAACCCCCGACGATTAGCCCGCTAGCCATCTGGTGATGGGGTATAAAGGGGCTAAAGTAAGGAGCGCTAAGTATGGCTGAGAAAACGATTGATATCGCGTCGCCGATTCTGTCGCGCAACGAGCGCCTGGCAGATCAGCTGCGTCAGCGATTTAATGAGACAAACACCTATGTGATCAACGTCTTGTCGAGCCCCGGTTCGGGCAAGACCACCACGATCCTGGGCACCAACGAGCGCCTGCGTGACAAGGCCGGCCTGCGCTGTGCCGTCATCGAGGGCGATATCGCCTCGGATGTCGACGCCATCACCATGAAGGAAGCCGGCATGCCCGCCATCCAGATCAACACGGGCGGCCTGTGCCACCTCGAGGGCAACATGATCATGGAGGCCGTTGACGCGTTTGACCAGGCTGTGGGTCTGGAAAACATCGACGTCATCTTTATCGAAAACGTGGGCAACTTGGTCTGCCCGGTCGACTTTGACCTGGGTGAGAACCTGTCCATCATGATTCTCTCGGTGCCCGAGGGCGACGACAAGCCCATCAAGTACCCGGGCATCTTCCAGCACGTTGGCGCGCAGCTGCTCAATAAGGTCGACGTGGCCCCGGCTTTCGATTTTGACATGGATAGGTATACTAAGACACTCGATGACCTCAATCCGCAGGCGCCGCGGTTTGCCGTGAGCGCGCGCAAGGGCGAGGGCATGGATGCCTGGTGCGATTGGCTCATCGGGCAGATCGAGCAAGCAAGGGCGTAAATCGGCCGCCATACGGGCGGGCGTAGCCGCAGAGACACGAGATAGGAGCCTCTTTTGAAGCTCATCATCGCCGAGAAAAATGACGCCGCGCGTCAGATTGCCGAGCGGCTGTCCACGGGTAAGCCCAAAAAGGACAAGGTGTACAACACCGCAATCTACCGTTTTGAGTGGAAGGGCGAGGAGTGCGTGACCATCGGCCTGGCCGGTCACATCCTTGCGCCCGATTTTTGCGACAGCGTGCTGTTTGATAAAAAGCTGGGCTGGTATTCGGTTACCGAGGACGGCGAGATGCTACCGGCCGACATGCCCGATGGCCTGGCACGCCCGCCCTACGACACCAAGCGCAAGCCGTTTCTTGCCGACGGCATCTCCATCAAGGGCTGGAAGCTCGAGAGTCTGCCGTATCTCACCTGGGCACCCGTCATTAAGCTGCCGGCCGAGAAGGAACTCATCCGCTCGCTTAAGAACCTCGCCAAAAAGTCCGACAGCGTCATCATCGCTACGGACTTCGATCGCGAGGGCGAACTGATCGGTTCGGACGCCCTCAACAAGGTGCGCGAGGTTGCGCCGGACTTGCCGGTTGCCCGCGCCCAGTATTCTTCGTTTACCAAGGCCGAGATCACGCAGGCCTTCGATAATCTCGTCTCGCTCGACCAGAACCTGGCCGACGCCGGCGAGAGCCGTCAGCACATCGACCTCATTTGGGGTGCGGTGCTCACGCGCTACCTGACGCTCGCCAAGTTTGGCGGCTTTGGCAACGTGCGTTCCGCCGGCCGCGTGCAGACGCCGACGCTTGCCCTGGTGGTCGAGCGCGAACGCGAGCGCATGGCGTTTGTGCCCGAGGACTATTGGCAGATTCGTGGCATGGGCGCCGCGCAAGGCGCTGCCGAGGACGATCGCTTTAAGATCGCGCACAAGACGGCGCGCTTTACCGACAAGGATGCTGCTGAGACGGCGTACGGTCACGTTGACGGTGCCAAGACGGCAACCGTCGCCGCGGTGACCAAGCGCTCGCGCAAGCAGCAGCCGCCCACGCCGTTTGCGACCACCTCGCTGCAGGCTGCCGCCGCGGCCGAGGGCATCTCGCCTGCGCGTACCATGCGCATCGCTGAGTCCCTCTACATGGCCGGTCTCATCAGCTACCCGCGTGTCGACAATACCGTGTACCCCGCGACGCTCGATCTGGGCGCCGTGGTGAGCGATCTGGCAAAGATCAACCCGGCGCTGGCGCCCGTATGCAAAAAGGTGCTTGCCGGCCCCATGAAGCCTACGCGCGGCAAAGTCGAGACCACCGACCACCCGCCTATCTATCCCACGGGCGAGGGCGATCCGTCCACGCTCGACGGCGGCCAGCGCAAGCTCTACGACCTCATCGCCCGTCGCTTCCTGGCAACGCTTATGGGTCCCGCGACCATCGAGAACACCAAGCTCGAGCTCGACGTCAACGGCGAGCCGTTCGTGGCCTCGGGCGACGTGCTCGTGACCCCTGGCTTCCGCGAGGCCTATCCGTACGGCCTTAAGCGCGACGAGCAGATGCCGCCGCTGGAGCAGGGCGATACGGTCGACGTGTTCGACATTAAGCTCGAGGCCAAGCAGACTGAGCCGCCCGCGCGCTATAGCCAGGGCAAGCTCGTTCAGGAGATGGAAAAGCGCGGCCTGGGTACCAAGTCCACGCGCGCGAGCATCATCGAGCGTCTGTACGCCGTGCGCTATCTCAAAAATGATCCCGTTGAGCCGAGCCAGCTAGGCATCGCCATCATCGACGCGCTGACGCAGTTTGCCCCGCGCATCACGAGCCCCGATATGACCAGCGAGCTCGATGGCGATATGACCCGTGTGGAGCGCGGCGAGGATACCGAAGAGCATGTCGTGACGCACTCGCGCGCGCTGCTGGCTGGCGTGCTCGACGAGCTGCTCAAGCACACACAGGAGCTGGGCGACGCCATCAGCGACGCCGTCACGGCCGATGCGCGCGTGGGCGCCTGCCCCAAGTGCGGCAAGGACCTGGTTATGAAGACGAGCGCCAAGACCCGCGGCAGCTTTATCGGCTGCATGGGCTGGCCCGACTGCGACGTGACCTATCCGGTGCCGAGCGGCGTCAAGGTGAGCCCGCTCGAGGGCGAGGCCGCTGTGTGTCCCGAGTGCGGCGCGCCGCGCATTAAGTGCCAGCCGTTCCGCCAGAAGGCTTTCGAGATTTGCGTGAACCCCACGTGCCCCACCAACTACGAGCCTGACCTTAAGGTGGGCGAGTGCAAGGTGTGCGCCGAGGCGGGGCGTCATGGCGACCTGATCGCGCACAAGAGCGAAAAGAGCGGCAAGCGCTTTATCCGCTGCACCAACTACGATGACTGCGGCGTGAGCTATCCGCTGCCGGCGCGCGGCAAGCTCGAGGCGACGGGCGAGACCTGTCCCGAGTGCGGCGCCCCCATCGTGGTGGTCAACACGGCGCGCGGTCCGTGGCGTATCTGCGTCAACATGGACTGCCCGACCAAGGAGAAGAAGCCCGCCCGTGGCCGCAAGACCACGACCAAGGCGAGCACGGCGAAGAAGACGACGGCGGCCAAGAAGACGACGGCGGCCAAGAAGACGACGGCTAAGAAAGCCACTGCCGCCAAGAAGGCGACCGCGAAGAAGTCGACTGCCAAGAAAGCAGCCGCCGACAAGTAACGGCGTAGTCGGAACATTGACTAAAACAAAAACGAGCGAGGACCTCAAAATCCTCGCTCGTTTTTTATCCGGCAGTTAGGGACGTTTCTTTTCTGCCGGCAGTTTAGGAACGTCCCTAACTGCCGGCTCGGGAACGACAAAGCGCTAGTTCACTTCGACGGGTTTGGCGCCGGGATAGCGCTCCTCAAAGTCTAGGCGGTACTTATTGTCATTGGTGCCCGCCACGTTGTCGCGCGACAGCGGCGCCACGATCTCATTCTTGTGGTCCGCAGGCTTGGCGTATTTCAGGCTGATCTCCCAGGCATCGCAGATTGCGTCAATGCGGTGATCCAGGTCGTCGTACAGGGCGATGATGTCCTTCCAGGAGCTGTAGTTCTTGGAGCTCGTCGGGACGTCTAGGTCCTCGACGATGTCGTAATACTGCTCGATGGTGTCCTCCGTGCGCTCGGCGACGTCGGCGAGATTTTGACGGGTGGTTCGATCCTCTTCCAGATAGCTGCCGTTGAAGTTCTGCGCGCAGCCACGGACGTAGCTGTCGAGGTCTTCGAGCAAGTCGTAGTATTCGCTCAGTCGGCGGTAGAGGTTCTGCTCGGAGAGCGTTGCTTCGCCGCCATCCTCGTCGTCATCGTCATCATCGTCGTACAGGCTGTTGGGATCGCCGAGAGGCTTTAGGCCATCGTCGTCGACGTCATGGTGCAGCTTAGCTACCTCGGCAGTCGTCTGCGTGGCGGCGTTGTCGAAAGGCTTGATCACAAAGAAAACGACCAGGGCGATGATAATCGCCACCAGCACAACGATAACGGCGATAAGCGGCCCGGTGCCGCTCTTTTTGGGAGCGGGGGTCTGTGGTGAAGCGGGCGCGTATGCGGGAGCCGGCTGCTGTTGGGGTGAGCCACTCGCGACGGGTATGCGCTGCGTGGACTCGACGGCCGCGGGGCCTGCAGCGGGGTCGGGGCGATAGGCGAGGGGGTCGTCCGCCTTGGCTTGCGGCGTATCGAGGGAACCGATCTGCTCAAAAGCGGGCTGGCTATCGCTCGCGGTTGTTTGCTCAACGGGTGCACCGCACGAGGTGCAGAACTTGGCATCATCTGCAAGAAGCTTGCCGCACGAGGCACAATACCGAGACATTGCCACTCCTTTCGCCACATTTCAATGCAATACGACGATTATACCCAGCACCCCAAAAAGCCGGCAGTTGGGACGTTCCTTTTCGACCGGCAGTTTAGGAACGTCCCTAACTGCCGCCTGAGTAGCCATTGACTAGGCGGGATTTGGGACGCGCCGAGCACTGGGGTATCATGGCTTAGTTAATATATCTGCATTTACGCGCCTTGTAGGAAGGGGCTGCGCCCATGGCTTTTGAGCCCGCTCAACATAGCTTTATCACGCTCGAGGGCGTCGATGGCGCCGGCAAGTCCACGCAGGCGCGCCTGCTTGCCCGCGCTCTTGAACTCGCTGGCTACCAGGTTGTGAGCCTGCGCGAGCCGGGCGGTACCGCCATCAGCGAAAAGATCCGTGCTCTGCTGCTCGACCCCGCCAACACGGCGATGGGTGACACCTGCGAGCTGCTGCTCTACGAGGCGGCACGCGCTCAGTTAGTGCACGAGGTCATCGCGCCCGCCCTCGCTGCCGGCAAGGTGGTCCTGTGCGATCGCTTCTACGATTCCACGACCTGCTACCAGGCGTTTGCCGACGGCCTCGATCGCCAGATAGTGCGCGACGCCAACAACCTGGCCGTCGCGGGTACGCACCCGGCGCTCACACTCGTTTATCACATCACGCCCGAGCAGGCGGCGCTGCGCATGGCAGCCCGTGGCGCGGCAGATCGCATGGAGGCTAAGGGCATGGCCTTCCAAGAGCGTGTCTACCAGGGTTTTTGCGCAATTGCCGCCGAGGAGCCAAACCGCGTAAAGCTCATCGACGCGACCTCGTCCATCGAGGACGTATTCGCACAGACGGTCGAGCAGGTTCGCGCCTACGGCCTCGACATTTCCCAGGATGCCGTCGCTGTCGCGCTAGCCCAGGAGGCCGAGTAACATGGCCCCCGCTCAGGCAAGCCTGCTGGCCAAGCTCGACACCCAAGAGCGCGTGCGCGACTTTTTGACCAATGCCGTCGCCAGCGGTCGTGCATCGCACGCCTACCTGTTTTTGGGCGCGCCCGGCGCGGGCAAGCTCGACGCCGCGTGGGCGCTCGCCCAAGCCTTCCTGTGCGAGCAGGATGGCTGCGGCTCATGCGATAGCTGCGTGCGCGTCGCCCGCCATACGCACCCCGACGTGCACTATTACACGCCCGAGAGCGCCATGGGCTACCTCATCGCCCAGACCCGCGAGCTGCTCGATGACGTGCCGCTGGCGCCCATCCGTGCCAAGGCCAAGGTCTACATCATCGACCGTGCCGAGCAGCTGCGCGCCAACACCGCCAACGCGCTGCTCAAAACACTCGAGGAGCCGCCCGAGGGCGTTATGTTTATCTTGTTGGGCACCTCGGCAGACGTGATGTTGCCCACCATCGTGAGCCGCTGCCAGTGCGTGCCGTTTCGGCTGGTGTCGCCCGCCGTCGCCGCGCAGGCCGTGAGCCGCGCCACCGGTCAGGACCCTGCGCGTTGCCGCATGGCCGTCGCCGTAGCGGGAAGCCCCACGCGTGGCGTCGAGTTCCTCAAGAGCGCCGAGCGTCAGGATGCTCGGCGTCAGATGGTCCGCGCCATCGATTCGCTCATCGCCGCCGACGAGGCCGACGTGCTCAGCCGCGCCAAGTCACTCATCGTCGCCGTTAAGGCGCCGCTCGCCGAGGTCAAGTCCACGCAGGAAAAGGTGCTCGAGCAAAACGCCGACTACCTGTCGCGTGGAGCATTGAAGCAGCTTGAGGACCGCAACAAGCGCGAACTCAACGCGCGCGAGCGTTCGGGTATCATGGAAGCGCTGGCGAGCGCGCGGACGCTCATGCGCGACGTGCTGCTGACGCTTCAGGACGAGGCGGCCGACGTGGTGAACGAAGACGTGCGCGACACGATCGGGCGGCTTGCCGCCGCGACCAATGTTGCGGGTGCCACACGGGCGCTCGAGGCAGTCGCGACCGCCGAGCGCAACATCGCCAGAAACGTTACTCCCCAGCTGGCCATCGAGGTCATGCTGTTCGATATCAGGAAGGCACTGAAATGCCGTTAGTCGTACCCGTTAAGTTTACCTACGCCTCGCGCGACCTGTGGTTTGACCCGCAGGATTTGGATATCCTCGAGGCCGATTATGCCATTTGCTCCACTGAGCGCGGAACCGAGATCGGCCTGGTCACGGCCGATCCCTTCGAGGTGCCGCAGGACGAGATCGGCCAGCCGCTCAAGCCCGTGCTGCGCGTGGCGAGCGATATCGACCTGCAGCTTGCCGACGACCTGGCCATCCAGGGCGACGAGGCGATGGTCGATTTCCGTCGCCTGGTCAAGGAGCTCGACCTCGAGATGAAGCCGGTCGGCGTCGAGTACCTGTTTGGCGGCGAGAAGGCCGTGTTCTATTTTGCGGCCGAGGAGCGCGTCGATTTTCGCCAGCTCGTCAAGGACCTGTCCTCGACGCTGCACATTCGCGTCGACATGCGCCAGATTGGCGTGCGCGACGAGACCCGCCTGGTGGGCGGCTATGCCCAATGCGGACAGGAGCTCTGCTGCACGCGCTTTGGCGGACAGTTTGAGCCCGTCTCGATCCGCATGGCAAAAGAGCAGGACCTGCCGCTCAACTCGTCCAAGATTAGCGGCGTCTGCGGCCGCTTGATGTGCTGTCTGCGCTATGAGTTCGAGGCGTACAAGGACTTTAAGAGCCGCGCGCCCAAAAAGAAGACG
The DNA here is from genome assembly GCA_902496005.1 of uncultured Collinsella sp. Classification (GTDB taxonomy): domain Bacteria; phylum Actinomycetota; class Coriobacteriia; order Coriobacteriales; family Coriobacteriaceae; genus Collinsella. The sequence continues at coordinate 17,100 of CABUZI010000002.1, forward strand.
CTTATCGATACGCCGCTCGGCAAGGCGCGCATCCAGGAATATGACACGCCGCGTGAGCAGCTGGTGCTGCGCTTGGAGAACGGCAAAGTCTTTAAGGTCAACCTGGCCGACATGACCTGCTCTGAGGGCTGCAAAAAGAAGGCCGCCGAGCAGGGCTGCAACTGCCGTCCCGACTGCGTGACGCGCGATGTGCTCGAGCGTATCGAGTCGCCCGAGATGCGCCTGGCGCTCATGGAACTCGATCGCGAGAACGGCGTCGACGTGGGCGATGGCCTGTCGAGTGCCGACCGTCTGGCCGGCACGTCGATGCCCAAGCGCCGTCGTCGCGATGCTGAATCCGATGCTCGCGCCGGTCAGGGTCAGGGCGAGGGCCGTGGCCGCGGAAAGGGCCGCGGCAAGGCCGAGGCGCCCGAGGTCGAGGAGGCCGCCGGTGGCCGTCGCCGCCGCAAGCGTGCGGGCTCGGGCGATGCTACCGAGGCTGCAGCCGCGGGCAAGAACGCCTCTCGCGAGCGCGAGGTTCAGCAGCCCCAGCAGCAGAATCGCGGCGGTGGCATGAACCCCACACGTCGCCGCCGCCGTCATCTGTCGAGCGAGGAGCGCGAGGACGCCTTCCGCGCCGCAGCTGCTCGCGAGGCTGGTGCCGCTTCCAAGGGCCCCTCGGCCTCCGATGCGCCTGCCGACAAGGGCGGCAAGTCACGTGGCGAGGAGGAGCGCGCGCCGCGTCCGCGCCGTCGCCATTCCTCGGGCGCGCAACAGAAGCCCTCAGTGCCCTCCGTGGCCGATCAGGTCTCGGATGGCGAGGTCAAGGTCACGCGCCGTCGTCCCGGGGATGGCGGGGGAGCGGCTGCCAAGGCTTCGCGTGGCGCCGCTCGCGACGAGCGCGAACCGCGCGAGGATCGCGGTGGCGAGGGCTCGGCCGACCAGGGTCAAAAGCGCCGTCGCCGTCGCCGTTCCCGCAAGCCGCGCCAGGATGGTGGCGAGGGCTCGATCCCGTCTTCGTCCGCACCACAACCGCCTGCCGGCGAATAACGCCCGCGAGCGGATTTAGCCCGCCTTGTCCCGAGCGCATCGGGGTATCATAGCGCCGAATCAACAACCCTCCCTGCGACCGAACGTAGGGAGGGTTGTGTCTTGAAGAGCCATCTGAACATATTGAGCTGTCTGCAGGGTGCCGGTGCCCTACCGTTTGAGGACGAATTGCTACCGTTTGCCGAGCGGGTGGCACACGAGGCGCTCGAGGCATTGTCGCCAACACGATGCGCCGGCTGCGAGCGCGCCGGTGCGCTTATTTGTCAAGACTGCCTGGCCGCGCTCACGCTTATCGACCCACGTCATAGCTGTACCCGATGCGGCGCCCCGTTTGGGGATTTGCTGTGCACTGAGTGTTCGGTCGAGGGCACGTCCTCGGCAATGGCGGAGGCGCTCGACCGCTGCCTGGCGTGCGCCGTCTATGCGCATCCGCTGTCGCGCATCATTAAAGCGTACAAGGATGCGGGCGAGCGACGTCTGGCTCCGTATCTGGCGGAGCTGCTCTACGACACCGCCCTGCATGCCCAGGTCGTAGCGCCCGATCGCTATGGAGGTGTGCTGTCCGGTGCGGATGCGGTGGTGTTTGTGCCTGCGACGGCGGCAGCGTTTCGGCGGCGTGGTTTTGATCATATGGAGGCTATTGCGCGCCCATTTTGCGAGCTGTCGGGTGTTCCCCTGCTCGATGCTCTCGTCAAGTACGGGCATGGCGACCAGCGCGAACTCGGTCGTGAGGAGCGCCGCGAGCGTGCCCAAGGCATGTACGAGACGGTTGAGGACGTGCACGGCCGCCGCCTTCTGCTTATCGATGACGTTATCACCACGGGCGCGACGATGGCCACGGCTTCGGCGGAACTCAAGCGCGCCGGCGCCGCAGCAGTCGATGGCCTCGCTATCGCACGCGTTTGGTAGGGGTGGTTTTGTGGCAGTGAAGATTGAGCGGCGCAACGAGCCGACAGACGAACAGCTAGCGGCTTCCGTAATCCTAACAGGCGCCTCGGCGCTACGCATGATGCGCGCCGAGCGCCGGCAGATGGGTTACATAAGCTGGAAAGACCTCGATCCCGATGAAGAGCGCCGTGTGCTGCGCACGTCGTCGCCCTCGATCGAGGACATCTATCTTCCCGACTTGGTGCGGATTGGGGCCGCAAGCGGCGAGGTGCAAGAAGATCTTTGCTTGCTGGTGGGATCTGCGGCGCAGCGCCGCTGCATGCCTGGCGTGGGCTGGTCCGTATGCTCCGGGTTGCCTGCCGGCTCGATTCTAGAGGTGGAACCGGGGGTGTACAGTCTATCTCCCGAGGCCCTTTGTGTTGCCGTTGCGCGCGAGGTCGGCTGCATCCAGGCATTTGCCCTGGCTCAGGAGCTGTGCTCTAAGATTTCGCTGAGTGACCGCGGGAAGTATCTGCCTCCCTACACCTCGCCTGTTACGAATAAACTTGCAAAGGACAAGGACCAGCCAGCAGATGTGGGCTACTTTGAAGTCGAGCCGGTGCTGACGCCCAATCGTCTGGCAGATTACCTCGCGGTATGCAAGGGGAACGCAGCCAAGCAGCTGCAGCGTCTGTGTCCCTATCTTTCGGAAAACCTGCGCTCACCCATGGAGTGCATCATGCTCGCCCTGTTTTCGCTTCCGTTTTCCTATGGCGGGTTTGCCTGCGGACCTTTTAAGACCGACTATAAGATTGAGTTCGATGACCGTGCGCAGGCAATCTCGGGGATGCCGCATGCAGTTTGCGATGCGTATCAGGAAGCAGCCCAGTTTGACCTGGAATACAACGGTGAGCTGGGCCATTCCTCCCGGAGGGGACGTATCCATGATGAAAAGCGCAACACGGGCTTGATTGCTATGGGAATCGAGGTTGCGACGGTCAACAACGAAATGCTCTGTGACATGGAAGCGATGGAGGCGCTCGCATGGCGCATCCACCAGCGTATGCGAAAACGGTACCGGAATCGTGTCGATGCCCGCAGGAAGAAGCAAGAGGCATTGCTTAACACGCTGCGGATGTGTTTTGGGCTTAAGCCGGTCTAATTCGCGTCGAAAATAGAGGGTTAATCATATGCCCTGGCCAAAATATGGCAAATATGAGTACTGTCACTAAATCAGTAACAGCAAAATCAAGGAATTTAGGACTCGGAGGTGGCGTAAAATAAGAAGATAATAAACAAATGTAGAATAACTAAGCATCAGGTTGGCGACACTGAGCTCACAATCTGTCCGAGAGGCCAAAATTGCCTGTTACTAAATTGGTGACAGTACTCATATTTGCCATATTTTGACCGGGGCACCCTGAGACGGGTGCCCCGGAGCTCCCCGTAGGGGAGCTCCGGGCTTCATAGGGGCACGAATGGTCCGCTCCGACCCGCAAAATCTGTACTCGAGATGCGAATGACGCCCCTAACCTTAAACTTTAGCTTGAACTTAGCTATAATGCGCTTCGTTCCTACCAGGCTGTGGTTGCGGACGGACGAAATGCCCGTCCTAGTCCAAGACAGACGCGGTCAAAGGGATCCACGTAAGCGACCGCGTGCGCGCGGCGCGATCATGGCGCGTCCTAGATGTAAGCCGCACCGTCCGTTCTACTTTCTTTGGGGCAATACCGCCTCGCGGGCGAGCGGGCCAGTCGTGAAGGTGGCTGCGGCCTCCCGAGCAAACACCCCGGTGCGCAAGTGTGGGGTCAAATACCAGGTCAGCTGGTGGGAACAACCTGATATTCCGCGCAACGCACGGATCGTATACGACACAGAAGGCAGGGTAGTGGACATGGTGAGGGGCAGCTTGATGCACGCGGCTCGGTTAGGTGCTGGGGCCGCAGCGGTCATCGCCGTTTTGGGCCTGAGCGGATGCGCGTTCAACCCGCTGTCTACGTTCACGACTCCCACGATCGACCAGATCGAGTACGAGACCGTCACGCCGGCGGTGTCGGACGATGCCCTGGTCACTCCCGGAACCCTGACGGTCGCCCTCGATACTTCCGATGCGCCGCAGGCAATGCAGGGCGCCGACGGCGAGCTCACGGGATATGCGGTCGACGCCGCCCGCGCCCTCGCAAGCCGCATGGGCCTTAAGGTCGCCTTTGTCGATGCGTCCTCGGCAGGTTCCGCGCTCGGCGACAAAAAGGCTGATATCTTTATCGGCGAGATCAACTCCACAGACGGGGACGTTAGCTCGCTCGGCACCTGCCTGTACGATGCCGCTTCTGTGTTCGGTAAAACCAGCGATGGTGGGTCGCTAAGCGTTTCCACCGATACCCTTAACACGTCTACCCTGGGTGTCCAGATGTCCTCGGCCTCGCAGGAGGCGCTTGCCAAGCAGAGCATTACCGCCAACCAAAAGACCTACTCCAACATCAACGAGTGCTTTGAGGCGCTCGAGTCCGGCGAGGTCGACTATGTGATCTGCGACTCCACGGCTGGCGGCTACCTTGCACGCCTGATGAGCGAGGTCTCCTATGTCGGTGCGCTTGAGGCGCCCTCGACGCTTGGTGTTGCGGGCCTCTCGTCCAATGACGAACTGTGCCGTGCCGTGAGCGATGCCCTCGACGGTATTACGGCCGACGGCACGCTCGAGGCGGTCCACTCTGTCTGGTATGGCACGATGCCCTACGACCTCACCACTAAGACGGTTTCGGGCGCTAACGTGCAGCCGGGTGACTCTGAGTCCAGTGAGACCATGTCCTCCGGCAGCGAGTCCTCCGATTCCAACAATGAGACCGCATCCTCCGAGGACAAATCGTCCAGCCAGGAAGGCACCATCACCGACGACGACATTAACAAACTCAATAGCTAGTTATTGCTAGGGGTGGTGTCTCCTATACGTTGGAAAGGACACCTCTTCACGGTTTCAACACGCACTGCCGGGCTTCCCCGATGGGGGAGCCCGGCTTTTTCATCCCAATAAAATCAGCAGGTCAAAGCCAATTTTCGGGACCAAATACAAAGCCGCCGGCCCCCTCCTATAGCGCACTTTGCCACAGAAAAGTGCGAGACTTCGGTATGCGGTATCAAGCAATCGTTATTCGGGTCTTTAGGAATCCGCGTGATTAAATGCACGGCAATGGGTACATAGCCAGTACAGTAAGTCCCCGAGGCAGATTGGAGCCACGTATGGATATCAAGGTTTCTGGACGCAAGACGACGGTAACCGATGCTCTGCGTGCGCATGTGGATGAGAAGATCGGCGAGGCGCTCAAGGTTTTCGATATCGAGCCCATGACGGTCGACGTTGTACTTCGCTATGAGAAGAACCCCTCGAACCCCAACCCGGCAATCGTCGAGGTCACGGTTCGTGCCCGCGGTTCGGTGATTCGCGTTGCCGAGCACGGTGCAGATATGTACGCCGCCATCGACCTCTCCGCCGATAAGGTCACCCGCCAGCTGCGCAAGTTCAAGACCAAGGTCGTGGACAACCGCCAGGGCGGTGCCAGCGCCGCGGATGTCGCGCCGGTCGAGCGCGTCGAGGATCTGGCCGACCTGCTGCTGCCCGAGGAGGAGGACGACCTGCTCGTCCGCGAGAAGGTTATCGACGTCACCCCGATGACTGAGGAGCAGGCGCTGGTGCAGACCGATCTGCTCGGCCACGACTTCTACGTGTTCGAGAACGCGACGACCGGCCTTATCAATGTGGTGTATCACCGTAAGAATGGTGGATATGGCATCATCAAGCCCCGCATCGAAACACTTGACGAGTAAAATACGTTAACTTGCATGAGTTAACGGTTGGCGGCCATCCCATGCGGGTGGCCGCCTTTTTACGTAAGGAGTCGCTTTGATGGACAAGGCCGCATCTACCGGTCATTCGGACCGTTGCCGCATCGTCGTCGATACCTGCTGCGACTTTAGCCCCGAGGTCGCCGCGAACCTCGATGTCGATATCCTGGGTTTCCCCTTCATTATCGATGGCGAGGAGCGCACGGATGACATCTGGTCGAGCATCACGCCCAAGGAGTTTTACGACCGCATGCGCGCTGGTGCCCGCGTGTCCACCTCGGCTGTGTCGCTCGGTCGCTATATCGAGTTCTTTACCGAGTGCGCCAAAGAGGGCACGCCCACGGTCTACCTGTGCTTTACCTCGGCGCTGTCGTCGAGCTACAACTCCGCGTGCCAGGCGGCAGATGCCGTGCGCGCCGAGTATCCCGATTTTGAACTGTACGTGGTCGACAACGCTCTGCCCTGCGCGACCGGCGCGCTCTTGGCGCTCGAGGCCGTGCGCCAGCGTTCGGCGGGACTGACCGCCAAGCAGCTGGTCGATTGGGCAAACGAGGCAAAGACCTACGTCCACGGCTACTTTACGCTCGAGAGCTTCGACGCACTGGCTGCCGGCGGCCGCATTCCGCCCGCGGCGGCGCAGCTCACGGCAAAGCTCGACGTCAAGCCCGAGCTCTCCTACGACCTTGCCGGCTCGCTGTCGCTGATCGGCGTCAACCGCGGCCGCAAGAAGGCGCTCAAGTCCATTCTCAAGTCGTTCCGCGAGAACTACGTGCCCGACCGCACCATGCCCATCGCCATCATGACGGCCGATGCCGAGAAGGACGGCGACTGGCTCGAAGCCGCCATCCGCAAGGAGGAGGGCTGCGCTGACGTTACGATCATTCGCGGCTCCGTGGGTCCCACCATTGGCTCGCACGTGGGCCCCGGCATGGTGGCCTGCGCGTTTTGGGGTAAGAACCGCGCCGACAAGGCGTCGCTTTCCGACCGTATCGCCCGCCGCGTGCGCGGTCAGTAGACAGGCGCTGCGGCCGCAATCGATCCCAACTCACTGCCCAAACGCTGGCACCGAGTATTCAACCTGGTAACAACACCCAACCCAAAAGGAAAGGTTTCATGGCAAACAAGCTCTCTGTCGCATTTATCGGCACCGGAATTATGGGTGCCCCCATCGCCGGTCACATCCTGGATGCCGGCTATCCCGTCACGGTCAACAACCGCACCAAGTCCAAGGCTGCCGCGCTTATCGAGCGCGGTGCCGCTTGGGCCGATACGCCGGCAGATGCCGTGGCGAACGCCGACGTCGTCTTTACCATGGTGGGCTATCCCTCCGAGGTTGAGGAGCTCTACCTGGCGGGCGACGGCCTGCTCGCGTGCACCAAGCCGGGTGCGGTCTTGATCGACCTCACCACGAGCTCGCCCGAGCTTGCCCGTGACATTGCCGAGGCCGCCCAGGTTTCTGGTCGCATGGCGTTTGACTGCCCCGTCACCGGCGGCGAGTCGGGCGCTATCGCCGGTTCGCTCACGGCTATCGTGGGTGCTACCGAGAACGACATCGCGCCGGTCCGCGACATCCTTGCCACCTTTGCGGCCAACATCTGCTGCTTCGATGACGCCGGCAAGGGCCAGGCTGCCAAACTCGCCAACCAGGTGTCGCTGGGCGCCTGCATGGTCGGCATGGCGGACGCCATGGCATTTGCCGAGCTGAGCGGTCTTGACCTGGAGAAGACCCGCCAGATGATCCTGGGCGGCACCGGCAAGTCCGGCGCCATGGAGAGCCTGGCGCCCAAGGCGCTCGACGGCGACTACAAGCCCGGTTTTATGGTCGAGCACTTCATTAAGGACCTGCGCCTGGCGCTCGCTTACGCCGACGATCGCGAGCTCGCGCTGCCCGGTGCCGACGTGGCCTTTACGCTCTACGATATGCTCGACGCCATCGGTGGCGCCAAGCTGGGCACCCAGGCCATCACGGTACTCTACAAGGAGGAGGCCGACGCCATCGCCGCCGGTCTGGACTGGTCGCAGTATCGCCCCGAGGAGCATGGTGCCCACGAGGACGGCTGCGGTTGCGGCGAGCACGGCGACGACCACGAGTGCGGTTGCGGCCACCACCACGGCGAGGACCACGAGTGCTGCGGCGGCCACGGCCATGACGACGGCCACGAGTGCTGCTGCGGCCACCATCACGAGGAGTAGCGACCATGAGCTGGACGTTCGTGGTGCTTGCGCTGGTGCTCTTTCTCTTTGCGATCTACATCGGCTTTTTGTGCGGCCAGTGGGCGTGCGAAAAGCGCGTCATCACCAAACGCGACTACTGGATCGCCAATTTTGTAGGTGCGGCGGCAGTCGTCCTGCTAACCTGGGTGTTCTCGCTGTTCCCGCTGGTGCAGTTTGCGCCGATCGGCTGGCTCGGCGGCTTTATCGCCGGCCTTAAGATGAGCTTTGGCGAGTCCGTCGGCCCGTGGCGCAAGCACGACGAGGTCTTTAACGTCAACAAGGCACACCGCGCCGCCGCCGATGCAGGCGACGCCGAGGAGCGCCGCCGCGCGCGTCACAATGGCGCGGCCGACCGACAGCTCATCTCGGTCACCGATGACAGCAAGGGTGCTGGCAAGCACGCTAAGAAATAGTAAGAAGAGGTAACTATGGCAGAAAACAAGGAAGAACAGCTCACCGATGAGGAGCTGGCACAGCTTCAGCTGGCAGAGGAGAACGAGAACGCCGTCGACCGTCTGGTCAAGGAGCTCGGCTGCCCCACGCGCCGTATCCGCCAGTTTGCCGCCCGCGTGCTGCACCTGCTCGCCGAGCGCGATCCACAGCGCGTCGTGCCCTGCGTGCCCGCGCTGATCGAGGCACTCGACCGCCCCGAGGCTCAGACCCGCTGGGAGGCCCTCGATGCCCTGGCGGCGCTCGCCACCACCTGCCCCGAGCAGCTGGGCGATGCCTTTGAGGGCGCCGAGACCGCGCTGTTCGACGAGATTTCCTCCACGCTGCGCTATGCCGCCTTCCGTCTGCTGTGCGTGTGGGGCGCCACGAGCGTCGAGCGCTCGCGCGAGGCTTGGCCCATCCTGGACGAGGCCATCCAGTGCTACCACGGCGACCTCGAGTATCGCGATATGCTCGGTTGCCTGTACGAGTTTGGCCAGGGCGGGATTGACGCCGAGGTCGCCGAGAAGCTCGCGCTGCGCCTTAAGTTCGACGCCGAGAACGGCAAGGGCAGCTATCTCAAGGCCCGTTCGAGCGAGATTTGCGAAATGCTTGTTAAACGTTTTGGCCTGGATCTCTCCAAAAAGAAGAAGCGTGCTAGCGTTAAAAAATCTGACGACGCCGAAGACGAGGAGTAACAGATTATGGCGCACGATGTAGTCCTGATTCCCGGTGACGGTATCGGTCCCGAGATTACGCAGGCCATGCGCCGCGTGGTCGAGGCCACCGGTGTCCAGATCAACTGGAACGTCCAGGAGGCCGGCGCCGGCGTCATGGACGAGTTTGGCACGCCGCTTCCCCAGCACGTGCTCGACGCGGTTGCCGAGACCAAGGTTGCCATCAAGGGGCCCATCACCACGCCGGTCGGCACGGGTTTCCGCAGCGTCAACGTGGCACTGCGCAAGCACTTCGACCTGTACGCCTGCGTGCGCCCCTGCCTGTCGCAGCCGGGCGACGGCTCGCGCTTCCGCGACGTCGACCTGGTCATCGTGCGCGAGAACACCGAGGACCTCTACGCCGGCATCGAGTTCGATGAGGGCGCTGCCGAGGTTGAGGAGCTCTCGCAGCTTGTCGAGCGCTCGGGTCAGAAGACCTTCGCCGCTGATTCCGCCATTTCAATCAAGCCGATCTCCATCGCCAAGAGCCGCCGCATTGTGGAGTATGCCTTTGAGTATGCCCGCCGCTGCGGCCGCAAAAAGGTGACGGCCGTGCATAAGGCCAACATCATGAAGGCGACCGACGGCCTGTTCCTGCGCGTGGCGCGCGAGGTGGCCGCCAACTATCCCGATATCGAGTTCAACGACAAGATCGTCGACGCCACCTGCATGGGTCTGGTCCAGAACCCCAACGACTTCGATGTCCTGGTGCTGCCCAACCTGTACGGCGATATCGTGAGCGACCTGTGCGCCGGCCTGGTGGGCGGCTTAGGGATGGCCCCCGGCTCCAACATCGGTGCCGACTGCGCCATCTTCGAGGCAACGCACGGCTCCGCGCCCGATATCGCTGGCCAGGATATCGCTAACCCCACGGCCGAGATTCTGTCTGCGGCTATGATGCTCGATCACCTGGGCGAGAACGATGCGGCCAATCGCATTCGCGCCGCCGTTTCTGCCACGCTCGACGAGGGTGAGCAGGTTACCGGCGACGTTCGTCGTGCCCAGACCGGCTCCGTTGAGGGTGCTGTGGGCACGCAAGCCTTTGCCGATGCCGTTATCGCGCACCTGGCCTAAGGTATGCACGCTGCAAACGCCTAAATAGTACTTAAGTGTTTGCGTATAACCTAAGAATCAATACGCCCGGCGCTCTGTCGGGCGTATTCTATTGCGGACTATGTTTCCTAACAAGGAGTAACTGATATGGGTCTGATTCAAAAGAAGGACGAGAAGGACGAGATCGACGGTATCCAGATCATCGAGCGCGGCGAAGGCCCCGACGGTGATGAGGAAGAGAAGATCGATCTGGTCGCCGGTACGTCTGCCGAGCACATTGCTGCCGGCACGACCGCCGAGGAGGAGGACGCCCGCCTGGAGGCTCAGATTGCCGCGGATGCCGCTGACGAGAACCTGATGCCCGAGGAGCAAGACGAGGACGACTCCGACGAAGACGACCATGCATCCAAGCACAAGAAGACGATGATTGCCGCCTTCGTGGTTGCAGTCGTGATCGCTGCGATGGTCGGCTTCTTTATTGGCAATGGCGGCTTTGGCGGCAAGGGCGTCGGCTCGGCGACCCTCACCGAGGACCAGCTCGATTCGACCGTGGCAAGCTACAGCTACAACGGCAAGAAGAGCGACATCACCGCGCGCGAGGCCATCGAGAGCCAGTACAGCCTCGACACCGTCAAGGATAGCGATGGCAACTACACCGCTCCGTCTGCCGACGTTATCCTGTCCTACGTGCGCAACAAGATCCTGCTCGATGCTGCCGAGGACGAGGGCATTACCGTCTCTTCCAAGGAGATGAAGAAGTACGCCGAGGATTCCATCGGCACCTCCGACTACAAGACCATGGCCACGCAGTACGGCGTGTCCAAGGATCAGGCCAAGCAGATTGTCCGTCAGTCCGCGACGCTGCAGAAGCTCTACAAGAAGAAGGTCGGCGACAGCTCCGCAAGCATGCCGACCGCCCCGACCGAGCCTGCTGACGGCAACGAGGAGACCGCGAGCAAGGACTACGCTGACTACATCATCAACCTTGCCGGTGACGAGTGGGATAGCGAGAAGGGCGCCTGGAAGGATGCCGACAGCACCTATGCCAAGGCCTTCGCTGACGATGCCTTTACGGCCGATAGCGCTACCTATAAGCAAGCCATGACCGCCTATTACACTGCTTATCAGCAGTATTCCTCGCAGGCTTCGAGCGCCAGCTCCAAGTGGACCGAGTATGCGAACGGCCTCTACGCCAAGGCCAACATCAGCATCTACGGCCTGTTTGCGTAAGGTTTGCCTGCACTACTGCGCGCTAACCGATCTACCTGATTGAGCCCGCTAGAACGGACAACGTTCTAGCGGGCTTTTTGCGTTGAGGGCGTGATTGACGGCTTAATTATGACTATTCATCTTTAAGCCCAAAAAGGCTATCGGCTTCATCGTCGGATATATATTCCAGTACATCGCCTGGTTGGCAGTCGAGTGCCCGGCATATCGCGTCAAGAGTTGAAAAACGTATGGCAGAAACCTTGCCCGTCTTAATGCGTGACATATTGACCTGGGAGATGCCCACGCGTTCCGCAAGCTCTTTGGATGAGATCTTGCGTTCGGCGAGCATGCGGTCAAGCCGCAGAATAATCATGGATTTCCCCTAGAGCAACTCGTCATCTTGCTTTTGCAGGATATACCCGTAGCGGAAGATGCTGGCAATCAGGCAAATAATCAGGCCTGCAAAGAGCATGGAGGGCTCGAATAACTGGCCGACGAACGCATCCGTAAAGCTGCCGCCAAATCCTGAGAGTATCATTCCCGTGATTACGGCGCCAAGAAGCCTCACGGCAACGCCGCCGATAAGGAATAAATGTCCTACTCGACGAAGTGTCTGGTTACATTCAAGGTCAAAGGGCCTGCCTTCCTTTTCAATGTTGAGGAAAAGCCTGCGCACGCTTATCGCGATGGTAAGCGCGAGGCATGTCATCAAGAGGCTCCCTGTGGCAGTGTGACCATCGTGTGCGACGAGCATAAGTGGGGCCTGCGCATCGGTACCGACGATAGCAAGGCACGGCCCTTCGCCGGCTTGAAGTTCTACGGATTGGAGACACGAGCCTTGGGAGAGGCCAGGCAATATGAGTAGAAGGTCAATCGCAATGACTGCGAGGAGCCCCAGAGCGAGCGCGGTGGTAATGCAGATCGTGGCCCATTTGCAGATGCGAGCGAGCTTCCTCAGTTTGGCTACCGTCTGTTCGCGGCTGATGGTTTCATTCGATATAGATGCGTTTCGATGGACCATAACCCCTCCAATCGGCGTTTTGGATGATACTTGTATCTTATCAGAATTAATGACAAACGATAAATAATTACGGATACTGAGTATGTAATGATTGAAAACGATTAGCGTGAGCTATTAGCTCATTTTGGATGCCGGAGTTTGGCGCGTGGGGGATAAGGACAAATGCCAAAATTTCCTGTGATCGCGCAAGCGCTCCATCGGGTTCCCCTAATTCATATGGGAAAACAGCTGCAAACGATTGCAAGTAACCGGTGAACGGTCGAAAACTACCGTTCACCGATAATCTCAAAACTGGTTCTAACTGGTATTAAGTCAAAAAGACCAATTCACATATCTTCACAATGACCTGCAATTTTTCTACACGCTATTTTTAGCCGCCCTACGTTGTTTAGACACAGGAAAAGATCAGATTTTTTGCCAAAGCATTTCGAAACGGTTTCAAAACCGCAGGTAGAAGTGTTAACGACCGGTAAACGGTCGATTTATCACCGTGAGCGGTGCAAAAACGTTTTACCGTATGAATCAACGAAAGCGACCTCTTCTGGGGTGATATAGTGACAACAACACGTCACGTGGTTACTACCAGTTTAGAAACCACTGGTCTTCAAAGAACGCTTTCTAAGAAGCTTTAAGGGCGAGCGCCCGCTGGCTTCCGAAAATCATCGGACTCAGATCGTACACACCTTCGGAAGGGAAATTTGAATGGTTGGCTTTATTCTTACCGGTCATGGACAGTTCGCACCCGGTCTTGCAAGCGCTATCGCTATGGTTGCCGGCGACCAGCCTGCTTTTACCGTCGTTCCTTTTGAGGGCGACCAGGCCGCATCCTACGGTGAGGATCTCCGCGCCGCTATTACCGCCATGCGCGAGGAGTGCGATGGCGTGCTTGTCTTTACCGACCTGCTTGGCGGCACCCCGTTCAACCAGTCGATGATGATTGCCCAGGATGTCGACAACGTCGAGGTTCTGACTGGCACCAACCTTCCCATGGTTATTGAGCTTCTGTTCCTCCGCGGCAATGCCACGCTCGCCGAGCTTGGCGAGCAGGCCGTGACCGTTGGCCAGACGGGCGTCACCGCCCAGACGGTCGCATCCGTTGCCGGCTCCGAGGAAGAGGATATCTTCGGCGACGAGGACGGCATTTAATGGCCGATTTCGGAGCCAACGTCCTGAGCTCCTCGGTCGCCCTTTTAGGCCTGCTTGTCATCATGGGCTTGATTTACACCATCTGGTCGCAAATCAACATGAAGAAGAAGCAGAAGTACTTCAAGGAGCTGCACACCGAGCTCAAGCCAGGTCAGGAGGTTCTTTTCGCCGGCGGTATCTACGGAACCGTCAAAGGCTTCGAAGGCGAGAAGGTCCAGATCAAAGTCCGATCCGGAGCCGTCGTAGATGTTTCGCGTTACGCGATTCAGGAGATCAAGTAACTGTCGTCAGCAAATATCGAAAGGAAGCTGATCAACATGGCAGAACCCAACATTCTTCTTACCCGCATCGATAACCGACTGGTTCATGGTCAGGTTGCCACCCAGTGGAACTCCACTCTGGGCTCCAACCTCATCCTCGTCGCCAACGACGACGTGGCGTCCAACACCATGCGCCAGAACCTCATGAAGATGGCCGCTCCCGCCGGCGTCGCTACGCGTTTCTTCTCCCTGCAGAAGACCATCGACGTCATTGGCAAGGCGAGCCCGCGCCAGAAGATCTTCATCGTGGCCGAAACACCGGAAGACGTGCTTACGCTCGTCAAGGGCGGTGTGCCTATAAAGAAGGTAAACATCGGCAACATGCACATGTCGGAAGGAAAGCGCCAAGTCGCCACCTCCGTCGCAGTTAACGACGAGGATGTCGCTGCGTTTAAAGAGCTGCAGGAATTGGGGGTGGAGTTGGAGATCAGGCGCGTTCCGAGCACGCCTGTTGAGGACACGAGCAAGCTCTTCTCGTAATCCTCGTGATCCACGTTGTCAGGAGTGAAACCCTGACGTTCTGTACGTGATATCCAAAGTGCGTACATACATTTTGAAAGGAGGAGCAAGATGGAATACTCGATCATCCAGATCGCTCTGGTCTTCGTTGTCACGTTCATCGCGGCAATCGACCAGTTTGACTTCCTCGAGTCTCTCTATCAGCCCATCGTCACCGGCGCCGTCATCGGTCTTATCCTTGGCGACCTCAACACCGGTCTTCTCGTGGGTGGTACCTATCAGCTCATGACGATCGGCAACATGCCGATCGGAGGCGCTCAGCCGCCTAACGCCGTCATCGGCGGCATCATGGCAGCCATTCTCGCTATCGCCACGGGCCTCGAGCCCAACGCGGCAGTCGGCCTCGCCATTCCGTTCGCTCTGCTTGGCCAGCTTGGCGTTACCCTGGTCTTCACGCTTATGTCCCCGCTTATGTCCACGGCCGATAACATGGCTCACAACGCGGACACCAAGGGCATCGAGCGCCTGAACTACTTCGCCATGGCTCTGCTCGGCCTGATCTTCGCTGTCGTCGTCACCCTGTTCTTCATCGCTGGCGCTACCATCGGTCAGACCATCGCTTCTGCCATCCCGACGTGGCTGCAGACCGGTCTGTCCGCTGCAGGCGGCATGATGCGCTTCGTCGGCTTCGCCGTCCTGCTCAAGGTTATGATGAACCGCGATATGTGGGGCTTCTTCCTCATGGGCTTTGGCCTCGCGCTCATCACCGTTGCCAACGATTCGCTGGCAACCCCTGCTCTGCTCATCCTCGCTCTCATCGGCTTCGGCATCGCTTTCTGGGACTTCCAGCAGCAGACCGAGCTGAAGGGTGCAGCTGTTTCTGACGGAGGTGACTTCGAAGATGGCATCTAATGAGTATGTGATCCCGGAGCACTACGAGGATCTCACTCCTGCTCCGCAGCTCGACCAGAAGACCCTCAACAAGATGGCTTGGCGCTCCTGCTTCCTGCAGGCCTCGTTCAACTACGAGCGTATGCAGGCCGCTGGCTGGCTCTACTCCATCATCCCCGGTCTGGAGAAGATCCACACCAACAAGAACGACCTCGCGGCTTCCATGAGCCACAACCTGGAGTTCTTCAACACCCACCCGTTCCTCGTCACCTTTGTTATGGGCATCGTGCTTTCGCTCGAGCAGAACAAGGTTGACATCCCCACGATCCGCGCCGTCCGCGTCGCCGCAATGGGCCCGCTCGGTGGTATCGGTGACGCCCTGTTCTGGCTGACGCTCGTGCCTATCACGGCCGGCATCACCTCCAACATGGCCATCAACGGCAACGCCGCTGCGCCGATCATCTTCCTGGTGATCTTCAACGCCGTCCAGTTCGCTCTGCGCTTCTGGCTCATGAACTGGTCCTACAAGCTTGGCACCAGCGCTATTGACGCTCTGACCGCCAACATGCAGGCCTTCACGCGTGCCGCTTCCATCATGGGCGTCTTCGTCGTCGGTTGCCTGGTCGTCACCATGGGTGGCACCCAGATCAACCTCCAGATCCCCAACGGCACCACCCGTGGCCTTGCCCCTACTACCGTGATCGTCTCCGAGAAGGAGGCCGAGAACTTCACCGGTATGGAGGGCATCGATACCGAGACCGCTGAGGCCGGTACCATCGCCATGACCGATGAGGACGGCAACGCCCTCACCGCCACCGATGCAGACGGCAACGAGGTCAAGTGCGGCGTCGCCGATCTGGGCAACGGCATGGAGTCCGTGACCTACGCTACCGTCACCGAGGATCCGGTCAACTTCTCTGTTGCCGACACCCTCAACACCATCGTCCCGAAGCTCGTCCCGCTTATGCTTACGCTGCTGCTTTACTACATGTTCGCTAAGCACAGCTGGACCCCGACCAAGGGCATTCTCCTGCTCTTCGTCCTTGGCATCCTGGGCGCTGGCCCGCTTGGTCTCTGGCCGAGCATCTGGTAAGGCTCTAGCTTGAGGGGTGTGTCCCTACGCGGCTCACACCCCGACCCCTTAAGCCATGTGTATGTTAAAAGCCGCGTGCTCGAAAGAGCGCGCGGCTTTTGTTTTCTTGATGATTCGGGTGTGGCAGACAGATAATGCTAAACACCCTAGGTAGTTAGCCGAATTCGAGCAAAAGGGAGGATAGGATGGCGATCGGAGCGCGTAAGCAACCGCTGTACGATCAGCTGGTCGATATTCTGACCGAAAAGATCGACCATGAATATCGCGCCGGTGACATGATTCCTTCCGAGCGCGAACTTTCGGAGCGCTATGGTCTCTCGCGTACTACGGTACGCCTGGCTCTGCAGGAACTGGAGCGTTTAGGACTGGTGGTTCGGCAGCACGGTCGCGGTACCTTTGTGACCGACCGTTCGGCAAAGGCAACCAATCTTATGCAGTCCTACAGCTTTACCGAGCAGATGCGCGCGATGGGTCGCGACCCCGAGACCACGATTCTCGAGTTTTGCGAGATGGAGGCCGATAAAAATCTGGCCGAGCATATGGGATTGCGTATCGGTGATCGCATTTTTAAGCTTAAGCGCCTTCGTTCTGCCGACAACATGCCCATGATGGTCGAACGCAGCTATCTACCAGTTCGTCAATTTTTGTCCCTAAAGCGACCGCTGCTGGAGCGTAAGCCGCTTTACGATGTGATTGAGCAAGACTTTCAGCAAAAGATACGCGTGGCCGAAGAGGAGTTCTATGCGAGCATAGCCCGTCCCACCGACGCCCACCTTTTGGGAATTGTCGAGGGCTCGCCTGTGCTCGATTTGGTCAGGACTACGTATAACGAGTCAAACGAGGTTGTGGAGTACACACTCTCGGTTGCTCGTGCCGATCAGTTTAAATACAAGGTTTACCACCAGCGTAGCGATTAGTGTCCGCATCGTTTCCATATGATGATTCTTTGCATTTAACTGGTTACTACCAGATAACCAACCGAAGTGTATAATTGCACGTCAGAGGATTACTTCTAGAGAGAGGTATTAAAAATGTTCGAGAAGAGTGTCGAGGAGCTCACCGAGCTCGGCGCCCAGATCACCACGGCCGAGATTGCTCAGCAGCCCGAGCTTTGGCGTGATACGCTCAACATCTATCGCGAGAACAAGGAGGCCATCGAGGCCTTCCTGGCCGAGGCTCGCGCTATGGGCGAGGGCCGTCTGTCCGTTGTCTTCACCGGTGCCGGTACGTCCGACTATGTTGGCGATACCTGCGCCCCGTACCTGCGTCACGCTGGCAACACTGATCTCTACGACTTTAAGCCCATCGCCACGACCGACATCGTGAGCGCCCCGCGCGACTTCCTGCGCGCCGAGGATCCCACGCTCGTGGTTTCCTTTGCCCGCTCTGGCAACAGCCCCGAGAGCCTTGCTGCCGTTGCCGTTGCCAAGGAGCTCGTCCACAACGTTAAGTTCCTCAACATCACTTGCGCTCCCGAGGGCAAGCTCGCCGTCGAGTCTGCCGATGATCCCAACGCGCTGACGCTGCTCATTCCGCGCGCCAACGACAAGGGCTTCGCCATGACCGGTTCTTATTCCTGCATGACCCTGCTCTCCACCCTTATTTTCGACACTGCCTCTGACGAGCAGAAGGCCGAGTGGGTCGAGACCATCGCCAAGATGGGCGAGGAGGTCATCTCCCGTGAGCCCGAGATCGCCGATTACCTGGCTGGCGACTTCAACCGCGTGACCTACTTGGGTTCTGGCTCCTTCGGTGGCCTTGCCCAGGAGAGTCAGCTCAAGATCCTTGAGCTCGCTCACGGTCTGGTCGCTACTTCCTACGACACCTCCATGGGCTATCGTCACGGACCTAAGTCCTTCGTCGACGATAAGACGCTCGTCTTCGTGTTCGTCAATAACGACGCCTACACCCGTCAGTACGACATCGACATCCTCAACGAGATCGGTGGCGACGAGATCGCTCAGCACACCATCGCCGTTCAGCAGGAAGGTGCCACCGTCTATGAGGGTGAGTCCTTCACCTTTAAGGGCTACGAGGCACTTCCCGAGGGCTACCTTGCTCTGCCGTTCGTGATGTTTGCCCAGGCTATCAGCTTGCTCAACTCCGTGCGCGTGGGCAACACACCCGATACGCCGAGCCCCACCGGCACGGTCAACCGCGTGGTTAAGGGCGTGACGATTCACCCCTTCACCGCTTAATCGCGTCCCCCTGTAAGGGCGCCCGTCCGCTCATAACGGCGGGCGGGCGCTTTTTGTTTTACGTGAGCTGGGTATAAGCATCACTAAAGTCAACTGCTTTAGAAGCAAGGAGTGCATATGAGCACGTACGCAATTAAGGCTGACAAGTTCTTCTTGCCGGCAGGCCCGCAACTGGGCGGCTATCTTATGGTCGAGGATGGCGTCTTTGGCGCCTGGCAGGCCGACGAGCCCTCTTGTGAGATTAAGGACTACACGGGATCGTGGATCGCACCGGGTATGGTCGATACTCACATCCATGGCTTCTACAACCACTCAACTACCGATAACGATCCCGAGGGCATCGATATCAGCTCGACCGAGCTCGCCCGTCGCGGCACCACCAGCTGGCTGCCCACGACGTTCACCGATGGCGTCGAGCAGATCAAGGACGCCTGCGCCGCCATCGCTCAGGCGGACGAGGGTCGCGGCCCCGACTTCTGCGGTGCTCGCATTCAGGGCATCTACCTGGAGGGTCCCTTCTTTACCATGAAGCACGTGGGCGCGCAGAACCCCGCTTATCTTATCGATCCCTCCGAGGAGGTCTTCGATCAGTGGCAGGAGGCTGCGGGCGGTCGCATCGTTAAGAGCGCCATGGCGGCCGAGCGCGACGGTGCCGCTGCTTATGCGGCTGCTCTGAACGCTAAGGGTGTGGTGACCAGCATCGGTCACTCCGACGCCACCTACGATGAGTGCATCGCCGCCATCAACGCCGGTGCCAGCTGCTTTACGCATACCTATAACGGCCAGCGCGGGCTGCATCACCGTGAGCCCGGTGTCGTGGGCGCTGCCATGTCCACGCCCGAGACCTACGCCGAGATCATCTGTGACGGCAAGCACGTAAACCCTGCCGCCATCAAGGCGCTGCTACAGGCAAAGGGCTGGCAGCACACGGTGCTCATCACCGACTGCCTGGGTTGCGGCGGCATGCCCGAGGGCAGCTACACCAGTGGCGGCATGGACGTCATCATGAAGGACAACCTGTGCTGGCTCGCCGACGGCAAGAGCATTGCCGGCTCGGTGCTCACGCTTGCCCAGGGCGTCAAGAACATCGTCGACTGGGGCATCGCTAGCGCCGATATCGCCATTCGCATGGCAACTGAGGTGCCGGCACGCTCCGCGCACATCGAGGATAAGTGCGGCAGCATCATGCCGGGTCGCGACGCCGACTTTGTCGTGTTCGACCATGAGCTCACCCTCGTCGAGACGTATGTTGGCGGCCAGAGCGTCGGCAACGCCTTTACCGAGTAACGATAGAAAAAGACGGCGGGCCCGAATCTGCTCGGACCCGCCGTATGGGTTAAACGCTCAAAAGCACCTTAACAGTTACAGCTTGTTAGCGATCTTCTTTGCCGTGCGCTTGACGCCGGCCACAAGACCCCCCGCGGGATGCTCCTTTTCGTATGCTAGACGCTTCTCGCGCTTGGCGTACTCTTCGACGATGATATCGCCGTACTCATCTTCGATTTTGTCGAAGAAATCGACAGCTCCCTTAATCTCTTCGGCAGTTGGGTGCCCCTTCTGGACACCGCCGGTGAGTTTGAACGGCCCCCACGTATCAAAGCCGGGACAGCCGTAGACGCCCATAAAGATGGCCTGCCTCATGCGGCAGATGCCATCGATATCCTTGCCGTACCACTTGTTTTTGCCACCGTAGGTCATAAGGCCAAACACCTTGTCCTGCGGCTGCAGCACGTTCGTGAGCACGCGCGCCATATCTTTGTCGATCTCGGAGTAATAGATGCCCGTGGCGACGCCGATCAGATGATATTCGTGCAGGTCGGGGTACTCGTTTTTACCGAGTGACTTCACGTCGAGGGTATCGATTTCGGGGTGCGCCTCGACGATGGCGTCCACGAGCTTTTTCGTATTGCCGTGGTGGCGTGAGGCATAAAGGATGATGGTTCGCATAAGAAGGCCTTTCAGCTGTAATTGCATCAATGTCTGTATGGTACCCCGTTGCATGGCTGGGAAACCGGACGCATCGATGAACGTGCGGGTTTGTCCTTTGGTCAGGGCCGAGACGGGTTCTTGCGAGCAAAAAGCAGTTGTTCGAAAGGATGGACAATGGAATACGCTCTCTCCAACGATTCGATTTCTATCAAGGTCTCCACGACCGGTGGTTCGTTTACCTCGATTGAGGCTGGAGGTCGCGAGTACTTGTGGCAGGGCGATCCCGCCGTGTGGTCCGGCCAGGCACCGATTTGCTTCCCGATTTGCGGAGGTTTGCGCGATAACAGCGCCATGACGTTTGCCGGACATCATGTGAAGCTCGCCCGCCATGGGTTTGCGCGCAAACAGGAGTGGAAGCTGCTGAGCCAGAGCGAGAACGAGCTGGCGATGTGCCTGGCTTCGGAGGATAACGCCGCGCTGCTGAGCGATTATCCGTATCCGTTTAAGCTTGTCGCCCGCTATACGCTCGAGGACGCCGCCGTGCGCGTCTCCTATGAGGTTACCAACGAGGGCACCGAGGACATGCCGTTCTTTATCGGTGGACACCCCGGCTTTAGGTGCCCGCTCGATGAGGGCGAGGCCTATACGGACTACGAGTTGCGTTTTGAGAAAGACGAGGCTGCTGAGCTTTGCACTGCCGTCCCCTCGACTGGCTTGATTGACGTGACCAACCGCTCCAAGAACCCCATGGTGGGAAAGACGCTGCCTCTGTCACATGAGCTCTTCGATTTTGCGGAGACCATCTTTGACGTGCTCGAGAGCCGTCAGGTCACGCTTTCCAAAAAGAGCGAGGACAAGGGTGTTCGCCTGAGCTTTGAGGGCTTCCCGTACCTCATTGTGTGGAGCAAGCCCGAGGGTGATTTTGTGGCAGTTGAGCCCTGGGGCGGTCTTTCGACCTGCTCCGATGAGGACGACGTGCTTGAGCACAAGCGCGGCTGCCTTATCGCCAAGCCCAAAGAAACCATCGTGCGCTCGTTCACAATCGAGATTCTGTAGTCGCATGTAGCCAATTCGTTTTGCAAGGCATAAGGAGCCTGCGAGATAAGGAGCTAGAAATGATCCTCACCGTTACGATGAACCCGTCCGTCGATACGCGCTATCAGCTCGATGAGCTCATTATCGACGACGTCAACCGCGTGACGCCCGAAAAGACCGCCGGCGGTAAGGGCCTCAACGTGGCCCGCGTCCTGGGCCAGCTGGGCGACGATGTCGTGGCAACCGGCCTGCTTGGTG
This sequence comes from uncultured Collinsella sp., assembly GCA_902496005.1. Lineage (GTDB taxonomy): Bacteria > Actinomycetota > Coriobacteriia > Coriobacteriales > Coriobacteriaceae > Collinsella. The sequence goes on from CABUZI010000002.1 coordinate 38,807, forward strand.
GTCATATGGGCGCCTATATGGCCGAGCTCATGGATGCCAACGGCATTAAGAATGATTTTGTGCCCATCAAGGGCGAGACTCGCATCTGTCTCAATATCCTTCATGCTGGCAACCAGACCGAGTTGCTCGAGAGCGGCCCGACGATTGCCCCCGAGGAACTCGATGCCTTTACCGCCAAGTTCGCCGAGCTTGCGAGCAAGGCCGATGTCGTTACCATCTCGGGTTCGCTGCCCCGCGGCGTCGAGGCGGACTACTACGCCAAGATCACGGGCATTGCAGAGAACGCCGGCGCCAAGGTGCTGCTCGATACCTCGGGCGCCTCGCTCGAGGCTGCGCTCAAGTCCGAGGTCAAGCCTGAGCTGGTTAAGCCTAACCTGACCGAAATTAACGGCCTTCTGGGCACGAGCTTTACCACCGACGATGTGGACGAGCTCCGTTCCGCGCTCGCCTCTGACGCCCGCTTCTCCGATATCCCCTGGGTCGTCGTATCCATGGGCGCTGCCGGCTCAGTTGGCTTCCACAATGGCCGTGCGTTCCGCGCCAAGACCCCCGATATCCCCGCCGTTAACGCTACGGGCTCTGGCGATTCGACCATTGCCGGCTTCGCACATGCGATTGCTGCCGGCGCCGACGACGAGACGGTGCTGCGTACCGCCAACACCTGCGGCAAACTCAATGCCATGGATCCCATGACCGGCCATCTGGTCATGGACCGTTGGGACGAGGTCTACAACGGCGTTGTCGTGACCGAGCTGTAAGAGCTTGGGCGTCTGCCCCGGCATCGGTTGCCAGCTCATGTCGACGACAAGTGCAGTAGCATTATGCCGGGGCGCGACGCCGACACTGTCGTGTTCAATCCCGACCTTACCCTGGTCGAGACGCATGTGGGTGGCAACAGCGTCGGTAATGCGTTTGCCGAGTAGCCGCCAAAGAAACGATCCGAGAGGGGATTTAGATGATTTACGGTGCATTGGGCGATATCGAGGAGTACCGTGGAATGCTCAAGGGCCTCGACGTGCTGATCGACTGGCTCGAGGAGAACGATCCGGCGAAGCTCGAGGTCGGCAGCCATTCGATTCTGGGCGACAAGGTCTTTGCGAACGTCATGGCTCCCACGACGCGTCCCGAGGCCGAGGCTCACTACGAGACGCATCAGCGCTATCACGACCTGCAGATCGACGTCGAGGGTCGCGAGGCCTTTAAGGTTGCCACGGGCAGCCTGACGCTGGTTCAGGAGTTTGACGAGAAGGACGACTACGATTTGGTCGATTCCGACGCCTCGATCGCCGGCGATCTTGCTGACGACAAGTTTGCGCTGTTTGTTGCCGGCGAGCCTCACATGCCCACGCTCGAGTTCCCGGGCGATGGCGCGCAGCCGGTCAAGAAGATCTGCTTTAAGCTGCTTGCAGACGCTTACTGGGAGGAGTAACGAGCCGCTCGGCTGAGCTGTTCGTTTTGCGAGCGTTATCCCTTGGAGGAATGCGCTTGGGCCCCGCTGATCGCGGTTCCTTTGGGGATTGCGGTTGGCGGGGCTTTCTGTTTTTGAGTAGGGGGGTTGAGGCCGTTACGATACGTGGATTGGCACGCACGCACTCAAAATCGGCAACAAAAAAGCCGCCCGAAGGCGGCTATCTTGTGCAATGGAGCCAGCGACCGGGCTCGAACCGGTGACCCCCGCTTTACGAGAGCGGTGCTCTACCAACTGAGCTACGCTGGCGGCCATGTGATGGCGCAACTGAGGCGTCAACGGCTGTCTATGATACGGGACATCGCACATCCGCGCAAGGGTTCTGACGGCTTTTCTCACTTTAAATGCACTATTATTAGAGGCGTGATGTCTGCGGCGTCCATCTGGCGCTTGACCAGCTGTTGAGTTGGTGGTCGACGTCCCGCTCGTATGGGTCTCAAACAGAATGGGGCAGCCATGGCTCAACCCAAGATCCTTCTCACACGTATCGACGACCGTTTCATTTACGGACAAGACGTTGAGCTGTGGAACGAAGCCGTGGGTTCCAACCTTGTCCTAATCGTCAACGATGAGATCGCGGCAGATTCGCGCCAATGGGCACCCATGAGGGTGGCGGCGCCAGAAGGCGTTTGGACGCGGTTTTTCTCGGTACAAAAGGCCATCGACATCATTCATACCGCAACGCCTCGCCAATTGATTCTGATCATGGTGGCCTCACCCTCCGATGCGCTCGCGCTGGTTAAGGGCGGTGTGCCAATAACCAAGATTAGTATCGGCCATATGCGGGCGGGGGAGGGCAAGCGCTCTGCAACGCCTGCCGTTGCCGTAGGCGATACAGACATCGCCGCCTTCAAAGAGTTGCAAAAGCTCGGTATAGAGCTAGAAATCCGCCATCTCCCCAGTTCCGCCCCCGATCCCATCGGCAATCTGTTCAACTGATCCCTTGGGGACGGAGGAAAACGGATCATTTTGCCTTCGTAGGGGATCTGTGTGGCGCTGTCCGCCAAAACTATGCCGGTTTACTACGATGAATTGCTTATCGCCGAGCATGCCAAATTTGCAGAGAATAAAACCGCAGGTAGACGAGTTGCTAATTTTTTATAAACCAGCGCGTGGTCGGACATAGTGGGTTCATCGTAGTAATTCGGCATAGTTTTGTTATGTCACCAATTCGGTGGCATCGAAAAGAAGGATTTAGGCATGAAGCAGCGCCCGTCGGCGGTGTGCCGGCGGGCGCTGCTGTGCGAGATGTCGCGTTGTGAGCTTAGTGCCTCATAAAGTGGTACTCGATCACATTGCTGTAGGGGTGACCCGGGCCCAAGATGCCCTGCGGGAACAGCGGCTGGTGCGGCGTGTCGGGGTACATTTCTGCCTCGAGGGCAAAGCCGGCACCCCAACCATAGTTGGCATCGTCCTTGGCGTGCTCGTCGCCCAGCCAGTTGCCGGTGTAGAGCTGCACACCCGGGGCGGTGGTGTAGTAGTCCAGCTCACGACCGGTCCACATCTCCTCGACATGTAGGGCGCGACGCAGGTTGCGGCCGTACTGATAGCCATCGATGCACAGGCAGTGATCGTAGCCACGGGCCTGCTTAATCTGCGGGTCGTCGGCCTCCATGCCGGGTGCGACGGGGCGCAGCTCGCGAAAGTCAAACGGTGTTCCCTCGACCGGAGCGATTTCGCCGGTGGGGATGTTCTGCTCGTTAATGGGCAAGTAGTGGGCAGCGTTGGCGATAAAGAAGTGCTCACAGTCCATGCCGGCGTTATGGCCGGCAAGGTTAAAGTACGTGTGGTTGGTCATGGACACGTAGGTGGCGCGGTCGCTCTCGCAACCATACTCGATGCGGAAGACGCCGGTGCGCGTAACGGTAAACACAGCCGTAAAGGTTCGGTTGCCGGGCAGGCCCAGCTCGCCATCCTTAAGCGAGGTGGTCATGCGCACGGCGTTGTGAGTCTCGTCGAGCTCAACGTCCCATACGCGCTTGTGCAGACCATGCTCAAGATCGCTGTGCAGGTTGTTGACGCCTTCGTTGGCCGGCATGTGCCAGTCCGTGCCGTCGATGGTGATCGTGGCGCCCGCGGTGCGGTTTGCCACGGGGCCGATGGTCGCGCCAAAGCAGGCGGGGTTGTCAAAGTAATCCTCGAGCTTATCGAAGCCCAGTACCACATCGCGCACGTTGCCGGGAATGTCGGGCACATCGATACCCAGCACGGTGGCGCCATAGTCCATAATGCGAACGCAGATCTCGGGCCCGTTGAGGGTGTAACGATGAACGGAGGTGCCGCACGGCGCGGTGCCGAAAAGCTCGGAAGTGATCATTTGGTTCCTAACATCGAGGTATTTCGGACAAACTGTAGCGCGAACAGGCGAGATTATCACTACACCCCACTAAAGCAGGGGGTATTTTTCTCAAAAAAGTGATGATTGGAGCTGTGCGGGTGTTCATTTTTGACGCGCACGAGTCTGATACAATTTGTTCGTTATTGTTTGAATTGACGTGAGCGTGGAACAGCGAGGACTCATCGTGATTAAAGCGGAGCGACAGGATAAGGTTCGGCAGCTGCTCGAGGAACAGGGAACGGTCTCGGTCAAGGAGATTTCGGATGCGTTAGGTGTCTCGGATATGACGATCCGCCGTGACCTTGAGGAGCTTGCGAGCCTGGGCGAGATCGAGCGTGTGCACGGCGGAGCCCGCAGTGCGCAGAGCCGTCCACACGCTATGCTGCGCCATGAGTATTCGCACAGCGAAAAGCGCACGAAGCATGCCGAGGAAAAGTTGCAGATTGCGCGCCGTTCTGTGGAGCTTATCGAGGAAGGCTCGACCATCTTTTTGGGCACGGGCACCACGGTTGAGCAGATGGCCTCGATGCTGCCGGCGTTTCGCCTGCGCATTGTGACCAATTCGCTTTCGGTGTTTAACCTGCTCGAGGCGCGCGAAGACTGCGAACTGTGCCTGGTGGGCGGCGTGTACCGCCGCCGCACTGCCGCTTTTGTGGGCCCCACGGCCGAGGACACCTTGCGCGCACTGGGGATCGACACAGCCTTTATCGGCGCAAACGGCATTTTGGACGGCGACGTGTCTACGTCTAACATGGAAGAGGGCCGCATCCAGCAGCTCGCCTTTAGCAAGGCCGACTCGCGCTATCTGATTGCCGATTCCAGCAAGATTGGCAAGCGCGACTTCTATACCTTCTGCCGTCTGGACAGCCTGGACGCCGTGGTGTGCGAGCCGGGCATCGCCGCCGAAGATCGTGCCGCCATCGAGGAGCATACGCAGGTCATTTGCTAGCTAGCGCTACGGGATTGCCAACGGGCGATGCGGGAGGACTTTTACCTCCTGTCATTGTGGAAACCAGCGCGTCAGCGCTACGCGATATGCCGCGCAAATGAGGACTCCACTATCAAATCGTCTCAACCTGTGACATCTAGACGTCCAAAACCGGTCTTAGTGTTACAGATTGAGACAATTCGGTGGGGTCTACCTTGTTTGTCTCGATCTGTAACGGTTAGGACTTAATAACTCGGCTACGTGTTACAGATCGAGACAAAAGAAAAAGAACATTAGGACTTGAAAATAAAGTTTTGATAAGGGATTCGCCCAGTTAAGACGGTGCGGCAGACAATTGAGATTAGTTTGCCTCCGGAGTCGTAAGCATAATGAGTCAGTTCGATGACCGGAAGTTTTGCAACACCATAATTACTGGCTTCGGAATCGCTAAGCTGACGTGCTCTATAGCTTTCCCTAACAGATTGGATAGACTTGGACAAGTCGTCCATGATTCTGCTAAATGCCTGAAAATCTAACTGGTTATTCGGAACGCGCGACTTTGAAATGAAGAACGTATCAGCGCCTATGAAACTGCCTTCAAGTTCGTAGGTCAATTCAAGACGCTGAATTTCATCGCGACTTTGACATCCAAATTGTTGGAGCATCATTACGGAAATTGGACGACCTGATGTGAGGCCGCCGAAATGTTTGGTGATGGCATCCGGATCAACGCCATCGCAATGGCTTGCAAAGTCAAAGTCTAAAAGTGAATTGAGCTCGCTAACGCGTTTCGGTGCAACAAACGATCCCTTACCTTGGATTCGATAGATACTTCCACGACGCTCCAGCTCACTCATGGCAAGTCGGACGGTTGTTCTGCTTACGGCGTATTCGTCGCAGAGTTCCATTTCTGTTGGAAGTTTATCGTCTGCTTGATATTCATCGACGATCTGCTTGAGCAGCGCGTCGGTGAGCTGTAAATAGAGTGGCCGTTTTTCGTGTGTATCGAGCATTAGAGCCTCAGTTTGCATGTTGGTTATACCTGATGGTTGCCTCAGTCGGGATGTAACGTGGGCAAGGTAACATTAACGTATCACAGAGCGGCTCAGCATGACGATCTGATGCCTGTATCCACGAAGGGCTTGTCCGAGCGTGAAGATATTCTGGGGCAGGCAAATACCGTTCATGGAGTCCCCGATATGTTGGAGGTCAGCGCCGGCTGCTTTTGCTGCAAGGCCTATTTTCTTAATGGTCTCGCTGTCGCAGGAGTCTTGACTCGTCCCGTTCGCCGCCATGACGAGAACCTTCTCTTCAATTGACTTGCCTACGTTGTGGGCTCGTACAAAGTCTACGATGGCGCGCAGGTCTGCTTCTTGGAAGCAAGGGACGGTGTAGGGGGCTGGCACGAGAAGGATATCGACGCCGAGGTCAACAAACTTGCGCGCAATTTCGAGCGTCATGACAGGTTCCGCAACGCCCGCTCCATGCATTTTTCCGGCTATGACCAGGCCATTGAAATGCTCTTTGGAGAGTTTAATCGAATGGGCGATTGCATCGTTGGAGACGCCGGTTCCAGGGTTGCCCGTCAGGCAGATAAAATCAAATCCGAGTTCGTTAGCCTTTTCTAAGGTCTTGGGAGAGACGCGACGACCCATGGGGATTTCCGTCCGGGATTCAGACATCTCTGCCTCGTTATCAACTGGCTCCAGATTGACGCCAATGGGCCTTCCGCATGCTCGCTTCACCCAAGTGACCGGGTTTTCATTGAGATCATCTGGAATACCGGCAATAACTGGATTGAACACATCGAGCGCGTTAAACAGAAGCAGGTCGGCACCTGCGGCACGTTCGATTTCGGCATTAGTAACGCCGCCGAGAAATTGGGAAGAGGGTACGTTTTCCGCCATGATGGTACGTCCCTCGGAAGCCAGAATTGCCTGTTTTAGATCCATGGGTGACGTGGCGGCAAAATCGGATGCGGACATGTTCAGTAATCGTTTGGGCATTGTTACTTCCTTTGACTAGAACGACAGGCTTGTGACATTGTCTCTAATATTGTTACAACAATATATTCAATATGTTATATCCAATCGGTGAACGGTTGCAAACTTATTGTACTGCTCGGAAAAAATAGCATTTAGCTGGGAAAACCTTATATTAATCAACTACCGTTCACCGAATAAGTATTTGAATTCTTGACATATCGACAAAGCGGAAAAAGAATTGGTTATGACAAATCGCGCAAATGATATTACATTTCGCACAAGAACGTATTCACTTACATAAGTGGATACAAACGGGGACGACGACGGTTGAGTCCGGATAAATCGTTGTGTGCCCGGGAATCATGAAAGGATGTGTTATGGACGCTATCGTCAAATTCCTTGAAAAACACCAGCCTCTCTTCGACAAAATCTCGAGGAACATTTATCTGGTGGCGATTAAGGATGGCTTTCTCTCGAATATGCCAATTGTGCTGTTCTCGAGCCTGTTCCTTCTTCTTTCGACGCTCCCTGCCTATGTAGGCATCACGCTTCCGTCTGAGGTGCTGGATTTCTTCAATAAAATCTATGCATATACCATGGGACTTCTTGGCATTATGGTGGCCGGCACCACGGCGAGCTCACTTGCCATGTCGATGAACCGTCGCATGCCTTCGGGTAAATCTCTCAACCCCACCTCGTGCATGGTTTGTGCCATGTGCGGCATGCTCTTGCTATCGGTGACGAACGATGTTGTCTCGATTGGCGGAGCAGATACATCTGTTTTTGAAACCGGCTATATGGGAACTAAGGGTTTTCTCGCTGCGTTCGTAGCCGCATTCTTGACCGTTAATATCTATAAGGTGTGCATTAGCCATAATGTGACGATCAAGCTTCCCAAAGAGGTCCCTGGCTCTATTGCGCAGAGTTTTCGCGATATCTTTGCATTTGGGTTTTCGATCCTTGCGTGCGCTTTTATCGATCTTGCGAGCCGCAAGCTGCTTGCTGTGCCGTTCGCCAATTTGGTATCCGCTCTCATCTCGCCGCTGTTCTCCGCGGTCGACACCTATCCTGGCATGGCGCTTATCGAAGGCGCGGTCGCGCTTTTCCAATTTATGGGTATCCACGGTGCTTCGGTTGTCATGAGTCCGATCAATGCTGCGCTCTACGGCAATACCGTTACCAATCTTGAGGTTTTCCAAGCAGGTGGACACCCGTCAATTGCTCTCACGCAGGACTTTACAAGCTTCATCGGCGGTCTGGGCGGTTCTGGCTGCACGTTCATCGTTCCTTTTATCCTGATCATGTTTATGCGCTCCAAGCAGCTTAAAGCCATGGGCAAGGCATCGATTATCCCGGTGATTTTTGGAGTTAACGAGCCCGTTATCTTCGGTATGCCGATTGTTCTCAATCCCTATATGTTCGTGCCCTTCCTAGTGGCTCCTATGGTCAACGCCATTATCGGTAAATTATTCATTGACGTCATTGGAATGAACGCCCCCATGTATACCATGCCGTGGGCGCTTCCCGGCCCAATTGGTGCGTTCCTCACCACGGGTCTCGATCTGCGTTCTCTCGTATTGATGGCAGTGCTGTTGGTCGTTGACTTTGTGATTTACTATCCGTTCTGCAAGGCGTATGACCATCAGCTTTGTTTGGAAGAGTCTGCAAAGGAGACTGCAGGAACCTCGGATGCAGATGCTATTGCCGCACAGGAAAATGTCGCAAAAGCTCTCGAGGCGGTAAAGGACAAGGCGGAGCAGATCCGCGTGCTTGTGCTTTGCCAGGGTGCCGGCACTTCGACTCTCTTGGCAAATGCTCTTCGCGAAGGTGCCGCTGCTAAGGGTATCGATCTGGTTTCTCAGTCCGGTGCGTACGGAAGCCACTATGAGACGATGGATCAGTACAACGTGATTGTTCTGGCGCCCCAGGCACGCATGTACTATGACGCTATGAAGGCCGATACCGATCGCCTTGGAATTAAACTGCTCACCACAAGGGGCAAGGAGTATATCGACCTTACCAACGATCCCGAAGGTGCAATTGACTGGATCGTTCAGGAGCTGGCCAAATAGTGGATGCACTTTGTCGTTGATTCGTCGGTGTATGGTACGGCCCCGCAGCTTATTGAGCTGCGGGGCCGTATTTCGTTGAGTATCTAATTGAGACAATGCGCGCAACCGTCGTGAGATCGCATTGGCGCTCTCCGAGTCACCGACAAACTGTCTTCCATCTATGTGACCAATTCGCTTTCGGCCTTTAGCCTGCTCGAGGCGCGCGAGGATTGCGAGCTGTGCCCGGTGGGCGGCATGTACCGTCGCCGCACCGCCGCCTTTGTGGGCCCCATGGCCGAGGATACCCTGCGCGCACTAGGGATTGACACGGCGTTTATCGGTGCCAACGGCATTCTGGACGGCGACGTGTCCACGTCCAACATGGAAGAGGGCCGCATCCAGCAGCTCGCCTTTAGCAAGGCCGACTCGCGCTATCTGATCGCCGACTCCAGCAAGATCGGCAAGCGATGCATCTGCCCCCTGCCGGCGCGGGGGTACCGCTTTACAATGACGCGTAAATAACTTTGGGCAACAAGGATGAGGCTATTCTGGGATATGACTAGACTCCGTATTTCGTCTTTATGTCCCTTGAGAATGAATCGTAGTCTTCATAGAGCCCCTCTCTGCTTTCATCCTCGGCGTGGTTTACACGTTCAAGGAGCTTATCCTTTGGAGTCTCTTTTGTTATTGCGGCCTCGCTATCGGGTAATGTGGATTGCAAGAATAGTTCTAGAGCATGGACGTCTTTGAGTATGTAGCCCGTCGAACGACCCGCTCCTGTTTTTTCGATTGCGCTGCAACTAACAAGCTGACCGAGGGTTCGTTTAACGGTAACCTCGCTGATATCGGGGCAGTTGGATCGGATGTCGGATTTCTTAATGACACCGGGTCTCTGTTGAAATAGAACGGCGATGCGCGCTTGCTTCGACATGGGACGAGTGCTTGATTCAATTAAGGTACGCTGCTCGAGCTGTCGGTAGGCGGCCAGGGTTGTTCCGAGCATGAAACGGATAAAGGGTGCTTCGGTGTTTTGATTTTCATTCCATCCAGCGGAGCTTGCAGCGAGGGCGTTGTAGTAGAGCGCCTTGTTGTCTTCAATAAGTCGTTCGATGCTGATGTAACGCGCAACGTCGTATCCAGTCTTTTCGAGTAGCAGCGTTGTAAGGAGCCGGCTCATCCTGCCATTGCCATCGTTGAAGGGATGAATGCTGACAAAATCGAAGATGAAGCGGAATGATATAAGGAGGGGGTCGCAAACTTGACGAGATAAGGCGTCGTTGAGGGACCGACAGGCTTCTTCGATAAGTCCGGGGGTTGCTAGGGCCGAAGGCGGCCTAAAGCGCACAAATCGATTGCCTTGATCGTCGATGGAGATGATTTCGTTATCGCTATCTTTCCAATGGCCCCCATACGAGATTGCTGTGTGTACCATGAGGTCACGATGCAACTGCAGAATGACCGATGGCGTTACGGGAATGGAATCGTGTTGCTCGTGAATAAGCGACAGCACATCTCGGTATCCAGCAATTTCTTCCTCTGCGCGGGAGCTTGGCTTGGCGGAATACGCCATGATCGCTTTGAGTCTTTTTTGGGTGGTAACAATTCCTTCAAGTCCGTTGGAGGATTGGGTGCTTTGGATCTTAGCCTCCTCCATTAGGGACGATAGAAGCTCGGGTTTGACTTGACTCAGAGCAAGCTGACGGCCTTTATGCTCGCGTATCGAGAGGAGGAGGTTGGTGATTGGAGTTGCTTCGAGTTCCGCTGGGACTGTGGTGTAATCGAACTGGCGCATGCGGCTCCTCTCGGTATCACGAACATACTTTCGATATCATAATACCATTAAATAATACCGAAAGTATGTTCGTGATACCGAAAACTAGAAACCATGCTTCATAACTGCTTGGAAAGTTCGGATTTGACTATCTGATTGTCTCGATCTGTAACAGTTAGACGGTTAAAAGTGGGCTACGTGTTACAGATTGAGATCTTTCAGCCCTGGTCGCCCGTTCGTCTAAATCTATAACAGTTAGGATTGAAAATCCCTGCTACATGTTACAGATCGAGACAAACGGCCTGCACGGGCCGAACCAAAACAAAAAAGGCCGCATGCGAACCCGTGGAGGGATTCGCATGCGGCCGACAGGGGATACGCGGCTGAAGTTAGGCCATAAGCAGGCCGGTCTCCGCGACGTTCTTGTACCAGTACGCGCTCGCCTTGGGATAGCGCTTCTGGGTCTCAAAGTCGATGTAGAACAGGCCATAGCGCTTGTTATAGCCGTTGGTCCAGGAGAACTGGTCCTGCAGCGACCACACAAAGTAACCGGCGACGTTTACGCCGCCGTCGATTGCCTTGAGGATCCATGCGAGATGCTGACGCATGTAGTCGATGCGAGGGGCGTCGTCGATAAAGCCGTCCTCAAAGTCGTCCTTATAGCCCATGCCGTTCTCGGTGATGTAGATCTTCTTGTAGTTGGGGTAATCGTTCTTAATGCGCAGCAGCAGGTCGTACAGGCCCTCGGGATAGATGATCCAGTCCCAATCGGTGGTGGGTACGCCTTCGCGCACGCATGACTCGCCCACGCCCTTGAGGAACCAGCGCGAGGAGCCCTTGTCGCCAGTGCCATTGTGGTTGATGTCGTTTTCGCCCTCGGCGGCGCGCAGGAACTGGCACTTGTAGGTGTTGACGCCCAGGCAATCGTTGTAGGGGAGCGCGGCGGTCAGCGCGGCGATGTCCTCGTCACGAACGTCGAGCTCGCCGCCGGCGATATGGGCCAGCTTGGTCGCAGCCTCCATGGTGTCGGCTGCATAGTGGCCACGGAAGGTGGCGTCGAGTACCCAGCGGTTGTTGATGACGTCGGCCATGCGAGCCGCCTCGCAGTCGGCAGCGCTGTTGGGATCGAGGGGATACTTGGGCTCCAGGTTCTGGACAATGCCGATCTCGCCCTCAAAGCCGCCCTCATGGAAGGCAACGACAGCCTTGGCGTGGGCCACCATCATGTTGTGCATGAGCTGGAAGGCCTTGTCCAGGCGGTACTTCTCGCCGTGCGGCCAGTTGCCAACGATAAAGCTGCCCTCGGCGGTTGCGGGAATCTCGTTAAAGGTGAACCAGTGCTTGACCTCGGTGAACTCGGCAAAGCAGAACTTGGCGTACTCGACAAAGGCGTCGATCGTCGTGCGCGTCAGGAAACCCTCGTCGCCGTTCTGGTAAAAGGCCTCAGGTGTATCAAAGTGATCAAGCGTGACATAGGGGATAACGCCGGCATTATTGCAGGTGGCAAAGAGCTCGTGATAGAAGGCAACACCCTCGGGGTTAATCTCGCCAGTGCCGTTGGGGAAGATGCGGCTCCAAGCGATGGAGACGCGGATACCGTTGATGCCGAAGCGCTGGCACAGGTCGATATCGACCGGGTACTTGTTGTAGAAATCGCTTGCGGGATCGGGGGAGAAGCGACCCTGAGCTGCCAGGAAATCGTCCCAGGGCACTTTGCCCTTGCCGTGCGTGCGGGTCTCGCCCTCAACCTGGTAAGCGGCGGTGGCGCCGCCAAACACAAAGCCGTCGGGGAACTGCATGGGGTTGGTCATGAGTCATCCTTTCTGTGGGATACGAATAGGGAGAGGTGCCCGAACCGGGAATCCGGGCACCAACAGAGGGAGGAACTAGTCGAGGTTCTCGCGGAGCCACTTGATGGCGCCAGCGGGGTCGCGAGTAAGGTCGATATATTCCTTACCGCGGGGAGCGAGCAGCTTAATGCCCAGGCGATCGGTGTCGGCCTTCATGTCGTTGTAGTAGCTACGAACCTGCGGGGCGAGCACGATAACGTCGTACTGATCCATGATGGCAGTGTGCTGGCCATAGGCGCCTGCGGAGGAAGCGATGTTCTCTCCGGTCTGCGCAGCACCTTCCTTGATGGCGTTGGCGAGCATGGCAGAGGTGCCGGCGCCGGCGCACAGGACGAGGACCTTCAGGCCATCGACATCCTTCTTAGCGGATGCGTCGGCTGCGGGCTCGGGCTGATCGGCGACAGGCTCGCTGTCGGCGGCAGCGGCGGTCGGCTCGACGGAAGCGGTGGCCTGCTCGACAGCGGGCGCAGAGGCGTTGGCGGCGATGGCAGCGGCACCATCGGACTCGAGACCCAGCTCGGCGGCGCGCTCGGCCTCCTGGTCGCAGAGCAGCTTATCGTATGCCTTCAAGAACGGCAGGTAGATGATGGCGTCCAGCAAGATGATGATCGCGACAAATACCAGGGCGATAAGCTGGAAGTTCGTGGTGATGAAGATGCCGATGGGGGCAGGGGTAGCCCAAGGCACCACGAAGGAGAAGCCGTTCATGCCCACATTGTCGATAAAGAACTTGGCAACACTCACGTTGACGCAACCGGCGGCAACAAAGGGGATGAGCATGTAGGGGTTAAGGATCATCGGCGCGCCAAAGAGCAGCGGTTCGTTGACAGCGAAGGCAACAGGAACAATCGAGGCCTTACCGACGGCCTTGAGCTGCTTGGACTTCATAAAGAGAATCAGCAGAAGCGGCACGATGAACGTGGCGCCGGTGCCGCCGAACTCACCCACGAGCGACATGTTAAAGGTGAGGGAGTGGGCGGGGTGGCCGCCTGCCAGCAGAACCTGCAGGTTCTCGGCCTGGTTGGCAAGACGGATGGGGTCGATGCCCGGCTGGACGATCGAGGGGCCGTGGACGCCGATGAACCAGAAGAACGCGGTGGCTGCCTGGATAAGGATAAGGCCAGGATAGGTTTCTGCAGCGGTAAAGAGCGGGGAGAGCAGCTTGATAAGCAGCTCGGAGAACGGAACGCCCATGAGGTTGCGCACGATGACATCGATGATGCCGCAGATGATGACGGCACCGCCAAAGGGGATAATGTCGCGGAAGTTCTGAGCGATGGCGCCCGGGACCTCCTTGGGCAGCTTAATGGTCAGATCGCGCGAGACGCAGAATTTGTAGACCCACACGGTGATGAACGCGGCGATATAGGCCGAGAACAGACCGCGCGTGCCCATGCTGGTGCAATCGAAGACCGAAAGTTCGGAGCCGTTGAACTTGGTGGTGAACTGCGTGACTGCGAGCAGCAGCATGCTGCACTGGGCGGCCACCATGGTGGAACCGTCGTTGAGCACTTTGCCGGCGGGCATGCGACGGTTCATGGAAGCCGTGAAGTTCTTGGCAGTGGTGCCGGCAACCATGATGCCCATAACGCCCATGGTGAAGTTGTACAGCTTGTTGCACCAGTCGATAAGCGGCTGGGGCAGCGTGATACCGACTACGCCGGGAAGGGTGGCGATCAGCAGGAAAATCGAAGAGGTGAGGACGATGGGCATGCACCCAAGGAATCCGTCCTTAATAGCCTGGAGGTAGATGTTCCTCGAGATCTTCTCAAAGAACGGCTGATGCTTTTCGAGCATCTTTACGATGGCGTCCATAAAGCTCCTTTGCTACTTGATGCGCGATGCATGTGGATGGAACTGGTCGTCGATGGATGGTCAGGACTGCCCGGAAACCTTCCTGCTTAAGGAAGGTATTGCGAAATGACAACGTTGTCATTTCGTTAATGACAACGTAAGACATTTTTGGAAGAGCAACAAGGATATACGGGTGAGCGGTCGATATTGTCCGATAAACGGCTGATTTGTCAGTCGGGCAGGTAGTGTATGCTAGAACGCAAAAAACAAGCGATGCAAAACCGACTGGAGAAGTAGTGGCAACGATGGACAAGAAAAATGTCTCAATGAACGATGTGGCAGTTGCCGCGGGCGTTTCTCTCAAGACGGTGTCGCGCGTGATCAACGAGCCCGATAGCGTGCGCGAGTCGACGCGCGATAAAGTCCATTCCGCAATGGAGGCGCTCGGGTTTCGAACCAACTTTGCCGCGCGTTCGCTCAAGTTGGGCCGTTACGGGTGCATCGGCGTGGTGATGTTCCACTTGTCAGGCGGCGCCGTGGACATGATTGACGGTATCGCCGATGCCGCCGAAGAACGCGGCTTTGCGCTCACGATGATCAAAAAGCGGGCAGGGGAGAAGATGACCTTTGCCGACGCAGCGCGCAGGATGTCGCAGCTGCCTGTTGATGGCATGATCTTCAATCTGCGCCAGATGGTCGACGACTTTGATACGTTTGAGGCACCGAAGGACCTCAAGACGGTGATTATCACGCCGATGGAGCATCCTACCTGCTCTACCGTTAGTGACGATCAAGAGGGTGGTGCGCGCATGGCGTGCGAGTACTTCTTGAATCATGGTCACAAGAACGTGTATTTCGTTTCGGGTAAGAAAGAGTCGCTGTCGAGCCAGTGCCGTATGAAAGGTTGGCGTGCGGCACTCGAGGCGCGTGGCATTGAGCCGCCCGAACCTCTGCAAGGCGATTGGAATGCGGATAGTGGCTATGCCGCGGGCCTTGTGCTTGCCGATAAGCCCGATTGCACGGCGGTCCTCGCTGCTAACGACTGCATGGCAAACGGCGTGATGATGGCTCTACGTGACAAAGGGCTCAATGTGCCCGACGACGTGTCCGTGATCGGCTTCGACGATGAGCTCTACAAGACGATTCCCAACTCGATTCTGACGTCGGTGAAGTTTCGCCACCGCGAACTGGGCATCCGTGCGCTTAACGAGGTCGTCGCAGGTCTGGAAGCCCCGAGCTCCAGAAGCCGTACGCTCGTCTCGGGCGTGTTGGTCGAGCGTTCCAGCGTAAGGGATCTGCGGGCGTAGACGTGCTCGGCCTGCTCGTCTAAATCTGTAACAGGTGGGACCCGAAAACTCGGCTAGATGTTACAGATTTAGACAATTCGGCCCGGCTTATTCCGTTTGTCTCGATCTGTAACAGTTAGGAGTGAAATGACCAGCCAGGTGTTACAGATCTAGATTGATTGGATTGACCCATCTGTTTGTCTCGATCTGTAACATCTAAGCGGTCAAAAGCGCTCTACATGTTACAGATTGAGATTTTTGGCTTGGCCTGTGCGTTCACCTCGATCTGTAACAGCTGGGACCCAAAAACTCGGCTAGATGTTACAGATTAAGATGAACAGGAGGACGGGTGCGGTCTAAACAAAATGGCCCGCGCATCACGCATCGATGCACGGGCCATTTTTTTTCTGCGAGCGGCAGGTGGCGTCAGCGTCTTATGCCTCGAGGTTTTCCTCGATCCAGGCGACGGCACCCTTGGGATCCTTAGTGAGGTCGATGTACTGTTTGCCCTTGGGCGACAGCAGCGTGATGCCCAGGCGGTCGGTGTCGGCCTTCATCTCGTTGTAATAGGTGCGAACCTGCGGAGCCAGGACGATGACGTTGTACTGGTCCATGATGGCGTAGTGGCTGCCGTAGGCACCGGCGTTGGCGGTAATGTCGATGCCCAGCTCGTCGGCGCCTTCCTTAAGCGCGTTGGCGAGCAGCGCAGAGGTGCCGGCGCCAGCGCACAGAACCAGAACCCTCAGATCCTTGCCCTTAAGGGCGGACGGAGCTGCGGAGGCCTCAGTGGCAGAAGCGGTCTCGACAACAGGAGCCTCAACGGCGGGGGCGGCAGCGGTCTTGACGGCCTTGGTCTCCTCGGCCTCTTCTTCGGCCAGGGTCTCGGCCTCCTGCTTGCAC
>CABUZI010000003.1 GCA_902496005.1 uncultured Collinsella sp.
ACTGAACTGCGCCCCAAAACTTGGACGGCTTAAATAAGAACTACGCCGCAAGGGACTGTCTCCGGAACTCCTCCGGGGTCAGTCCCTTCAGTTTAACCTGGCGCCTCCTCGTGTTCCAATGGACCACGAAGTCGTCGAGGTCCGCCTTGAAGGACTCGAAGTCCGGCCACGTCCTTCCGCGGAAGAACTCGTCCTTGATGTGGCCGAACACCTGCTCCGTCGCGCCGTTGTCGATGCAGTTGCCCTTCCGGGACATGCTCTGCACCACGCCGGCCTCCTCCAGCCGCCTGCACCAACCGGCCTGCTGGTACTGCCAGCCCATGTCCGAGTGCAGGATCGGTCTGGAGCCCTCGGGCTTCTTGGACACGAGCTGGTCGAGCAGCTCGTGCTGCTGAGCCATGTTGGGGTGCAGCGACGTGGACCAGGCGACGATCTCCTTGCTGCCGAAGTCGTAGACCGGCGCGAAGTAGGCCTTGCCCCAGGGCTGCTTGAACTCGGTGACGTCGGTGCCCATCTTCTCCCACGGCCCGTCGGCGGCGAAGTCCCTGCCGATGACGTTCTCGAAGGTCTTTCCGACCTTGCCCCTGTACGAGTTGTACCTGTGGTAGTCGGTCTCGCGGCGGATCCCGCAGCTGATGCCCATCTCGCGCATCATCTTCAGCGTCGTCTTGTAGGCTATGCGCACGCCCCGCTCGGCGCGCAGGCACATGGCGATCTGCCTGTGGCCGCACCCGTTGGCGGTGCGCGAGAATATCTCGGCGGCGGCCTCCCAGAGCTCGGGCCTGGTGGGAGCCTTCGGGTGCGACAGCGCGTAGTAGTAGCTCGACCTCGCCAGGCCGGCGCACTCCAGCAGGCTCCCCAGCCCGTGCCCCTCTTCGCGCAGGGCGCTCACGGCCTCGACTTTCGCCCTGGTCAGAGCCCGTCCCTCTCGACCAGGGCACGCAATTTTTTTAGGTAGGCCACCTCGGTCTCGAGCCTTCGGCAGCGCTCCTCGAGCTCCTGCTCGCGGGTGCGCGGCCTCGCCTTGGAACCGCTCGGCCGGCCCTTGGGCCTCGGGCGCAGGGCCTCCGCGCCGCCCCGGCTGTATAGCGCGCACCACTTCTTGAGCGGCGACATCGACATTATGCCGAACGCCGCCATCGCCTCGGCCTTCGTCATGCCGCCGTCGACGACGGCGGAGGCGGCGGCGACCTTCTGCTCGTATGTGTACCTGGCCTGCTTGCCGTCCATGGATAGCAGCACCTCGCTTCCGAACGACCGGTATACGTAGAGCCATTGTCTCACGGTGCCGAGCGGGACCGACAGCGCCTTCGCCGCCGATTTGTAACCGTGGCCTCGCTCGAAGAGCCCGATCGCCGCCTTCCTGGCCTCGATGCCGTGTTTCACCCTCAAGTCGATACGCATAAAAAGCCTCCCATTTCTCGTGTCCAAGAAATGGGAGGCAGTTCAGAGCGGGAGCGCTTCTGGCACAAACGTTATTCCTGCAAGCAGCCTTACGCCTGCTGATAGTGCAGGTGATTCTCGTCGATATCGGCCAAGTCGCGGTCGAGGTAGCGGCGCGCGAGCCAGTTTGCCATGGGAAGGTTCTGGTCCAGGTAGTTACCGCACTCCTCGGGAGCGGCACCGGGGATATCGCCCTCAAAGCCAGCGACAAACTCGAACAGCTCACGCACGAGCGGCAGAATCTCCTCGCTCGTCACCTCGCCAAACACGACGAGGTAAAAGCCCGTACGGCAGCCCATGGGACCAAAGTAGACAATGCGGCTCGACCACTCGGCATGATTGCGAAGGAACGTCGCGCCCAAGTGCTCGATGGTGTGGCATTCGGCCGTGTTCATAACCGGCTCCTTATTGGGCGTGGTCAGGCGCAGGTCAAAAGTGGTGACGGCGGCGCCGGTCGCCGGATCGCGGTCGATGCGGCTCACATACACGCCGGGCTCAAGCAGCAGATGGTCAACGGAAAAACTCGCGATGCGCTCCATGGCAGATCCTCTCGGTAGTTAAATTGGGACGGGGCTCTTTTAGCTGGTTCGAATGGTCGCACCAATCATACCAGTCAAAAAAGCCCCGTCCCAAATGAGCTACCCGGGACGGGGATCAATGAGTTTTAAATCCCCGTCCCAGAAAAATCATTCTAGGTAATCTAGAAGGACTTTTCCGCTCTGGGGTCTGGCGCCGTTCCGACTAGATCTCGCGCACGCTTTGGCGCTCGACAAAATAGGTCGATACGGCCGTCTTGCAGGTATAGCTCTTGGGATTGCGGATGTTGCCCACCAGGCGGCGCACCGCGATCTCGCCCACCTCGTGCTTGGGAACGTGCACCGTGGTGAGCGGCGGGTTGGAAAAGGCGCCCAACGACAGGTCGTCAAAGCCGATGATCGAGACATCCTCGGGCACGCGTATGCCGTGCTCGTTGAGCGCGCGCATGGCACCCACGGCGAGCACGTCGTTTTCGGCAAAGAAAGCCGTCGGCAGGTCGTCGTGCGAGACGCTGTCGAGCCACGCGCCCATATCGCGATAAGCGCCCTCGAGCGTGGTGCCCAGCGTGACGCGCCATGCCGGATTGGCCTCGAGGCCCGCGTCCTCAAGCGCTTGGCGATAGCCGCGCTCGCGGTCCTTAAAGTTGCGGATGCGAAGGTCGCCCGCCAGATAGCCGATTTGCTTGTGACCTTTCTCGATAAGGTAGTCCACGGCGCGCAGTACCGAATCGGTGTTGGCAATGACCACGGCATCAAAGTATTGGCGATCGCTCCAGCCGTCGAGCACGATCAGGTGGGCGGCGGCGTTGGCGAACAGGGCGTAGTCCTCCTCGCCCAGCTCGGTACCCATCAGCACGATAGCGGCGGACGGATCGGCGATCAGGCCCTCGACCTGCGGGCGCACAGCGTCAAGATCGCTAAAGTCGAGCGTGACAAAGCTCGTGCTCATGCCGTGGCGACGCGCCTGGCGCTCCACGCCCTCGATGACCGCGGGATGGAAGGTGCTCTCGTCCAGGATGGCGGCCGTCTTGCGCGCAAGCACAAACTGGATGCTCTCGAGCTGCGTCGACTGCTGGTAGCCGAGCGACTGCGCACACTCCAGGATGACCTTGGCGGTCTCCTCGCTCACGCTGCGCTTGCGGTTGAGCGCGTTGGACACGGTTGCGGGCGAAAAGCCGGTAATGCGGCTGATCTCGCGGACGCTTGCTTTAGCCATCATTCCCCCTAGCATCGGTCGCGGCCGAGCATCGTGGCTTGACCGCCCCGTGGCTCGGCAACTAAACGACCGCAAATTCAATCTAAACAGAAGAGTAAATGTTTATTAGCTAGTTTAGCCTGTTGTCAAGCAAAGTGGCGCGACTATTCCCCCAACGGGCGCATTTGTCCATCTTAACGTTATTACGCAAGGTCTTCGCCATTGCTTGCTATTACGCGTCGGTACCATTCGAAGCTTTTCTTTTTACGTCTCTCAAACGAGCCCGCACCGCTATCGTCTCGATCGACATAGATAAACCCGTAGCGCTTACGCATCTGTCCTGTGGCGACCGAAACCAAATCGATCGGGCCCCAACAGGTATATCCCATGAGTTCCACCCCGTCGAGCTCGACGGTCTCCCTCATCGCCTCGATGTGGGCCCGCAGGTATTCAACTCGATAGTCGTCTTCTATTTCACCCGAATCTTCCGGCACATCAGGAGCACCCAAACCGTTTTCGACGATGAACAGCGGCTTTTGATAGCGATCCCAGATTTCATTCATGGTGACGCGCAGCCCTTTGGGGTCGATAAACCTCCCCCAAGGCTCCTGTTTTAGATACGGATTAGGCGCCGAGCGAAGAAGGTTCGAATCGAACTGACCTTCCGCATGCGCTTTTGCGACGCGCGTCGAGTAATACGAAAACGAGACGAAATCGACCAGGTTTGCAGCCAGTACTTCGCGGTCATCATCCCGATAGGGCACCTCAAAACCATGGCGGGCGTATTCCTTGAGAACATAGCTCGGGTACGCACCGCGCACCTGGACGTCGGTAAACATGTAATGGCTGCGATTCTCAGCCTGCGCAGCCAGCACATCGTCCGGATCACATGTAGCCGGATAGAAGACACCTGCGTTGAGCATGCAACCGATCTTCGCCCCGGGGCACAGTTCATGACACGCCCCGACCGCACGGGCACTCGCAACCAATACATGGTGCACGGCCGTGTGAACCGTTGCATAGCGATTCTCCCCTTGCTCGAAGATGATCCCCGCCGCCATAAAGCACGCCTGCGTCATGATGTTGATCTCGTTAAAGGTCAGCCAATAATTGACCAATCCCCGATAGCGCTCGAACACGGTACGCGAATATCGATCGAACAGGTCGACCAACCTGCGATCGCGCCATCCGCCATACGCATCGACGAGATGCATGGGGACATCATAGTGGTTGAGCGTCACCAAAGGCTCAATGCCATGCGCGCGGCACGTCCTAAAAACATCCTCGTAAAAGGCAAGGCCTTCTTCATTGGGCTCGGCTTCGTCTCCTTTGGGAAAAATGCGGCTCCAGGCGATCGATAAGCGCAGGCATTTAAAACCCATCTGGGCAAACAGTTCAATATCCTGCTTGTACCTATGGTAAAAATCAATGCCTTTGCGAGCGGGATAGAAGCTGTCGGGTGCCAACGCACGCGGATCAAGGTCTCCCCGCATGACGTCCATGCGTTGATCGCCAAACGGCAGCATGTCGGAATTGGCTAAACCGCGACCGCCTTCGTTCCATCCTCCCTCGCACTGGTTTGCAGCCAGAGCCCCGCCCCATAAAAAATCTTCTCTAAACATTATGGTGTCGTCCTTTCTATCAAATTCCCGGCCCACGCTGTCGAACGCAACGGACTCGGCAAGTGCCGTGCAACAGCACAGTACCGTTGCGCGGCCAAGGGGTCGGACCGCGCAACGGCTGGGGAGCATATTTGTGCAGTAGCCTCTTATGCCTCGACGGATTCAACAGCCTCAGAATCGCCGCTCTTGGACTTCAACGGCATCTTCTCCTGTCCTTCAAATCCAAAAACCATCGCCAACGCAAACGTCACGGCACCGCCAGCAAGACACCCGATGGTGCCGGGGATGATATCCTGAGCAAACATGAGCACGTTCATCCATGGGAAACCAACGCCAGTGAAGATATAGACGTTGGCATGAAGAAGGCTTACCAGCAGACCACCGACAGCACCACCAATCATGTTCCAGGCAAGAGCTTTCTTGTCGCGAAACAGGATGCCGTAGATGATGGGCTCACTCACGCGACCGAAGGCATAGGTGATGAACAAGTTCCAGCCCGTGGCTCGATTCTCCTTGTCCTTAGCGCGCAGGCCATAGGCGAGCGCGATGGCAAGCGTGGTGTAGGCTACAACCGCGGCGCCGGGGTATAAGATGGCGTCGTAACCGTTCTGGAGCGCGGCGGGCAATATGGCGGTATAGATCGGCACGTGCATGCCGGTGGCGATGATCAGATTCCAGAATGCGCCGATAACCGCGGTCGCAGCGGGACCGGCAACAGAGGCGAGCCAAATGATGAAATCGGCCACAAGGCCCATGACAAATTGGACGGCAGGGCCGCAGAGGCACAGCGCGACCGGCAACATCACGAGCACCGTACCCACGGGTACGATCAGAACGCGCAACATATCAGGCGAGATCTTCTTAAAGAAGCGCTCAACATAGGACTGGGCCCAGGTGATCAAGATGACCGGAAGAACAGCCTGGGTGTAGTTGACGAGCTGCATGGGGATGCCGAAGACGCTGAAAGGCTTTCCGTCCTCAACAATAGCGAGCATGTCGGGATAAATCATCACAACAGCGATGAGCAGTGCCAGCACAGGACTCGTTTTGAACTTCTTAGCCGAGCTATAGG
The DNA here is from genome assembly GCA_902496005.1 of uncultured Collinsella sp. GTDB lineage: Bacteria > Actinomycetota > Coriobacteriia > Coriobacteriales > Coriobacteriaceae > Collinsella. Next base: position 5,869 of record CABUZI010000003.1, read on the forward strand.
CGGCAAACACCGGGAAGTAGTAATACGCCGCATCGCCCACCAGGGAAAGGATCCGATACAGGTCGCTCGTTTCGGACATAAAACCGGCGCCTTCGGGCCCAAACAGAATAACGAGCATCTTGAAGATACCGGCGACACAAAAGATCGGAAGAATCGGGGTGATAGCGCCGCTCACGGCATCGAGCAGCTGATTGAAGAGGTGCTTGGGCGCCAAGCGCTCCTTCCAGCTAAGCTGAGGGCCATCGAGTTCCTCGTCAATCGATACCGTGACCTCGAATCCGCCCTGCTTACAAACCTCGTCGTAGACCTTGTCGACCGTGGGCCCGATCACCAGCTGCACCTGCCCTCCGGCGTGCACGACGCTGATGATAGACGAGATGTCCTCAAGCTTCTCATCATTCGAGAGGCTTTCATCCTTGAGGCTGAAGCGCAGGCGCGTCATGCAATGCGTAACCGAAGCCACGTTTTCCGCCCCGCCCACAGTGGAGAGAATCTGCTCTGCCACCTTTTTGTAATTTGCCATCATTGGCTCCTTTGCACAATCTTGGCTTACTGTTCGAATCGGCAAAGGTCATGCCCCGAATGGCTACGGGTTACAATCCTTTTTTGGAGATGATCCGGTTGAGATGGATCATCAGATAGAGTTCCTCCTCCTCGGAGAGCGTGGCGTCCCACGTTTCACGACAATAGGAACCGATATGCTTCACGCACTCTGCCAACTGCGGAAACTCCTCACGAAAGTTCTTGTACATCTGCATGTTGGCGCTGTTCAGCGACTCGCCGGCTTGAATGCGCTTGAACAGGTACCGCAGATGCGTGGCGAAGCGGGTGAAATCAAAGGAATCGCGGTCGACAATAATGCGGAAATCGCTTTCGAGAATCTCGATAACGTCCTCGAGCATATCGTCGAACTGCTTTGTGGGCTCGGCCGTGGCTTTGACGGCTTCAACAACCCGTGCGTTCACGAGATTCATCGCAATACTGGCAATCTCATCCTTGGGAAGCCGCTCTCCGAGCTCCTTCTCGAGTCGCATGACGATAAACTGGGCAGCCTTGTATTCCTTCGGATACGTCTCCCGCACTTCATAGGCAAGAGGCATCGCGATGCGGACCCCCTTTTGGGCTCGCGCAACGGCAAACGACAGGTGATCAGCCATGAACAGCGTCGCATTGGTTGAGAGGTCGTAGGGCAGTTCGTTGGCAACGATGTCCATAACTTTCGCCGCAAACATCACGATATCCGAGGGAAGATCCCTCATGACATCTTGTCCTTTAGGATCAATGTCGTAAAACGTATGCTCGATTTTAGAAAGAGGGAGCTCTCGAGGAAAATCTCCGCCGAAACCGACGCCCCTGCCCATGGCGATGACATCTCGCCCCTGTCCGTCACGGCAAAGAACCGCGTTGTTGTTAAGCTTTTTAATTGCAAGCATGGTGAACCTCCTTTCAAGAACACTCACAGAAAAAGGCATGATAGCCAATAGCAGTGCTATTGCGGTCATGCCTTACGTAACAATCCGTGTTGTATTGCTCTTGGGCATGCCTCCACACAGGAGTAACAATCCAAGATGCAAAATGCATTATAGCGCTCTCCCCGCCCCGGGGACCATCGGGCTGGCGAACGGTAGATGTCGGCCCGCCAGCGGCCACATCGAGCAGATGGGCGTGCTTCGATCCCGAGCCTAGCCTAGGATGCGGGCCATGCGCGCCTTGAACTCGGACAGGAAGCGCGGGGCATCCACGGTCAGTGCCACAAGCGCGCTCTTGTCTGGATCGGATAGGCGGCGCTCGTCGCAAATGGTGCGGCCGCGATACTCGCCGAGCAGGTCGACGCGCAGGTTACAGCCGAGCGCACCCACGAGCGTGGGGTCGATCGCCACAGCGACGGCAAGCGGATCGTGCAGCGCGCAGCCACCCAGGTAGGGGGCGTTCATCTCGTACGAGCCAATGTAGTGCTCCACCATGCTCGCAAACGCGCAACCGGTCATGGTGCCCGAACCCGTCCAGCCGGCAATGTCGCGACGCGTGAGCACCACGCGATGCGTCACATCCAGACCCACCATAGTGAGCTTGCGGCCCGAACGCAGCACGGCATCGGCCGCCTCGGGATCGCTTGCCATGTTGGCCTCGGCGCCCGCACTCACGTTTCCGGGCACGGTCAGGGCGCCGCCCATCACGACCACGCGACCGATAGACATCATCGCCGCCGCATCGCGCTCCAAGGCAAGTGCCAGGTTGGAGAGCGGACCGGTCGCCACGTAGATCAGATCGGGGCCATAGGTGCGCGCGGCATCGATCAGATAATCGACCGCCGCGTTGCCATCAGCCGACGTCGCCCCCACCGGCTCGTACGGCGACGCGGGCACGCTCGCCCCGCCAATGCCGTTCTTGCCGTGGATGAGCGTGGTGGACGCCGGCGGTGTATAGGGCTCAGTCGCCTTAATGGGACGATCGGCGCCCAGGTACACCGGAATCTCGGGGCGACCCAGCAGATCGAGCACTGCCAGGCAGTTGTGCGCCGATTGCTCGACGCGCACGTTGCCAAAGCACGTGGTGATGCCCACGAGCTCCACCTCGGGGCTCGCGATGGCATAGGCAAGCGCCATCGCATCGTCCACGCCCATATCCAGATCAAGGATCAGCTTCTTGATTGCCATTGTTCTACTCCGCTTCTCCGTCTTGTACTAAATCGTCTAAATCAAACACGTGCTCAACTTCGGCGCGCGTGGGAATCGACTGTTGCGCGCCCAAGCGCGACACCGTCACCGCCGAGGCGCGTGCACCCGCCGCCATGCACTCAAAGAGCGGCAAGCCCTCCAGACGAGCCGCCGCCAACGCGCCGATAAACGTATCGCCGGCGGCCGTGGTATCGACTACCGTGCTCGAAAGTGCCGGCAGACGCAGCGGCTCGCCGTCATCGCCGAGCGCAACCGAGCCGGCGCCGCCCAGCGTGATGACCGCAGCTCCGGCACCCTTGGCGAGCAGGGCATTGAGCGCCGCGGCGCAGCTCTCATCGTCCTTGGGCAGGATACCCGTCAGAACCTGGCACTCGGTCTCGTTGGGACAGACCAAGTCGACCGCAGGCCACGCTCCCGCCGGCAGATCGCAGGCGGGAGCCGGGTTAAAGACCGTATAGAACCCCAGCTCATGAGCGCAAACAAGCGCCTCGGCAGTCGCTGCAAGGTCACATTCGCCCTGAGCGATAAAGACGCTGCCGGCAGCCGGGGCAATATCGCTGGCGTCGCCGTCGAACTCATCGGCCACCAGACGTCTCAGCGCGCAGGCAACGTCCTCGACCGCAAGCGCATGGTTGGCACCCGGTGACAGCACGATGCGGTTGTCGCCCTCGCAGCGAATGATGGTCGCCGTGCCCGTCTCCACGTCGTTGCACCGCGCCACAAAGTCACAGTCCACGCCAGCATCTTGGAGCCCCGCCACGAGCGATGCACCAAACGCATCGCGCCCGACCGCGCCGATCATGTTCGTGCGCGCGCCCATGCGCGCGGCAGCGACGGCCTGGTTGGCGCCTTTGCCGCCAGCGTTGGTGATAAAACCGCTGCCGCCGACGGTCTCGCCCGCGCGCGGCATGCGCTCGCACGCCACCGAAAGGTCCATGTTCATGCTGCCGAACACCGCAACAATGCCGTTGTCTGCCATGGAAACCTCCTCGTCTGCGGGCCTTGCACCCACCGTCGACCGTCGATTGCGCGCCTTCGCACCCCTTATAACTTTAGTTCACTTTGATGTGAACGCGCCCTTGAGGTTGCGCCAGCAGCAAGCATTCACAGGAGCAGGCAGCTACAATGAATATGTGCTGAGTATTCTCGTCATTGGATGATGTTTTATGGAGCAATTCCCACAATCGAGCCCACGCGGACCGCGCCGCGCGCCCGATAACCAGGCGCCGCACGAACGCCCGCGCGCCGACCGCCGCACCGGCGAGTCGCGACGCGGCCCGAGCCCGCATCGAACGCCCACCAACAAGGACGCCATGCAGCCAAGACCAACACCGGCGCCACACACTCGTCCGCTACCGACAAGCAGGCACCCGCTCGTCCCAAGTCCCGCTACATTCCTGCGCTCGACGGCCTGCGCACGCTTGCCGTCGTCGCGGTGGTGCTCTATCACCTCAACCTCACGTGGGCTCAGGGCGGCCTGCTCGGCGTCACGATCTTCTTTGTGCTTTCGGGCTATCTGATCACGCGCTTGCTGCTCAACGAAGTCGCTAAGACCGGCCGCATCGACCTTAAGAGCTTCTGGATTCGCCGCATCCGTCGCCTGGTCCCCGCCGTGGTAACGGTAGTGTTCGTGACCTGCGCGCTGTGTACCATCTTTAACCACGTGATGCTCACCAAGATGCGCCCCGACATCCTGCCGTCGCTGCTGTTCTTCAACAACTGGTGGCAGATTGCCCAAAACGTCTCGTACTTCAATGCCCTGGGCGACCCCTCACCGCTCACGCACTTTTGGTCGCTTGCCATCGAGGAACAGTTCTACCTAATTTGGCCGCCACTGCTGTTTGCCATGGTATCCATGCATGTGAGCAAGCCCAACACGCGCCGCGTGGTTCTGGGCCTTGCCGCGGTATCTGCCCTCGCCATGATGGTGCTCTATAACCCCGCCGCCGACCCCAGCCGCGTGTACTACGGCACCGACACCCGTGTGTTCTCGCTGCTGCTGGGTGCCTGGATGGCCTTTATCCCCGATCGCGACCTGGCGCCGGTGCGTCTCGCTCGTCGTTTGGGGCTCAATCGCCTGGCCGGCGCCGCCAAGCACGGCAAGAACGCCGAGGGCAAGCCTGGCGAGAAGGCCGACGAATCAGCCGAGACCGCCCCGGCACAACCGAGCGCCCTCGTGCGCTTTTGGTCCTCGCCCGCATCCATCGATGTGCTGGGCGTCGTGGGTCTGGTTGGCCTTGCCGCCATGGTCGCGCTCACCAACGGCTACACCGCCTTCCAGTATCGCGGAGGCACGCTGCTGTGCTCGATCCTCACGCTCATGGTCATCGCGGCCTGCGTGCAGCCCCAGGGAATGGTTGCCCGCGCGCTGTCCGCCGAGCCGCTCGTGTGGATTGGCAAGCGCTCGTACAGCATCTACCTGTGGCACTATCCGCTGCTGTTGCTCATGAACCCGGTCGCCAACATCAACGATACGCCCTGGTGGCAATACATTTTGCAGGTGCTGCTGGTGGTCGCCGTGGCAGAGTGCTGCTATCGCTTTATCGAGACTCCGTTTAGGAAGGGCGCCTTTGGGCGCACCGTCGCCGAATTCCGCGATGGCACCGCCACGCCCGCCAACTGGGTGCGCGCGCACGTCCCTGTCTGCGCAGCCTGTGCTGTCGTGTTGGTCGTTGCACTGGGCGGCCTGATCTTTGTGCCGGAGACCTCCGCACTGAGCGGTGAGGGCGCCGAAGTCCTCAACAAGGAAGCCAAGAACACCGCGCCCGCCGACCAACAGGCGGCCGACGACACCGACAAGGACAACGACGGCTTCCCCGATGGCTCCTACGATCTGCTTATGATCGGCGACTCCGTGTCGCTGCGTGCCGTAGACACCTTTGACGGCGTGTTCCCGCACAGCCATATCGATGCCGAAAAGGGCCGCCAGTTCGATGCGGGGCGCGCGACATTTGAAGGCTATATCCAGCAGAACCTTGCCGGCAAGATCGTGGTCTTTGCCCTGGGCACCAACGGCTTGGTAACCGACGACCAGATCGACGCCATCATGGCCGATGCGGGAGATAAGCGTATGGTGGTGTTTGTGAACACGCGCAGCCCGCAGCCGTGGGTTGGCTCTACCAACCAGGCCATCGCCAACGCCGCTACGCGCTACAAGAACGTGCGCGTTATCGACTGGTACGGATACAGTGCCAACCGCAACGACCTGTTCGATGGCGATGGCACGCACCTATCGACCACTGGCGTGACTGAGTACCTCAACTTGATCCACGATGCCGTCAAGAAGGACCTGCCCGTACACCCCGAGGATCACGTCAACGATCCGCAGCCGGCAGCCGTCAAGTCTGCCACCGACGCACTCGTCAATGCGCTCGCTCTCAAGCCGCACAAGCTGGGCACCGACAAGTAACCTGCAGCAAACAACCCAAAATCACTCTTTTAGAGTCGGCCCCAAGAGGTCGCGGGCAAAAAAACAGGCCGCAGCCCATCGCTGCGGCCTGTTCGGAAACAAAAGTGGGCGTTAAGCGCTGTAGCCCATCGCTTGCAGCACAAACATGACGACCGTCAGCACCGTAATCACGGCGATAGTCGCCCAAGTGAGCACATTCCACACGCGGCCGTTGCGGTTAGCGCCCATAATGTGACGGTCAGCGGCAATAACCACCTGGAACACCAGAACCACGGGCAGTAGCACGCCATTGATGACCTGCGAGGTCATCATAATCTGGAACAGATCGACGCCGGGCATAAGCACCAGCACGGCAGAGATACCGATGATGGCCGTAATGATGCCGCGATAGACCGGGGCCTCGTCCCAGCTGCGGTCGGCACCGCGCTCCCAGCCAAATGCCTCGCAGATAGCGCTCGACGTAACGCCCGGCAGCACGCAGGCAGCCAAGAAGCTCGCCGCGACCAGGCCCGAGGCAAACAGTACCGTGGACCACTGACCCGCAATAGGCTCCAACGCGCGGGCAGCATCGGCGGCATCGCTAATCTGAATACCCGCCGGGAACAACACCGTACCGGTCGTGATGATAATAAAGCCGGCAATGACATCGGCGGCAAGCGAGCCGCTCACGGTATCGATGCGCTGCAGCACGATATCGTCCTCGCCCGCGTTCTTATCGACCACGTTGTTCTGCGCCAAGAAAATCATCCACGGCGCGATGGTGGTACCGATCGTTGCGACCACGAGCGACACGTAGTTGGGATCATTTTGAATGTTAGGCACGACCAGGTCGACCGCGACCTCGCCCCAGTTGGGGCCGGCCATAAACGCGGCGACGACGTAGGTCACGAACACGCAGCTTACCAGCAGCAAAATCTTCTCGATGCGCTGGAAACTGCCCGACATGGTAAGCATCCACACCAGCAGCGCCACGAGCGGCACCGAGATGCTCGCCGGCACGCCAAACAGAGCAAGGCCACTCGCGATACCCGCGAACTCCGAGATGGTCACCGCCGTGTTGGCGATCAACAGCGCCGCCATGGCCAACACGCTCTTGCGCACGCCAAAGCGCTCGCGAATGAGCGACGCCAGGCCCTTACCCGTGACGCATCCGCAGCGCGCCGCGGTCTCCTGCGTCACGATAAGCAGCACGGTCATGACGGGAAGCATCCAGAGCATCTTGTAGCCATAGCTGGCGCCCGCGCTGGAATACGTTGCAATGCCGCCGGCGTCATTGCCCGAAAGCGCCGCCAGCAGACCGGGACCCATAGCGCCAAAGATGGCCGCGATGGTCAACTTTTGCTTGGTGCCCGACTTTTGCTTGGTATTTTGCACGCGACCACCTAACCAATGACCGACATGGTGAGCAGCACCGCAGCGGCGCAGTACGCCACGCACGAGATCATGACGGCAATAACGTTCATGGCGGTGCCCGACGTGTTGAGGTCATGCTCGTCACGCCAGAACAGCACCATCAGGTAAATCACGGCGCTCATGTTGCCAACCAGGCAAATGATGGCAGCGATATTAAAGCACCCGGTAAAGAGTTGCTCCTCAAACATGGGCGCATCGGGGAACGCAGCGGTGCGCACCAGCTGGGCGCACAGATAGGTCACGAGTGACAGAATCAGGCCCATGCCCGTGCTCTGGAAGAAGAACCCCAGATACGGCTTGGGCTCGTCGTCGTGACCGTCATACTCCAGGAAGTAGTTCTTGACGAACGACACCATACGCGAGGCAGCCAGCAACACGAGCGGCATGGCGCACATGGGGAACACCACCAAATGCGCGGAGCCGAGTGCCGTTCCCAACACGGTCGCCATAATGCACGAGGCAATGCCCCACACGACAACCCAGTACTGGCGATGCACAAACCAGCTGAGCACGTTCGTCGAGTCGTCCGACGCGCTATCGCCCGAGCCGACACCGGCGATCTGCAGGTCCTCCTGATGCTCCTCGGCGATAACATCCATGGCGTCGTCGAAGGTCACGATACCCAGGATATGGCGGTTCTCGTCGCAGACAGGGATGGCAACCAGGTCGTACTTGGTCATCTCGTCCGTCACGTCTTCCTGGTCCTCGTCGGGCGACACATAGACCAGGTCGCGATAGGCCAGCTGACCCAGCGTGGCGTCGCGGTCGGCTACGATCAGCGTGCGCAGCGAAAGCACGCCGGTCAGCATGCCGCTCGGATCCTCGGTATAGACGTAGTAGACGCTCTCAAAGTCCTCGTCGAGCTCGCGAATCGCCTCGATGGCGTCACCGACCGTTGCCGTGGCGGGCAGGGAGACAAACTCCGAGGTCATGATGCGGCCGGCGGTATTGTCCTCATACCCCAGCAGGTTACGAATCGCCTTCTCCTCCTTGACGCCCATCAGGCGCAGGAGCTTCTCGGCCTTCTCGTAATCGAGCTCGTCGATCAGGTCGGCTGCATCGTCCGGGTCCATCATGGCCAGCATCGACGATGCGTCCGTGTCGGACAGGCCCTCGAGCATCTCGGTCATAAGCTCGTCGTCATCGAACTCCGAGATGGCCTCGGCGGCCTGGGCAGTATCGAGCTGCGCAAACACCTGCGCACGTAGGCGCGGGTCGAGCTGCTCGATAATGTCGGCGATGTCGGCAGGATGCAGCTCGCCGAGCGTCTTGTGCGACACCGAGAGTTGAATGTTCTTGGTCGAGCGATCGAGCAGGTCCATGTAGGACCAAGCGATGATGTCCTCACTGAGCGGCTTGCCCAGGTGCTTCATAAAGCCTTCGACGATATGCTCGAGCGCGGGGCTGATGGCGCGTAGCAGACCGCGGGCACCGACCTCGGCGCCCAGCAGGCGCAGCTGGTTTTCGCCCGACATGGAAAACTTGATGTCGTTTACGCGCACGACCTTCATGCCCTGCGTGTCGACGATCTGCTTGTTGAGCACGTCGCGGGCGAGCAGGAGTTCGGTCGGCTGCAGGTACGAAAAACGGATTTCGGTGGCCGACGTCTTAAGGTGTACACCCGTCTCGTCGATACGGTCGACCCATTTGCGCCAGCTGATCATAAACGGCGTCTTGCCGGGTCCGCGGAACGCGAGCGACGTCACGTGCGGAAAAACTTCGCCGGTAGCAATACCAAAATCGTTGACCACGCCGAGCTTTTCGCCGTCGACGTCCAAGACCGGCAGTTTGAGCATCTCACTCAGATAATTCAATGGTGCTCCCCATCATAATTCCTCCGGACGCGGCCGCGCGTGCGGCGTCCGGGGGCTTCTGGATATGTATACGCATGCGCGGGCGGCACGCCGCTCGACGCTTACACCCCGTGCATGCGCAAAAAGCACCTGCATGGGGTCATCGACTGTATGGTCGAGGTTTGGATTTCACCTGTAACCTTTCTCTTGACCCTCATTAACCGCAGTAACTATAGCATCAGCATCGCCCTGCGGCATCGAATTTATGCGCTGCACATTGCAGGCATACCAAACACTGACGCATCCGTGACATAGTCATTGGGGACGTTCTAAAATGACTACCCAATGACTACTCTGTGGTGTCGTCGTCCTCGGCAAGTTGGGGGAACACGGCGTCCTTGGGCATGGTGACCTTCGTCAGCGAGGTGAGCTTTTTGCTCAGCGACGTGTCCGTCTTGACCAGGTCGCTGAGCGTCACGATCTTGTAGCCGTCGGCAATGAGGCCGTCGATAATCTGCGGCAGCGCCTCGAGCGTCTGCTCGGCGCATTCGTCTCTATCGGTGAGCAGCACGATATTGCCCGGCGTCACCGAATCGAGCACCGTCGAGACCTGCTCGTCGGCACCGTTGAGCAGCCAGTCGCCCGAGTCAATATTCCACGAGACCACGGCGGAGACCAGGTCCATCGCATCAATCCAGTTTTGCTCGTCAAAGGCAGCGTAGGGAGCACGCAGTAGCATCGTCTTCACGCCGGTCGCCGACTTAATCGCATCGGTGCCTTTCGGGATCTGTTCGCGTACCGCCTCACGGTCCTGACCCTTGAGCGAATCGTCGCTGTAGCTGTTGGATCCGATCTCGCACCCGGCATCGACAATCGCCTTGGCCGTGGCAGGCGAGGCCTCGGCCGCATCGCCCGAAAGGAAGAACGTCGCGGTGACGCCCTTTTCCTTGAGCACCTGCAAGATCTGTTTGGTGGCGCCGCTCGGACCCTCGTCAAACGTCAGCGCCACGTACTTTTTGTTGCCCTTGGGCGCCACGCTGGCGCACGCAACAACGCAATCGGTGGCGGGCACAACCTCGCCGCGGTCTTGCGTCTTGCCCGACTGCTCACCAACCCACACCTCGGAGCGGCCCTGGACACCCCACGTCTGCACATACTCGATAGCGCCCGTACCCTCGACCTTGAGCTTGGGCTCGATAACCGTAGCCTGAACCTCGTGCTTCTCGTAGGTGTTACGGCCATCCTTGACCGTCACCTTCTCGCCGCCCTCAAGTTCGCGGCTACCCCATTTGCCCTGTTTCACGCGCTTGCCGTCGACCTTCACCGACAGCTTTTCGCCCCCATGGCGCTTGAGCACGCTGTCATCGACGGCCAGCAGGTCGCCTGCGTCGTAGGTGTCAGTCAACTCCTGGTCGTCGATGAGATTCTGCAGCGTAGAGCCCACACGCACCGCGGTCTTCTGGCCGTTGAGCTCCACGTCCACACTGCGGTTGACGTAGCCCACGACGGCAGCGATAAACAGCACGAGCGCGCAACCCACGGCGATGAGCGCGTAGGGCAGGCGAGACGAACGACGGGGCGTACGGCTGTTGCCGATGCGCGCACTGCGGTCGCTAAAGCCGCGGCTATGGTTGAGATACATCGCGCCGGGCTTACGGTGACGCTTGCGCTGACCGCTGGGCAGCTGCCCCAGGTCGCGGCGCGCCGTCGGACGCGTACCCGAACGCCCGTTTAAGTTGGATCCGTTTTGGCGCATGTGCCCTCCCCCATAAACACAGCAAGCCGGAGCAACAGGTCTCCGGCTTGCCTCCCATCATTTGGTACGTCGCTATTTTGTAGCTTTTGACGAGCCTCCGCTCGCCTTTTGGTATTCGTCCTTAAAGGCCTTGAACATGCCGCGCGTCTTGCCGAGCTGCTTGCCCAGTGCGCGACTGCCCTTGTCCACGGCAACCGATCCCTTGTCGTCGAGCACCTTGGCGCCCTTCTTGACCTTATCGCCCACCACGACGCTTGCCTCGGCAGCCTTTGCGGCGGCGCCGCCCGAATACCCGAGCGACTTGACCTCGTCCGAGACGACCATCGCGCCGTTCTCGTAGCCGCGCAGCATCGTCGGCGGCACCTGCGTGTCACCAACCAAAACACTCGAAGCAGCACCGGCGGTCACATAGAACGTCTGCACGACACCCGAACGCGGCTTGAACTCCACATCCGAGCAATAGCCCACGACATCGCCCGACTCCGTGCGCACGTCCATGCCAACCCAGATAATGCAATCGTCCAGGTTGATGTCGAGGCGCTTGGCCGCAGCGGCATCGTAGGTGCCCTTGACGTCGTCAACCGCGATGGCGCCCTCGTAGACGCCAATGGCATCGAGCGCCACAAATCGGTCGGGGCGCTCGATCATACCCGCGATATCGGACTGGCGAACCATAAAGCCCACCACGCGCGTACCGCCCGGGGTAAAGACCGGAAAGTGAATCTTGCCGAGCTTTTTAGGGCTGCGCGGCGTGCCATCTTTTTTGGTGCGCTTGTCCTCGGTAGGCTTGCGATAGATCTTGGCGCCGACAAAATCCCCGGCGCGCATTATGCCTCGGTCGAGGGCTCCGCAGCCTCGGTATCAGCCTCGACGGCGTTCTCGACCACGACATCGGCGGCGGGCGTCACGTTGCCGCCCGAGATGGCGTCGTTGAGCTGCTCGCGTAGCTGGTCCATGCGCTCGCGAGCAAGATCGACCTTGGCACGCAGGTCATCGGTCTTGGCGTCGACCATCGGGCCAAAATCGTTGACCGCGGCGCGGGCCTCCTCGGCACCGTGCTCGTAGGTGTCGCGCATGTTATCCCAGGCGTCGTTGGCGATATCGGCAGCCATGGCGCGGGTCTCGGCGCCCGAGCGCGGAGCCAGGGCGACGCCGATGATGGCGCCGGCGGCAGCACCGAAGAGCGCACCCGAGATAAAGTTGAAAGTCTTACCCATGTTCATTCCTCTCCTGCGGGCACCTCGGCGCCCACCGTTTGAATGTTGTCCATTATACCCGCAGCACTGCGCTTGCCGTCTTGCTCATCTGCGTACGGTAAAGGCGCAGGTACATAATGGTGATAAGCGAGTGAGCCTACTCCTGCGGCACGGCCGGCATGGCCACCGTGGCGGCCGGGTCTTCGCCGGCGCCGTCAACGAGCGGCAGCGTTCCCTCGTGCGCGGGGGCAACCGGAGCCGTCGCCGCGCCACCGTAGACGGCAGCGGGGGCCTCGTGGCTCTCAGCGGTCGCGCCCTCGGTATCGATTGCCTCCTGCGGCACGTCGTCAAAGTTCGGGACGCCCTGGGGCTCCGCGGACTCGGGCTCGGAAGCCGCCTCGGCAGGCGCCTCGTCGACAGGATCGACGGCAGCCTCGGCAGGCGCCTCGCCCTCGGTCGCGTCCCCGGCCTCGTCCTCGGCGTTCGCGGCGGCGACGGCCTCGTGCGGATCCTTGCCCTCGGCCTCGGCACGCATGCCCAGCACCAGGTTGCGCAGGCCCGCGACCGTACCGTCCACATCGGGAGCGGGCTGGTCCGCATGCAGATAGGCCCAATCCATCATAAAGGTCGCCGAAGACAGCGCGCCGATGGCCAGCGCGTCGTCGGGACACGAAAGCTCGACCTCAAAGACACGCTCATCGTGCTCGCTCACACGAGTGCGGCCGCACGAAATGCTGCCGGCAAGCCCGGTCTCGTTCATGAGCTCGACCGTCACGTGCTCCAGCAGATGGCAAAGCTCGGTCTGGCCCATGCAGTCCTGGAACTCGCGACCGGAATCGCCCAGGCACAGATGCTTGGCAATCGCGGGCACCAGGTAGTACACGCGCGCCGTGGCTTCGATGTCCTCCGAGGTCATGAGCGGCATGCCGGGGTTCACCAGCACATGCGCGCAGATCTTGTCCTCGCTGACGGTGACCTTAAGGATGTTGAACAGGCCTGCCATAACTCTCCCCTACTCTTCCTTGCCCTACTCGTCGCCGTCGTGCGGGTCCGCAGAGCCCGCACCCGACACCGTCGGCTTATCTGCCGAGGGCTCGGAATCCTTCTTATCGGTTTCGGCCGGAGCGATCACGCGAATGAGCGAGATGCGCTGGCCACGCATCGACTGCACCTTAAACTTGTACCCCGCGACCTCAAACACCTCTCCGATGTCGGGTACCGAGTCGCAAAGCTCCAAAATCCAGCCGGCGATGGTCTCATAATCATCGCTTTCCTCGAGCGGCCAACCAAGCTCAATCGCGTCATCGCACGAAAAACGCCCATCGACGAGCCACTCGCGGCGCGAAAGGCGCGTGAGGTACTTATTGTCGGGGTCGAACTCGTCCTCGATCTCGCCCACGATCTCCTCGACGATGTCCTCGATGGTGATGATGCCGGCCGTGCCACCGTACTCGTCCACGACCACTACGATCTGGTCGTGCGAGGTCTGCATCTCGGACAGCAACGGCAGGATGTCCTTGGTGTCGGGCACAAAGGTGGCGTCGCGCAAAAAGTCGGCGATGGGCTGGTCGCCCTTGCCGTCGAGCGAAGGCTGGATCAGGTCCTTGATGTGCGCGATGCCGGCGACGTTGTCGGGATCCTCGTGATAGACGGGGATGCGGCTAAAGCCGGTCTGGCGCATGGTGGACAGCACGTCGGCGACCGTCTCGTCGTCCTCGCACATGGTAGTGTCCACGCGCGGCACCATGACCTCGCGGGCAACGGTGTCGCCCAGGTCGAAGATCTCGTGGATCATGCGCTTTTCCTCGTCGAGCAGGTCGTCCTGCTCCGAGACCATGTACTTAATCTCTTCCTCCGAGACATTCTGGCGGTCGTCGGCGCTCTTGATGCGCAGGATGCGGGCCAGACCATCGGAGCAAGCGCCGGTCAGCCACACGAGCGGACGGGCGATCTTTTGGAAAAACGACAACGGTCCCACGACCTGCTTGGACACGCCCTCGGCGTTGGCCAGACCGATGCGCTTGGGCACAAGCTCGCCAATCACGATGGACACGAAGGCGACCGCAACGGTGATGATGACCGGCGCCAGGCCGCGCGCGATGGCAGAGAGCGGCGCGATGCCAAAGCTCGTGAGCCACGTGGCAAGCGGGTCGGACAGGCTCGTCGAGGCGACGGCAGACGAGGCAAAGCCCACGAGCGTGATGGCGACCTGGATGGTGGCGAGCAGCTGGTCGGAATCGGCGGCCAGCTTAATGGCGCGCTCGGCGCGCTTGTCGCCCTCCTCGGCCTCGTGCTCCAGCACGGCGCGCTTAGCCGTGGTGAGCGCCATCTCGGACATGGAGAAGTAGCCGTTGATGAGGGTCAAAACGAGGGTGGTGATAAGGGAGATGGTTATGTCCATCGGGAGTTTCTCGAACCTCCAAGATTCGGGACGTTAGGGTAAAACGTTGATGACAGATACGGCAATTGCACCGGCGCCCAAACGAGGACGCGGGCGCGCGGACATGGTCGCTAGATTACGAAGAGGATCACCGCCATGAACTGGAAGATGCTGCCGGCGAGCACACACAGGTGAAACACGCTGTGCAGATAGCGCACGTTTTTGGCGATATAGAACGGCACGCCCGCGGTGTAGCACACGCCGCCGACGGCGAGCAGGGCAAGTGCCACGGGGTTGAGCAGCGCCACGAGCTCGGGCAGCTTAAAAACGACGAGCCAGCCCATCAGCAGGTAGACCAGGCCGCTTACCCAGTGCGGTTGACGCTCACGCATAAAACACTCGAGGGCGATGCCGATGATGGCGATGGCCCACACGGCAAAGAACAGCACAGCGCCGCCGTCGTTTGCGAGCGTGATGAGGCAAAACGGCGTATAGCTGCCGGCTATGAGCAGGTAGATGCAGCTGTGGTCGATAATGCGGAACACGCGTTTAGCGCCCGCGGGCTGAATCGCATGGTAGAGCGTAGAGGCTAGGTATTCGAGGATAATGCTGGCGCCATAGACAATTGCCGCGGCCATGTGGGCCGGGCCCCCGCCGCGCAGGGCGGCGAATACGATCAGGAGCACCAGGCCCGCGATGCCCAGCAGGCAGCCGACACCGTGGGTGACGGAGTTCATGATCTCCTCGCCCACCGTGTAATGTGGAACGGCCGCGGTCTTGGGTCGCGGCTTAGAACTGTCGCTCGAATCGGACATGCCGGTTACATCCTCCAACGTAAAGAGTTCCCAACACTATATCAAAGCGTCTAGGTACGTGCGAAATTTGCACCATACGTGACCCTTTGTTTACCCATTCTTTGCCTGTTGACGCATCAACGGCGAACGTCCATAATGCGCTTGCATTAAATGTTGATGTATTAACATCTTATAGGAGAATACCGCATGGCTCAAAACGCACGTTCCCATCGAAAGCTCAAGATAGCCGGCATCGTTGCACTGGTGGTTGTCGTTGCGCTGCTCGGATTTGCCGGCAACTTTCTGTTTGACTTCGCGCTGAATCCCCAAGCGCCCTACACCATGAAGATGATGCAGGATAGCAAGAACGACAAAGAAGGCGAGCAGCCGGATGCCGAGGAAACCGAGGCGCGGGCGTGGTTTAAAGAGAATCGCGAGAGCAGCAGCCTCACCGCAGATGACGGAACCGAACTTGCCGCTTGGTATTTTGCCGCCTCGGAGAACACCCACGATTACGCCGTCTGCCTGCATGGATATACCAACGAGCCCATCGGCATGGCCCGATACGCCAAGCGCTTCCACGACCGCGGCATGAACGTGCTTGCGCCTGCCGCCCGCGCCCACGAGCGCTCCGGCGGCGACTATATCGGCATGGGCTGGCCCGAGCGCCTCGATATCGTCGCATGGATCGAGCAAATCGTTCAGGCTGACCCCAAGGCGCGCATCCTGGTCTTTGGCGAATCCATGGGCGCGGCGACCGCCATGAACGTCGCGGGGGAATCTCTGCCCGCAAACGTGAAATGTATTATCGAGGACTGTGGTTATACGAGTGTTTGGGACGAGTTTTCCCTGCAGCTCAAGGACGTGTTCGGCCTGCCCAGCTTTCCCTTGCTCGATGTAGCAAACTTGGTGTGCAACGTGCGCGCGGGCTACGACTTTCATAAGGCGAGCAGTGTGGAGCAACTCAAACACGCGACGGTTCCCATGCTGTTTATCCACGGCGACCAGGACACCTTTGTACCGTACAGCATGCTCGACCAAAACTACGACGCGTGCGCCAGCAAGGTCAAGCAAAAGCTCACTATCCATGGCGCCACCCACGCCAAGAGTGCGCAAGTTGACCCCGAGCTCTACTGGAATACGGTCGACGACTTCCTCGACGAGTATTTTTAGGCAAATAGGACGGTTTACCAGTCTATCTGACCCCTTAGCACTTCCAAAAAGCCGCCCGCGGGCACTGTGCCCACGGGCGGCTTTTGCTAACGTTGCGCTACAAAAGCGCTTGATATGTCCAATAGACAGGCGCTACTTGACCTCGATGAGCTCGTACTTGCTCGTGCCCAGGCCGATCTTCTCGGCGTGTGCGATGCACGCGCGCCAGTCGGTGTCGGGATGCGTGATGCAGAAGGGGTCACGCGCCTGCTCGCCCTCCAGACGCTCGTGGTTATGCTCCATCTTGGCCGCGCTATCGGTGAGCTCGGTGTTGGGCAGCGGCTCGGATGCCATGACGGCGTCGGCGCAGGCCTGGTCGATGGCGACCGGGTCGAAGCTCGCGAACATGCCGATATCGTTGACGATGGGCGTGTCGTTTTCGGGATGGCAATCGCAGTTGGGGCTGATATCCATGGCAAGCGAGATATGGAAGCTCGGGCGGCCGTCGACAACGGCCTTGGTGTACTCGGCAATCTTGCAGTTGAGCACGTCGGCCGCGGCGTCATAGCCGGGCTTGATGCAGTCCTGGTTGCATGCCGCAATGCAGCGTCCGCAGCCCACGCAGCGATCGTGGTCGATGGCGGCCACGTGCACCGTGCGAGTAGCGCCGCTGGCAAGCTCACGCTCGCGGGTGTCGTCGAACGAGATGGCGTTGTGCGCGCAGATTTTTTCGCAGGCACGGCAGCCAACGCAGTGCTCGGTCGCGACGTTCGGCTTGCCGGCGGCATGCTGCTCCATCTTGCCGGCACGGCTGCCGCCTCCCATGCCCAGGTTCTTCATGGCACCGCCAAAACCGGCCTGCTCATGACCCTTAAAGTGGGTGAGGCTGATCACGATATCGGCATCCATGAGCGCCTGACCGATCTTGGCTTCGTGCACGTACTCGCCGCCCTCGACCGGGACGAGCGCCTCGTCGGTGCCCTTGAGGCCGTCGGCAATGATGATCTGGCAACCCGTAGCATACGGGGTAAAGCCGTTCTGGTAGGCGGTATCGACGTGCTCGAGCGCGTTTTTGCGGCTACCCACATAGAGCGTATTGCAGTCGGTGAGGAAGGGCTTGCCGCCCAGCTCCTTCACGACGTCCGCGACGGCGCGGGCGTAGTTGGGGCGCAAAAAGCTCAGGTTGCCCAGCTCGCCAAAGTGAATCTTGATGGCGACGAACTTGTTCTCAAAGTCGATCTGCTCGATACCGGCGTGACGGATGAGGCGCTTGAGCTTGTCGAGCTGGCTCTCGCGAGCATGCGTGCGCAGGTTGGTGAAGTACACCTTGGCGGGCGCTGCGGGTGCAGTTGCGGTCATAGATATATCCCCTCGGTCTATATGGCGTTACAGACATAGAGGATGGTACCAGTTAAAGCAGAGTTAAAGTCAAGTACGGCACCTAGTCATTGGGGACAGACTTAAATGACTGAAACCACTCATTGGGGACGAACTTAAATGAGTGCCTCGCCACCTAGCAGCTAGGGACGCGCCGTCACGTTTGTGGCGGCGCGCCTTGGTTTGGCGGCGCGTTCTGGCGTGGCCACAATCTGGTTTGATGGCGTGCCCTGGCGTGACGGAGCGTCCTGGCGTGGACCGCTAGCCCTTTCGCGCGACCAGATGCGCGCGGAATCCCTTCTGCGCCTCGAGCTTGAGCGGGGTGAGCCCGGATTCCTCGACGAGCGCGCGTAGCTCGGACAGCTTGAGGATGCGCACGTCGCCATGGCCCAAGAGGCGTGCCAGCGGTAGCTCGATGTTGTTCATGAGCCAGACCGCGACATCGTTCGAGGTGTAGTCGCGAAGGACCAGTCGCCCGCCGGGCCGAAGGACGCGTGCCACCTCGGCGAAAAACCTCTCCGGATGCGGGTAGTGGTGGAAGCTGTTGGAGCAGAGCACGGCGTCGAAGCTCCGGGGCTCGAAGGGCAGTGCCTCCGCGTCTCCGACGACAAAGCTGACGTTATCGAGCTGCTTTGTCCGGGCGACGTCGATCATCCCGGGTGTGAGGTCGAGTCCAGTCAAGTGCTTGCTGGGGTACCGGGCGTGGAGCAGTTCTAGGACGGCTCCGGTTCCACAGCCCACGTCGAGCGCGTCCTCGAACGGTTCGAGCTCAAGCTCCTCGAGCATTTGCGGATAGTCGTCCTTGCACATCTCGTAAATGCCGGCATGGCCGGATTCGTAGACCTTTGCCGCCTCGGTGAACTCCTTGATGGAGAGCTGCTTGAGCTCCTCTGCCGATCTTGCCATGGGTCTCCTTCTGTTCGGGGAAGTCTGACGTTGCGCGCGTTTGCCCACGTCGGGCCTGGCGGGCAAATAACGCGGGGACACCCTTCCTTCGGTTCGTGCCCCCGCGTGCGGGCGGTTCTCTATTCCTGGACCTTCAGCGCCTCGGAGAGGCTCACGCGCTTGATGGAGCGCGTGTGCAGCAGCGCCACGACCAGGTAGGTCACAAAGCCAATGCCCACGCACGCCGCCATGGACCAAGCGGGCACGTAGATCTCGATATTGCCGTTGTAGGCGAGCAGCATCGAGCGGAAGATGGCCGTGAGCGAGCCAATAATGACCGGCAGGCTCAGCACGAGCGACGCCGCCACGCACAGCGTGATCGAGCGGATGTACAGATGCGAGATCTCGCCGTCGCGATAGCCAAAGACTTTCATGTAGCTGATCGAGCGGGCGCTGTGGTCGATCACCGCCTTGGTCAGCAGGTACATAAACAGCAGGAAGATAAACACCGCGAGCCCGATCATCATTCCGATCATTTTGCTCATCATGCCGATGAACTGGTCGCCCACGGCCCGCATGTCGTCGGGCGTGGTGTCGCCGGCAAAGTAACGAGCATCGAGGTCGAGCTTCTCGTCGCTCACATAGCCGTTAAAGTAGGCGGCGTCGTTGCCGAACAGTTCGTTAAAGTCGTCGATACTCATATAGATATTCATGTCCGACTTGGAGCCCCAGGCACAGTCCTTGCCCGCGTACTCAAGGGAATAATGCTCCCCCTCGTACTTGTCGATGAGCGTGACCTTCTGACCCTCGCTCCAGCCAAACTTATCGAGCAGACCGCCGCCAAAGACGACGCGCCCATCGCCAACGTTGAGGTCTTTCCAATAGCGCGAATCGGGCGAGATGCCGTAGACGGAAATCGTCTCCTCGCCATTACCATCGCCGCGGTCGTATTGCAGCTGGTAAACGGCATATTTCTCGGTCTGCGCAATCTTGTCTGCACCGTTATCGGTCGTGTTAACCGGGTGAATGTCGTCGTTGTCAGTGTCGATCTTAGAGGCCTTGTCGATCAGGTCGATAGCCTCGTCGCGGTCGCAGCCGAGGGCATCGGCAAGGTCATCGAGGCGCGCATAAAGCGCATCCTTCTTGTCCTGGACGTTTGCAAGCGCATCTTGCGCCGCAGTCAGGCTCTCGGCAGACGGAGATGCGGTCGCGGCATCGGCTGCCGCCTGCGCTGCATCGGCCGCGTCGTCAAGCTCGTCATCGGCATCCCGGGCGGCGGAAAGCAGCGCGCCGTCAACCGACTGCAAGCGCTCGAGTGCCGACCACTGCTCGCGCTCCCCGGCAGTGCCCTCGAGCTCCAGCGGAGCCTTGAGCGTGTACTGATGCTCGGCGACCAGGCTTGTCTCGAGGTTGTCGGCGTAGTGCGTCATCGTGGGCAGAATCGCCAGGCCAAAGAGCAGCAGCAGCGAGGCAAACGCAATACCCACAAAGAGCGTGGCGAAGTTACCCAGGTTGCGCAGGAAGATACGCAGGCGGAAGCGGGAAACAAAACCCATGCGCTCCGGCAGCTGCAGGCCGCGCTTGGTGCCCGATTTGCCGCTCGCCTCGTGACGAAGGAATTGCAACGGCGTCTTGCCCATTTTGCGAAGCAGACCCACCAGCGTGATGAGGATGAGCGCGACGGCGGGAACCACGGCGCACTTCACAAAGATCTCCCAGCTCCAGTACACCTGGAAGGGCGGCAGGCTATACGAACCGTAATAGAGGCTGCGCATGGGCTCGGTAAAGAACACAACGCCGAGCGCAGTGCCCAAAAGCGCCGCGACCACGCCCACGATAGCGGGAAGCGCAAGGTAGTGCAGCACGATCTCGCGTCGACGATAGCCGCTGGCGAGCAGCGTGCCGATGATGGCGCTCTCCTCCTCGATGGTGGCGTCGGTAAGGACCACAAAGACGAACGCCATGATCACGATGATGATGTCGAGCAGCGTCATCCACATCATAGAGTCGCCGTCCACGTCATCGCGCGCATAGCCAATGCCCTGATTGGAATCGGTGTCGATCAGATCATCCACGCGCGCATCGGCGTCGGTCAGTGCCTCGACCATATCCTGCTCGGCATCGATGCGGTCTGCAGTGGAGAGATCGCGATCGGCAAAGGTAAAGGAGTACGTATAGGCGGGCGCACCACCGGCATCCTCGAGCGCGGCAAAGCCGGCATCGGTGACCTCGGCCACGCCGTACGTGATGGTGTTCACCGTAAAGTCCGAATTGTTGAGGAACAGCGCTTGGCTATCGGGCTGGGTCATGATGCCGCAGATGGTGTAGGTGCGACCCTCGAGCTCGACCTTATCGCCCACGGCAAGGTCGTTGTTGGTGGCAAAGACGCGGTCGATAGCCACCTCATCGTCCGTCTTGGGCTCCTTGCCCTCACAGTAGGACGCGATATCGACCTTGGTGCGGTGCGCATAGGTGCGCAGCGTGCGCTTGGTGCCGTCGTCGCCAGACGCCTTTTTGATGATGGCGTCGATGGAGAAATTCTTGTAGAGCGTGACGCCGCCGACGTCACTGGCCGCGTCCTCGGCGGCCTTGAGCTGCTCGTCGGTAGCCTCGAAGGAGGTGGTCACGCGGCCGTCCTCAATCGTGTACGCATCGCGCATGTCGTCGATAAGACAACCGATGGAATGCGCCGCGAGCAAAAAGCCCGAGGTAAGGGCGATGCTTCCGCACATAAGCAAAAAGATGCCCAGGTACTTGCCGATATTGCGGCGCAGCTCGCGCGGGAGACGTTTTGCGAGAGGTGTCATGGCGCCGCCTACCAATCGAGCTCGGCGGCCGCGACGGGCGACTCGTTGAGCTCATCCTCGACGATGCGCCCGTCGCGCAGGCGCAGCACGCGATTGGCCATGCGCGCGATGGCGGCATTGTGGGTGACAATGATGATGGTGCAGCCGTAGGTGCGGTTGACATCCTCCATGAGCTGCAAGATTTCCTTGGACGTCTTGTAGTCAAGCGCGCCCGTGGGCTCGTCGCACAGCAGCAGGCCTGGGTTTTTGACGAGCGCACGGCCGATGGCACAGCGCTGCTGTTGGCCGCCCGAAACCTGGCGCGGGAACTTGTTGCGGTGCTCGTAGAGGCCCAGCGAGCGTAGCAGGTCGTCGACATTGAGCGGGTTTTTGGACAGGTGCGCCGTGACCTCGATATTCTCCTTGATGGTGAGATCGGGCACCAGGTTGTAGAACTGGAACACAAAGCCCAGCTCGCGGCGGCGATACTCGCCCAGATCGGTAGGCTTGAGCACGGTGAGGTCGCAGCCGTCCACCATGATGGAGCCGCCGTCGGCATCCTCCAGGCCGCCGATCAGGTTGAGAAAGGTCGACTTGCCCGAGCCCGAGGGCCCCAGCATGACGCAGATCTCGCCGCGGTTGATAGACGTGTCGATGCCATCGAGTACCGTCAGGCGCGCATCACCGTCGCCGTAGTGCTTTTTGAGATCCTTAACCTGGACGTAGGCTTCCTGCGTTGCCATGGTATCCCCCATTGTTAGCCTCGTACTACTTTATGAACGTAATAGTAAACCTTGGCGAACTATTTTGGGGCGAGGCCTAGGATTTATTTCAGACTAGGCGCGGGATTTGGCGCGTGAGAGGGCCAGGCCTACGGCGGCAATGGCGGCGGCGAAGAGCACGGTGACGCCCAGGTCGCAGGCGATGTCGCCCAACACGGTGGACGTCAGATCAGAAGCGAGCGCCTTGCCAATCGCGTCGTTCACCCAATACGTCGGCACAAAGTGCGCCACCGTCTGCACGGCCGAGCCCATCAGCGACAGCGGCATCCAAGCGCCGCCCAAAAACGTCATGAGCATGCCAAGCAGGTTGCCCACACCGTTAAGCAGCTCCTCGCGCGCACCCAGGCTCGAAAGCGCAAAGCCAACGGCCAGAGGCGTGCACGCCAGGGCAAACGTCGCCGCCAGCGCTAGGCACACACGACCCACGCCGACCTCGGCAACCGCGCCGGCAAAGCCCACGACGCCCATCATGCTCGACACAAACCAGATGCAGACGGTGAGCACGGCGGCGGCCGCAAACACGGCAAGCGAGCGCTGGCGCTCGGAGACCGGGCCGGCCTCCATGCGGCGCACACGCTCGGGCTCGTTCATGCCCGAGAACACCAGTCCCACCGACACGATGACCGACGAGATGATCGCGTACGCGCCAAAGTTGAAGTACGACTCGAGCGTGGCGGCGGCAGTCGAGCCGACCTTGACCTGCTCGATCTCGACCTCGGCACGCTCGGTGGCCGCGTGTTCGGCAGCCTTGGCAACATCGCCGTTAGAAGCAGCGGGCTCAAGCGCCGCCGCAGCGCCCGCGAGCGAGATCCAGCGCGAAGCCTCGGCAGACGAAAGCGCCGCCGCCATGGTGCCGGCACCGTAGGTCACATCGAGCTTGGGCAGGGACTCCCCCGCGCGGGCAGCCGCGACCAGGTCGTCCTCGAACCCCTCCGGGATAAAGAACACGCAGTCGGCGCTGCCCTTGGCGCTGTTGCTCTTGGAGAGCGCGTCCGCAAGGTCGTACGTGTCATCGCCGACGCCCGTGACCAGGTCAAACCGCGAACCTAGGTGCTTGGTGAGCGCAAGTGAAAGATCACTGCCATCGCGGTCGACCACGATCACGTTGGCGTCGTAGGGCTTGTACTCGGTGAGCTGCGACGAGTTCCAGCTCACAGATGCCGCGATGAATACGCCCATCAGCGAAATGAACACCGTATAGATGAGCAGGTAGAACGGGTGCGCCAGCGCCATGCGAAGCGCGGTCTTAAAGGTGCTCATAGCGGCTCCTTCCAAAAATCAGCGTGGCGGCGGCAACAAACACCAGCGTCATGAGGACCAGCGCGCCCGCGCGAACGGCAAAAGGCCCCAAGTCTTCAAAGAAATACAGGCGGTTGAACATGTCGCAGATAAGCTTGACGGGGTTGAGCCAGCACTCAGCCGGGCAGGCGCGGGCGACGTCGTCGGCAAGCGCCATCGCAGGCTCGCCGTAGAGGCCGGCGAACAGGGCGCACGTAGTGGCAAAGCCCGTGAGGATGCCAGACTTGGACGCCTTGCCGCCCTTAACGGGAAGCGTGCCCACAAAGAGTCCCAAGCCCGTGGCGGCAAGCGCGGAAGCGGCGCCGCCCACCAAACACAGCCCCTCGCGCCCGCCAAAGTCGACGCCCACGACCAGACGCACGTAGCCGATCGCGATCGCCATCGAGGCAAAGGAGACCAGCCACGAGCCCACAAAGATACCGGCCAGCGACGCCGTTTTGGAAAGACCACCCGCGCAGCGGCGCGCGCCAAGGCCCGACAGATTGGGTTGCAGATCGACGACGCTCAAGGCGGCAAACTCGGCAGACATCATCGCCACCAGGCCAAAGAGCGCGTAATAGTAGATGACCGTGCCATCGGGCGTGGTGCGTGTCAGGCTTACGCGGCGGGTGCCGCCCTCGAGCGACAGAGCGCGCGCAACCGCCTCGGGGTCGGCGAGTGCCGCCGGGTTGTCCTGGGCAATCTGGGACATGAGCTCGGCATTTTGTGTATACGAGCTTGCCACCGTCTCCAAAATGCTGCGGTCGGTGAGCACCGACGAGGCGCGCGAGCTGTCGTAGCTCGAGAGCAGCGTGAGCTTGGGCGTGCCCGCAGCGTCGACCGTATAGATACCCGCGACCTCACCGGCCTTGAGCGCGTGGTCCGCGGCGGCCGCGTCGTCGCACTCGTGGATCTCGAGCAGTTGATCGTTGCCTTCCTTGGCAAGCGACGTCGCCACGCCCTTAAAGGTCGAGGCGTCCCAGACCTCATCCGCTACGACGGCCACCGGCACGGGGTCGATCTTGCCGTCGGAGCTGAGGTTCGCAAACATAAACATGAACATCGTGGAAAGCGCGATGGGAAAGAGAGCGCCCCAGACCCACGTGCTCGGCCGGCGCAGCAGTGTCTTGACCGTAGTGATGATGGTGTTGAACATGACCGCCCCCTAGTCGCGCAGCTCGCGGCCGGTGATCTCGAGGAACACGTCGTTGAGGGTCGGCGGTTCGGAATAAATGCGGCCGAGCGCCACGTCATGCGAGCGCAGCGCATCGAGAATGTCCGTCAGGTTATGCGGGCTCGCCTCGCACGAAAACGTGAGCTGGCCCGCCGTCGCCGACAGGTCCAGGACATGCGGCAGGCTCGCGACGGCACCGAGCGCCGCGCTCGGCACCTCGCCGACCTCGATCACGATCTTCTCGCCCATCTGAATCATGCGCTTGAGTTCGTCGTTGGTGCCCTGCGCCAGCACGCGCCCGCCGTCCATGATCATGATGCGGCTGCAGATCTGCTCGACTTCCTCCATATAATGGCTGGTATACACCACCGTGGCGCCCTCGTCGCGCAGGCGGCAGATGCCCTCCAGGATGGCGTTGCGACTCTGCGGGTCGACCGCCACCGTGGGCTCGTCAAAGAAGATGAGCTCGGGCTTGTGCGCGATGCCGCAGGCGATGTTGAGGCGACGCGCCAGGCCGCCCGAGAGCTTGCCGGGGCGGAACTTGGCAAAGTCGCCCAGCCCGACAAAGTCGATCGCCTCGTCTACCAGCGCACGGCGGCGCTTGCGGTCGCTGACGTAAAGGCTGCAGAAATAGTCGATGTTCTCGCGCACCGTGAGCTCGTCGAACACCGCTACCTGCTGCGGGACCACGCCGATGCGGCGCTTGAGGTCGTAGCGAGCGGGCGTCATGGGTTCGCCGAACAGCTCAATGGTGCCCTTGTCGTAGGCAAGCAGCTGCAAGATACAGTTGATGGACGTGGTTTTGCCCGAGCCGTTGGGGCCCAGCAGGCCAAAGATCTCGCCGGGGGCGATGCTCAGGTTAAAGTGGTCGAGCGCAATAAGGTCATCGTAGCGCTTGACGAGGTTTTCGACGTGGACGATGTCTGTCATGAGGCGGCCCTTCTGTTGCTTGCGGCCCGGTACGATTGCATCATCGCAGGAGCGGGCGGCGCGCACCAGTGAGCTTTGTCACGAGTGTGGAGGTCTTGGTCGTACGGCCCGCCGACGCCCCCGCTCTGCCGCACGGGAGGAATGTCACGGTTGCGCAGGCGGCCCCTCCACCACACGCAGCTTCGCGTACAATACCCGTATGAACAGGCTTTTCGACAAATCGATCGTGCTGGCGTGCTGCATTGCGGCCGCCGTGGGTCTTGCTGTGGATGCTCGCCTGGTCGCGGCGTTTTGCCTTGGCGTTATTGCCACCTCACTGGCCGAAGTCGCACAGGAGGAACGCACGCGACGCGCAAGCGAGACCGCGAGCTGCGCTTACATCATCGCGGCCGTCTTCGTGCCGCCGTTTGTGCCGTTTGCACCCCTTGCCTTCTATGACATCGCGCGACGCGTGCGCCATGAACGAATCTGGCCCGCACTGGCGATTGGCGCCGTGTTTGTCTGCGCGCTTGTCGCGGACCTTCGTGGCGGCGTGCTCACCACCCGAACGCTGCTGCTAACCGCCATCCTTTCGGTCGCCGCCACGTTGCTGTCGCTGCGCACCGCGCAGCTGGGGCGCGAACAGGAACGCATGCGTCGCACCCGCGACAAGCTGCAAGAACGCGCCCTGGCACTCGAGGCACGCAACCGCGACCTCGCCGACCGCCAGGACTACGAAGTCGAGCTCGCAACACTCGCCGAACGCGCCCGCATCGCGCGCGAGATCCACGATAACGTCGGACACCAGCTCACGCGAGCCTCGCTGCAGACCGAGGCTCTACGCGTAGTCCACGCCGACGAGCCCGGCATCGCCGCCGATTTCGCCGACGTCAAACGCACGGTTGACGAGGCGCTCCAGCTTGTGCGCACCAGCGTCCACGCGCTCAACGACAATGCGACCAACCTCTCCGTGCGGCTCGAACGCATCGTTGAAGGCGCACGCTCGGACAGCGGTCCGCAGGTTGAGCTTGAAGTTATGGCCGAACATGCGCCCGCAAACGTCGCCAACTGCTTTGCAGCGGTCCTGCGCGAAGCGCTCTCCAATACCATGCGCCACGCTTGCGCCCAGACCGTCACCGTACGGTGCATGGAGCATCCGTCGTTTTACCAGCTCATTGTTACCGACGATGGCGTGGGTGAGGTCCAAGCAAGCGGCCGCGGCACCGCAGAGGGCATGGGGCTCGCCTCCATGCGCGAGCGCATCGAGGCGCTTGGCGGCACCTTCACCGCCGGCCCGCGTGCCGGCGCCGGCGGCTGGCGTGTGTTTGCCACCGTTCCCAAACAGCAAGGAGATGAGGGCCGATGAGGCTCATCGTTGTCGACGACGACCGCTTGGTGGTCGATTCGCTCAAGATTATCTTGGGCGCCCAGCCGCAGATCGAAGTGGTGGGCACCGGTGCCAACGGCAACGATGCGGTGGCGCTCTACGCCGAGCACGCACCCGATATTGCGCTGCTCGACATCCAGATGCCGGGACGCGACGGCCTTTCGGCCGCGCGCGAGATCCTTGAGCACGACCCTGCGGCGCGCGTGGTGTTTCTGACGACGTTCTCGGATGACGAGTACATTGTGTCGGCGCTCAAGCTGGGCGCCCGCGGCTACCTGATCAAGACCGATGTCGCTGCCATTCCGCCGGCGTTGGCGCAGGTCATGGACGGCAAACGCGTGCTCGAGGGCAAGGCGATCGAGGACATCGATTTTGACGGAACGGACGTCGAGGCGGGCACGCCCCGCCGGCCCGCAGCCTTCGCCAGCCTGACCGACCGCGAGTTCGAAGTCGCCGAACTCATCGCCCGCGGCCTCGACAACAAAGAGATCGCCGCCACCGCCTACATGGGCGAAGGCACCGTGCGCAACCACATCAGCTCAATCCTGGCAAAGATGGGCCTGCGCAACCGCACGCAGATCGCTATCGCCTACCTGCGAGGGTAGTTGCCCGAAGACCGACCGTTCCGGCATAGCAAAATGGCTGCTACCGATTTAAGGCCATTTCAAAACTATGCCGGTTTACGGGGCCAAACTCAGGACCCCCATCCATACCCGCGTTTTCTGCAAAATGACGGCTCGTCTACCTGCGGTTTTATTTTCACGAATATCGGCATGGTTGGAGACTCGTAACTCAGCCCCGTAAACCGGCATAGTTTTGTTCGGGCGGCCCTGGACGAGTGCCTCCGCCAGCCTCGCGGGACCAAAATGATCCGTTTTCCTCCGTCCCCAAGGGATCAGCCGGAACCGCTCGCCACGAAATCGGCCCATCTACTACGTTTGACGCGATACCCATGACCATACCTTCGTTTTGAACAAAACCACAGGCGTTCTACCTGCGGTTTTGTCTTCGCGTTTTTTTTGGCATGGTTGGGGGTAAGGGGCTAAACGTAGTAGATGGGCCGGTTTCGTGGCGCCCCCGGCACACAAAAGTGCCGCCACGGAGGAAGGAGATGCCTCCGTGGCGGCTGGGGGTAGGAGTAGGTCGGAATTTAGCCCTGCCGGCCGCCCGGGGCCTTTTGGCCCCGGGCGCTGTCGACGTGCCTAGCGCTTACGGATACCCCAGACTAGGGCTCCGACGCCGGCCATGGCGATGACAAATGCCATAAGCAGAGCGGCAGCCTGTTGGTCACCCGTGGTGGGCAGGAAACCCTTGACCGTCTTGACGATGTTCGTCACGGTCTTGGGCGTGCCGGGGTCGGGCGTCGGCACGGGCGTCTCGGGCTTCTTGTACGTGTTGTTGAACACGATACCCTCGACGCTCTTGTCG
>CABUZI010000004.1 GCA_902496005.1 uncultured Collinsella sp.
CATGAATGCGGCGTGGCCGCCACGGTTGGATTAGACACTCACCATTGTCGGCCTAATCCGCGGTCTTTCATGCAGCAGGGGCTCTCAATGTTTTTATGTCCTGCTCATATCGTCTCTGCCGGCAGTTTGGGACACTCCTGCGCTACTTGACGTAGACCACGTTGTCGCGGCGGGGTTTGGGCTCGGGTAGCGTGTCCTCGGCGTAGCCCAGAATGCAATGACCGACACCGCGCAGGCTGCCGTCGGCGGGCAGGCCCCAGCTGGCCAGCAGCTCCAGGCCCTCGGGCGAGTCAAAGACCTCATGCGCGCGGTGAATCCAGCACGAATCGACACCCAGTGCATAGGCGGCGTTGAGCAAGTTGCCCATGGCGAGCGAGCCGTCTTCCAGATGTGTGGGCACGCTGCGGTCAACCAGCACCACCACAACGGTTTTGGCGCCATAGAAGGGGTCGCCGTTGCTGCCCATGACCTGGTCGTTGAGCTGCGAGAGACGCTCGACGGTCGCGGGGTCGGTGACGGCGACAAACGTCACCGGCTGGCGGCCCATGCCGCTCGGTGCATATTGGCCGGCTTCGATAATACGTGCAAGCTTTTCGGCCTCGACGGGACGATCGCTGTAGTTGCGGCAGCTGCGGCGGTGAATGAGTGCTTCGATAGTCTCCATGGTGTCTCCTTGCGGTGGCGTTGCAGATGCCCCGTTCATACCCGTCGGGCTCAAACGATAGACGGTCAATTGCCCGGCCAAAAGGATAGATTCCAATTGGGAAAGTAGGTTTGCATAAAAGTACCTTCAGAATGTGACAAACAAATGGGATGGTTAAACGTTTTATCCCGTCTACCCTGCGGTTTTTTACCACTTGCCTAAATGACGAACGCATAACCTCTGATAAAGGTTTTACTAAAGGAGTACCAACGTTTATCAATGCGCCGTGGTGGCGCCGGGCCAGGAGGTAACATCATGTTCCAGGCTGGAGATGTCGTCGAGACCGATTTCGAAGGATTTCTGAAGCTGCTGCGTTCCAAGACGCGCGCTTTCGTGTCGATCAACGATCACGAGTACTACATCACGCACACCGATGGCTATTGGCGTGTTCAGGATTGCGAGGCCCTCAACGACAAGGGCCACTTTACTGACTGTTCTGAGTTGGTCAACACGGTCTGCGAGGTCGTCGAGCTGCCGTGGATTGCCGGCAAGAGCCTGCATGACAGCTTCTCGGGCGCTACGGTCTATGAGGCCGTCGCCGCTTAACAGGCAATAAAACCCGATTTTCACGTGACCGCTGGCGCCGCCCCCGCGCCGGCGGTCTTTTTCTGCCGATAGGCCATAAAAATGCACGCATTTGCGGAGAGCCTGTTGACGATAGTCAAAACTCGGACTAATCTAGAGACACATAATTGGTCAAAAATCGGACAATTGAATGGTGGGATAGATGAATAGTGCGGTTACGCTGGTCGACTTCGATCGGTTGCTCAATGGACTCGACCATATCTATTCGGAGTTCTCGCGCGCCTGCGGCCTTTCGGACTGCGCCTACTGGATGCTCGTCGACACGAGTGCAGCGGGCGGAAGCGTTGCCGTGAGTCGGCTGACGAGTGAATGGTTCTACAGCAAACAGACCATCAATTCGGCGATTAAAACGCTTAGGGCGCGAGGGCTTGCGACGTTGGAGTTTGCCGAGGGCAGTCGTAAAAACAAGGTTGTACGACTGACCGAAGAAGGCGTGCGGTTTGCCAAGCGCTACGCGTTGCCGGCGCAAAAAGCCGAGCAACAGGCATTCGAGGCGCTCGAGCCGTGGGAACAGTGCGAGATCATGCGCTTGGTCGGTAAGTTCTCCCATGTTCTTAACGAAGAGTGCGAGGCATTTAAACGGCAAGTGGCCGCCGAGAACGAGACTGACGATAAGGGCGAGGGGGACGCATGCGACTCTTAATGAGGTTTATGAGGCCGTACCGCGGTCTGATTGCGGTGACGCTGTTTGCGGTGCTGATAGATAACGTCGGTACGCTGTTGGTTCCCACGATGCTGGCGAACATGGTCAACACCGGTATTACCACGGGTGATGTCGACTATATATTACGCAACGGCCTGTACATGCTTATCGCGACCGGCATGGCCAGCGGCGGCACGGTGCTGGGCTGCTATCTTTCGGCGCGCCTGGCCGCCAACGTGGCCTGCGATATCCGCAATGCCGTGTACGACAAGTCGCTCGAGCTGTCCGCCAGCGACTTTGAGCGCTTTGGCACGGGTTCGATGATCACGCGCTCGCTCAACGACATCAACGTGATTCAGCAAGCTGTCCTTCAGACGATTCAGCTGGTGCTGCCGGTGCCGTTCTTGGCCGTGGCAGGCATCATTTTTGCTTGGTTCATCGATCCCGCCATGGGTACGCTGCTGGGCGTGGTGGTTGCGATCGTGCTGGTGGCGGCGGTCTTTACCGTTGCCAACGCCGCGCCGATCTTTATGCGCCTGCAGAGCTTTATCGACCGCATGAACGTGGTGCTGCGCGAGAACATCGTGGGCGTGCGCGTCATCCGCGCATTTAACAAGGAGCGCCACGAGGAGCAGCGCCTGGACGAGGTGTTTAGCGATTACGCGGCCAATGCCATCAAGGTCAACCACCTGTTTGTGGGTCTCGACAGCTCCAGCTTCTTTTTGATGAATATCGCCGAGGTGGCGGTGCTGTGGGTGGGCGGCAACCGCGTGGGCGTCCACGCCATGCAAATCGGTAGCATCTCGGCCGTGCTGGAGTACGCGATCCTGATCCTGTTCTTTGTGATGACGGCGCAGATGGTGATTCTGACGCTCCCACGCGCCGCCGCATGCCTGAACCGTGCGCAGCAGGTGTTGGAGATTGAGCCGAGCATCGTGGACGGCAAGCGCACGCTGGACACGTGCGCGGCGGAGTCTGTTGACGGTGCCGACGCGGTGGCCGTGTTCGACCACATGTCGTTCCGTTTTGACGATGCCGACGAGGATACCCTGTGCGACCTGAGCTTTGCCTGTCGCCGTAGCCAGACCACGGCGATTGTAGGCTCGACGGGTTCGGGCAAGTCGACGGTGGCCAAGCTCTTGCTTCGCTTCCACGATGCCACGAAGGGCGCCATTCGCCTGAATGGCATCGATCTGCGCGACCTTTCGCAAGACGACATCCGCGGGCGTATCGCCTATGTGCCGCAGAAGGCATGGCTGTTCTCGGGTACGGTGGCGAGCAACCTGCGCTTTGGCAACGAAGACGCGACTGAGGCTGACATGCTCCATGCGCTGGAGGTTGCCCAGAGCACCTTTGTGCTCGACCAGCCCCAGGGGCTCGATACGCCGGTGGCCCAGGGCGGCACGAACTTCTCGGGTGGTCAGCGCCAGCGCCTGGCGATTGCCCGCGCACTCATGAAGCATGCCGATCTATATATCTTCGACGACAGTTTTTCGGCCCTGGACTTTAAGACCGATGCGGCACTGCGCCATGCGCTGCAGGACGAGACGTGCGATGCCGCGGTGCTCATCATCGCCCAGCGCATCTCGACTATTTTGCATGCCGATCAGATCGTGGTGCTCAAAGACGGCGAGATCGTGGGCCTAGGCACGCACGACGAGCTCATGGAAACCTGCGAGGTGTACCGCGCAATCGCGGAATCGCAGATGAAGGGAGGTGAGTAGCATGACCGAGGAGCTCAAGAAGCAGGGCATCGTCGATGGCGCTGCGGTTGTAGAGACAGTCGAGGAGACGGGCGTCGCGCCCGACCTGGACGAAGCCGCCAAGGCGGCGGAGCGCGAGGCTCGCCGCCAAGCGCTCTACGAGGAAAACGAACGTGCCGAGGACGAGCGCGCCCGCGCCGAGGCAGAGCGTATGCGCGACGTGGACGACGAAGACGAGGACGAGACGCCTCGGGATACCTGGGCGACGGTGCGCCGCCTGTGGAGTGAGGCTGCCGGCGACCATTGGCGCTTCTATATCGTGTTCGCGAGCATTGTGTTCTATGTCATCTTTAACACCGCCGCGCCGGCATATAGCGCCCGCGTGATCGATGAGCTGTGGGGCCACATTCAGGTGGCGTTTGCCAACGACACCACTTTCAGCATCACCTGGGAGAACTGCGGCAAGACCATTTTCGTCTACTTTATGATCTGGACTGCCGCTGCCTCGTTCTATGCGCTCCAGAGCTTTTTGATGTCGAGCGTCGCTGAGCGTCTCAATCTGCGCCTGCGCAACCGCATCGCGCAAAAGCTCAACCGTCTGCCGCTCGCCTATTTTGACGCGCATCGTCCCGGCGAGGTCGTCAGCCGCGCGACCAACGACCTGGACAAGATGTCCGAGAGCATGCAGCGCGGATTGCTGCAGCTGCTCGTGTCGATCGGCACGGTTGTTGGTGCTGTGAGCGTGATGTTCGTGTTCAGCGTGCAGCTTACGCTCGTCTTTCTGTTCTTTACGGCACTGTCGCTGCTGGTGACGAAGGTCGTCTCGCGCCGCACACACGATGTGACGGGCGAGCGCCAGGAGTGGGTGTCCAAGATTACGAGTGCGGTCGAGGAAGGCTATTCGGGCCGTCTGGTGATCCGCGCGTTTAACCGCGAACGCCAAAGTTCTGCCGAGGTGCACCAGGCCTCGGGCGAGCTGGCACGCGTGAGTGCCAAGGCCGACTTTATGATCAATGCCGTCGGCCCTGCGGTGCGCTTTATCGGCCGTTTGGCGCAGATCGTGATCGCGCTGGTGGGCTGCAGCATGCTGGTTGCCGGTCACATGACCGTCGGCGTGTTCCAGGCGTTCTTCCAGTTTATCTACGAGGCGTCCGAACCCATGACGCAGCTGTCGTTTACCTTCAACTCGCTGCAGAGCGCGTTGGCGAGTGCGGAGCGCGTGTTCGACCTGCTCGATGAGCCCGAGATGGAGGCCGATCCGCTGCCGGACGAGGCCGCCAAGCTGCCGGGTCGCGTTGAGGGTCGCGTCTCCTTTGAGCACGTGCGCTTTGGTTATTCGCCCGACAAGCCGCTTATGCACGACGTGTCGTTTACCGCCGAGCCGGGCCAGAAGATTGCCGTGGTGGGAACCACGGGCGCGGGCAAGACGACGCTCATCAACCTGCTCATGCGCTTCTACGAGATTGACGGCGGGCGTATTACGCTCGACGGCGTGGATACGAGCCGCATGGACCGCGGCGAGCTACGGCAGCAGTTTGGCATGGTGCTGCAGGACGCCTGGCTGTTCGATGGCACGATTGCCGAAAACATCGCCTACGGCTGTCCCGAGGCGACGCGTGAGGAGATCGTGGCGGCTGCGCGCGCCGCGCAGGTCGACTTCTTTGTGCGCACCATGCCGCAGGGCTATGACACGCGCGTGGCCAACGATGCCGAAAGCATCAGCCAGGGCCAGCGTCAGCTGCTGACCATCGCACGCGTGCTGCTCAATAACCCGGCGATTCTCATCCTGGACGAGGCGACCTCAAGCGTGGATACGCGTACCGAGCTTGCCATCGGTCGTGCCATGGACGCGCTCATGCGCGGGCGCACGAGCTTTGTGATCGCGCACCGCCTGTCGACGATCGTGGACGCCGACCTGATCTTGGTCATGGATCACGGCAACATTATCGAGCAGGGCACGCATAAGGAGCTGCTGGCTGCCGAGGGTGCCTACGCCGACCTCTATCTGAGCCAGTTCGCATAATGTGACAAAGGGACAGTCTCTTTGCCACATCACAAATAAGGCGCGCCGGGGATGAATTCCCTGGCGCGCCTTTGCGTTGATGCCGATGTCGTTTTGTGCCGCTTGCGTTCCTAGCGTTCGTCCACGAGCTTGGCGACGAGGGCCTTGAGCTCGGCCACCTCTCGCTCGAGTTCCTTGACGCGGCGGGCATTCTCGGTGATGCCCTGGCGGTTGAGGGCGGACTGCTCGGCGGCGTCATCGGGCATGTACTCGCGATGCTGCTTGGCGTCGAAACTCTCCTCGAACACACTGCAGCCGTTGCGCTTGATGATGCGTCCCGGCACGCCCACGACGGTGCAGTTGTCGGGGACGTCCTTAACGACGACCGAGTTGCCGCCGATCTTGACGTTGTTGCCGATACGGATGTTGCCGAGCACCTTGGCGCCCGTGCCCACCGTGACATTGTTGCCCAGGGTGGGGTGACGCTTGCCGGTCTCGTTGCCGGTGCCGCCGAGCGTGACGCCCTGGTAGAGCACACAGTTGTCGCCCACAATGGTGGTCTCGCCGATGACGACGCCCATGGCGTGGTCGATAAAGAAGTGCTTGCCAATCTGCGCGGCAGGGTGAATCTCGACGCCGGTGATGTGGCGGGTGATTTGCGAGAGCACGCGGGCGAGCGAGCGATGACCGTGCTCCCACAGCCAGTGCTCGGGCACGTGGTTCCACTTGGCGTGCAGGCCAGGATAGGAAAGAAAGATGACCAGACCGTTTTGCGCGGCGGGGTCCTGCGCCTGGACGGTCTTGATGTCCTCGCGAATGGTATTGATAAAGCTCACCGGCCGCCCTCCCTTAGCGCCATGGCAATGCGATTCAATAAAGTATAGCGATTCGCTAGGGATTAAAAAGGACAATCTTGGCGGCTTTGCGCTACAAGTGTCAGTTATGCAAACTTGCTGGTAATGGAGTCATGCTTTTGTGGGGTTGCGCAC
Organism: uncultured Collinsella sp.; assembly: GCA_902496005.1. Lineage (GTDB taxonomy): Bacteria > Actinomycetota > Coriobacteriia > Coriobacteriales > Coriobacteriaceae > Collinsella. The sequence continues at coordinate 6,626 of CABUZI010000004.1, forward strand.
GAGGGGGCACCGCAACCGTATACTGGTCAACTTGGACGTATCCGCGCCCACAACTGAGAGGTTTTACTTCATGGGTTTCATCAATTTTATTGCCGAGCTGCTTAAGGACCCGCGCACCGCGATCGCCAGCTGGATCGCCGCCGGCCCGCTTATGGCCTACGGCTGCGTGTTCCTGATCATCTTTATCGAGACGGGCGTGGTGTTCTTCCCGTTCCTTCCCGGTGATTCGCTGCTGTTCGCCTCGGGTTTCTTTGCCCACAACGGCGGCTTTAACATCGTGGCGCTTCTGGCCACCGCATGGGCCGCTGCCATTTTGGGCGATCAGTGCAACTTTATGATCGGTCACTTCTTTGGCCGCAAGATCATCGCTTCGGGCAAGGTCAAGGCCATGACGCCCGAGCGCATCAAAAAGTCCGAGGACTTCTTGGACAAGTGGGGTCACCTGGCCATCTTCCTGGGTCGCTTCTTCCCGTTTATCCGCACCTTTGTGCCCTTTATCGCTGGCATGGGCGGCATGCACTGGCGCAACTTTGTCGTCTTTAACGTGCTGGGCGGCATTACCTGGTCGACGGTCTTTACGCTGCTGGGCTACTTCTTTGGCGTGCAGGAGCACTTTGAGCTGCTGATTATCGGCATCGTTGCCGTGTCGATCATCCCGACCGTGGTCGGTCTGGTTAAGGCCAAGCTGGGTAAATAGAACGCCTAGCTCGAGCCAGCGCGCAGACCGTACAGTTGAGTCCCGTCACCGCTTACGGTGGCGGGCCTTTTTGCTTCGGTCAAATGAAAATACTTTACTTAGTTAAAGAAAAACGTTTTATCCGACGCGCGCGCGGAGTACAATCTCGTGCATGCGAATCGGCGTGCCATCGGCTTTGATGCCGTTTGCGTGTCCCGTCCGGCTCTACGCTCCGGGCGTGCGACGTTGCGACGCGGTCGGCCTCGGTCCTTGCGTGCGGGTTCGCGAGTTTGCAACTGTGTATGTAAGGAGCGACATATGACTGTCGAGAAGAAGGATATCGATTGGGGTAGCCTCGGCTTTGGCTACATGAAGACCGATTACAGCTACGAGGCTCATTGGAAGGATGGCGAGTGGGACGAGGGCGGCCTGACCACCGACCACACCCTGCATGTCTCCGAGTGCGGCGGTATCTTCCATTACTGCCAGGAGGTCTTTGAGGGCCTGAAGGCCTACACCGCCGAGGACGGCAGCATCGTCTGCTTCCGTCCCGATATGAACGCTGAGCGTATGTATAACTCTGCCCAGCGCCTCGAGATGCCCCCGTTTCCCAAGGACAAGTTCGTTGAGGCCGTCAAGCAGGTCGTTTCTGCCAACGCCGCCTGGGTTCCGCCCTTCGGTTCCGGCGCGACCCTGTACGTGCGTCCGTTTATGATCGGCTCCGGTGACGTGATCGGCGTGGCTCCCGCTCCTGAGTACACGTTCCGCATTCTCGTGACCCCGGTCGGTCCGTACTTTAAGGGTGGCCTCAAGCCCGTCAAGCTGCGCGTTTCCGAGTATGACCGTGCAGCACCGCATGGCACCGGCAACATCAAGGCCGGCCTGAACTACGCCATGTCCCTCAAGCCCACGATGGAGGCTCACCGCGAGGGCTATGCCGAGAACCTGTATCTCGATTCCGAGTCCCGCACCTATGTCGAGGAGACCGGCGGCGCCAACGTCCTGTTCGTGAAGGAGGACGGCACGCTCGTCGTTCCGCAGTCGCACACCGACTCCATCCTGCCCTCTATCACCCGTCGTTCGCTCGTTCAGGTTGCTCAGGACCTGGGCATGACCGTTGACCAGCGCCCCGTCGAGTGGGCCGAGGTCAAGGCCGGCACCTTTGTGGAGTGCGGCCTGTGCGGCACCGCTGCCGTCATCTCTCCGGTTGGCGAAATCGACAACAAGGTTTACGGCGCCGACGAGACCGTGACCTTCCCGGCTGGATACACCGAGATCGGCCCTGTGATGAAGAAGCTTCGCGAGACCCTGACTGGTATCCAGTCTGGTGCTGTCGAGGACAAGCACAACTGGGTTTACACCGTCGCGTAATTTGTCTTACCTATCCGGGCAGAGAACAAGTTCCCTCCCGGCGCGTCCTCGGACATGCAAGAAGCCCTCGCTGCGCACTTCGTGCGGCGAGGGCTTCTTGCGTCCTGCGGAGTGCGCCGGGAGGGAACTTGTTCTCTGCCCTGCGGGTTCGGCGATGTCACAACGGGCAATGATTAATCTGAATAAAGATGGTGCGCGGCCTTTTAGGCTGCGCTTTTGCTTTGCTTCGCGCCATGTGGGGGCGGTGGCGACGTGCATTTTTGCGAGTATTCTGCAGTCGAAGGTCCCTGCATACCGACCTCGGGCAAAAAATCGGGAGTTCTCGATGTTTTCTACGAATGATGGGCGGGGTTATGGGCTGGCAGCGTTTGATTTGCAGGGATATTCGCGGTCTTTGGCACTTATCGTGGCGCCCGAAGCTCTTGGTTATGTTGAATACTCCTAAAAATGCACGGCGCTTAGAGGGGGACCTTTGCGAAAAAGGAAACCGCCCCGTCGAAGTATGCACTCGACGGGGCGGTTTATACATTTGGCCGATTAAGGATGCGCTGTCAAACTACTAGAACTTGACGGTCGGGGCCTGGCGGGCTGCTTCGGCGGCCTCGAAGCCCTGGCGCTCCTTAAACTGAAAGATGCCGGCAAAGATGACAGCCGGGAACGTCTGAATGGCGTTGTTGTAGCTGAGCACGCAATCGTTGTAGCTCTGGCGTGCGTAGCTAATCTTGTTCTCGGTATCCTCGAGCGATGCCTGCAGCTGCGTAAAGTTGGTGTTTGCCTTAAGATCGGGGTAGGCTTCGGCTACGGCGAAGAGCTGACGCAGCGCACTGGTCAGCACGTTGTCGGCTTCCATCTTGGCCTCGGGCGTGGTGGCCTTGACGGCGGTGTTACGCGCGCTGATCACGGCGGAGAGCGTCTCCTGCTCGTGCTTGGCGTAGCCCTTGACGGTCTCGACCAGGTTGGGGATCAGGTCGTTGCGGCGCTGCAGCTGCGTATCGATGTTCTGCCAGGCGTTATCAATGCGGTTACGCTTGGTGACCATGTTGTTGTAGATGCCGGCGATGGCGCAGACAATCACAATGACAACAACGATGCCGATGATGACGGTAATCATGATGTCTCCGTTTCGAATGGCCGCGGCGGCATGCGCCAGCTGCCGTTGGTATAACGCTACTAGTATACCCGCAACGTTTTGCCGTGCCGAACTTTCCGGCAAGCGTTATGTTTTCGGCGGGGTCGGCACCGGGGCAAAGCGCGCGAGGTACAGGTGTAAGATATGCGACAGATTGACGAGTGTTGTTTTTGCCCTGAGGATGGCGATACGGATGGACCTTCGCATCAAGAAAACCTATCGTGCCCTGTTCGATGCCTTTACCGAGCTTTTGGAAGAGTATCGGTTTGAGGATTTGACGGTTGCTATGCTTTGCGACCGGGCCATGATTCGCCGCACGACGTTCTATAAGCACTTTCGCGATAAAAACGATTACTTCGCCTTTTATATCGATGAGCTCATGTCGGGCTTGCCGCAAAAACAGCCCGATGAGGCCGGTGCGGTGTCTGCCGAGGACGTGCGCGCGCTTCGGCACGCGATTTTGGACGATGCCATGGATTTGATTCTGGCGCACGAGCGGCTCATGGATAACATTTTGGCAAGCAGCATGTCGGGCATGTTGACCAACGTTATTTGCGACCGCATTGCCCACTCCATCCGCGAGCGTGTGATGAACGTGCTTGCCGAGGATGCCCTGGCCCCCGTGTCACTCGAGACGACGTCTGAGTTTGTCGCCGGCGGTATTATTCGACTTTTCACGATATGGTGGGAGTCGGGTCACGATCTTGAGCATCGACCTGAGATAGCCGACGTGGTCGATGCGCTGTTTGAGCGGACCATGACACCGGTGCATCACTAGAAGTGGCGGAGAGAGGGGGATTCGAACCCCCGGAACGCTCTCGCGCTCAACGGTTTTCAAGACCGCCGCATTCAACCGCTCTGCCATCTCTCCGTGAGTCGTAATGATAGCATCGTTTTGAATTTGCAACAGGGAAGGCGAACGATGACGATCACCGAAATCGACGAGAAGTTCATGCGCGAGGCGCTGGCCGAGGCGCGAGCCGCCGCGGCGGTGGGCGAGGTGCCCATCGGAGCCGTAGTGGTGCGCGACGGCGAGGTTGTCGCGCGGGCGCATAATCGTCGCGAGCTCGATCAGGATCCTTCGGCTCATGCAGAGTTCGCGGCCCTGTGCGCTGCCGCTCGGTCGCTCGGTCGCTGGCGCCTTTCCGATTGCACGGTCTACGTGACGCTCGAGCCTTGCTGCATGTGCGCGGGCCTTATGGTCAACGCGCGCGTGGGGCGCTGCGTGTATGGCGCGAGCGACGCCAAGGCGGGCGCGTTGGGATCCCTATACGATTTGAATGCCGACTCGCGCCTGAATCATCGGTTTAACGTGACGGCTGGGGTCCTGGCGGATGAATGCCGCGAGCTGCTGAGTAGCTATTTTGGCGGTCTGCGCGGAGCGGGCGGCGCTGATTGCGGTTGTGGGGCCGATCTTGAAGCACACGCCGCTCACGCCGCAGCGCTTGCAGGTGCCGGTGAGGATGCTGGCACGGCGGTTGACTTTGGTCCTGCGTGCCGCCGACCCCGCCGTGTGCTGTTGGCGATCGACTCCTTTAAGGGCAGCGTGTCGAGTGCCCAGGCGGAGGCGGCGGTTGCCGAGGGCATGCGCCGTGTGTGGTCCGATGCCCAGGTGGCCGCATTGCCGCTGGCGGATGGCGGCGAGGGGACGCTCGATGCCGTTGCCGCGTGCGGCGGTGAGATTGTGACCTGCGAGGTGGCAGGTCCCTTGGGCGACCGCGTGTCTGCCCGGATGCTGGTGGACGACGAGCGCGACTCGGCTGTAATTGAGATGGCCGAGGCGGCGGGTATTGGGTATTCACCCTGCACGGAATCGGCGGCGCTTGCGGCTTCGACCTATGGCGTGGGCGAGCTGATACTCCGTGCGGTTCGCGCCGGGGCAAAGACTATCTATATTGGTCTGGGCGGCAGTGCCACCAACGACGGTGGCGCCGGCATGCTGCAGGCGCTGGGCGCGCGTGTGGTCGATGATCAGGGATGCGATGTCGCCCCCGGTCTTGCCGGCCTTAAGCAGGTGGCGAGCGTCGATTTGGCGCCAGCGCTGCAGGCTTTGGATGATGTTCGTATCGTTGTGCTTTCCGATGTCGAGAATCCGCTCGTGGGGCGTCGAGGCGCACTGGCGGTGTTTGGCGGGCAGAAGGGCCTGCCGGCGGATGATGTCGAGGTGCTGCGCAGATACGACGGCTGGATGGTCGGCTACGGTCGCCTGCTCGATGCGGCAATTTTCGAGGCGCGAGCCCAGGGATTGTTGCGCACACCCGAGAACGCACGGACATTTGGCTCGGTGCTTGGCGTGCCCGGCGCGGGCGCTGCCGGTGGCTTGGGCGCGGCGTTGCTGGCGCTCGGCGCGGAGCTACGCTCGGGTGTGGAGACGGTGCTCGATCTCGTGGGGTTTGACGAGCGCGTGCGCGATGTCGACCTGGTCATTACAGGCGAGGGCAATATGGATGAGCAATCCGCCGCCGGTAAGGCGCCGGTGGGCGTGGCGCGCCGTGCCAAGCGGTGTGGCAAACCGGTGATCGCTGTCGTGGGCGGTCGCGCCGTCAACCTGGATGCGGTGTGTGTGCAGGGCATCGACTTGGTGCTTCCGATCTGCCGCAAGCCCATGGACCTGGAACAGGCACTCGATCCGCAAGAAGCCACAACCAACCTCATCTGCGCCGGCGAAGCAGCCGCCCAATCCTACGACCTCGCCCGCCTCTAAAACCCAACTCCCTATAAGTTGCGGTGGAATAGTTCCTGTTTGGCGGCTCAGGCGGCAAAAACGGGAACTATTCCACCGCAACATCGAGAATGGCTATCCGAGGCTGGCCGCCTTGGGCCTTGGGTCGGACCGTCCGCCATGAAATGCGGCCATCTACTACGTTTAGCCGAGCACCCTCGACCATCCCGGATTTTGTGAAATTAAAACCGCAGGTAGAAAGCTTGCCGATTTTCGAAAAAGCCGGCTATGGTTGACCCCTGCGGCCTAAACGTAGTAGATAGGCCCCTTTTGTGGCATGGCAGCAGACCAGTCTTTTTGGGACGGGGCTTATTTGACCACCTGTCGATCTGATTGCCCAAGTAGTCAAAAGCCCCGTCCCAAATTAGCTACCTTGCCCCATCGGGCTGGAGCGGGTAAGATATACCGAGCGCCTAGCGCGTTCGATGGGTTCGGATGACGACATGTTCCGAATCTGGTCAGGTCCGGAAGGAAGCAGCCATAAGGAGCCTCTGTCGGGCATCCGAATCCATCGAGCGCACGGGCGCTTTTTGGTGCCGCGACACGGCCCGGCCGGCGGCGAGGTATTTGGTGTCTCGCTGGTCCTCGGCTTCGCCTGCGGGATCGCTCGACTACTAAACACCTCGCCGCCGGCCGGCCCCCGTCGTCCAAAAATCACCCGTAAGGGCGCGTTTATCTAATTTAATCTATCCCTTGCGGAATGCGGCTTGCTGGCGTTGTCTGGGCATTGATGGCTACGTGGTTCAAGAGGCGGCGGTGCTGTTGCTTGAATTTTTGCAGTTAAAGAGGCCCGTTTCCTTAGGTGGGGAAACGGGCCTCTTTTTGTCTCTGGGCTTGTGAATTGGTGAAGGCAGAATGCTCTGTCGGCTATTTTGAGTTCTTGATGCGGCGTGTGGCTGTGGCGGTTATTCCGAGTCCCATGGCGGCGATTCCTGCGAGTGCTATTGCGCTCGGCGCTGCATCGCCCGTGTTCGCGAGCTTGCCGGCGGTCGTATCTGCTTGCTTGCCGCTGCTCGAGTTCGCCTGCTTGGTGGAGCTTGGTAGGGTGTCTTTGCCGGTCGAGGGTGAGCTGGCGGGCTGTGTCGTCTCGGCCGGTTGCGTCGAGCCGGAGGGAGGCGTTGTCTCGGTCGGTTGCGTTACCTCGGGCGAGGTGGCCTTGTCTGCCGCGGCTTTTGCCTCTTCGTATGCCTTGCAGGCGTCGTCATAGGCCGCTTGCGCCTTATTCAAATCGCTGAGGAGCGCATTTCGCTTGGCTGTGCATGCGTCGATGTTGGCCTTTGCTTTCTCCGCTCCATCTTCGAAAATCTTAACCTGCTCTTCCTGACTTTCGAGCGTACGTCGGTGGTGGTCAAGCTTATATCCACAAGATTCTCTTTCCGAATCCGCCATTTTGACCTCCATACGCAACTGCAAAACAGTTTCGTAATCCCTGTCGGCGAGCGCCTTTTCTACTTTTGCTTTAAGCTCGCTTACCCGGTTGCTGGCCTTGTCGTAATCGGCTTGGGCTGCAGCGACGTTCGCTCGCATGGCGGGAAGGGGTTCACTAGATTTGGCGGCTTCCGCCATCATCTTGTCGTAGAGCTCTTGAGAAGCGGCAATGTCATCATCGATTTCCGCAAGTTTCTCGGGACTTGCGGCGTCTTTTGCGGCCTCGAGGTTTTTGAGCGCTTCCTGCATGGCTGCATACGCTTTTTCTTTTGCGGCGGCCGCATCTTCCGTCTGCAAGGCAACTGCAGCGGTGGGGGAGCTGGTTTCTGCCGCTATCGCCGTTGCGGGGGCGATTCCCGCGACAAGTGCCGCGGAAAGGGCGATGCCCGCAGTTGCTCGTCTTGCTCTTCTTGCGAGAATGTCGTTCATCTCGGCACCTCATTTCAAGGGTCGGCGACTAACTTGGTAGCACTAATGCAAGTATACCAAGTGGTCGACCCGACACTGGCTGGGTGCGCGCCTCTCCGCTTCTTTGGAAACCGAATCCCATTAGAAATGACGAGTTGTTTACGCTTCTTTTGGGCTCACCGTACTATCATGATTCGGATTGAGTGTGAATGATGATAGGGAGCGCCTATACATGATTGAGCTGCTCAGGCGTTTTGGTGGTAAGTTTCGCCGGTATATGGTGATCGGCCCTGCGTGTAAGCTGATCGAAGTGATCTTTGACCTGCTGACGCCGCTGGTGATTGCCCAGATGATCGATAAGGGTATTGACGCACACGATGTCAACGCCGTCGTCCACTACGGTATGCTGCTTGGCGCCATGGCTGTGATCGGCATCTCGTTTACGCTCGTCTGCCAAAAGATGGCGGCGCTCACCTCGCAGGGCATGGGCACCGATATCCGCGGTGCGCTCTACCAGCACATCAACAAGTTGAGCTATGCCGAACTCGACCGCTTTGGCACGCCGTCGCTTATCACCCGCATCACCAACGACGTCAACCAGGTGCAGCTTGCCGTGGCGCTGGGCGTGCGCATGCTCATCCGCTGGCCCTTCTTGGCGGTGGGCTCTATGTGCGCGGCCCTCGCCATCGACCTTAAGCTCGGCATGATCTTTTTGATTTGCACGCCCGCCATTGGCCTGGTGTTTTGGTTTGTCATGGCGCGCTGCATTCCGTACTACAAGCAGCTGCAGGCAAAGCTCGACCGCATCGCGCTCATTTGCCGCGAGGGGCTTTCGGGCGCCCGCGTGGTTCGCGCCTTTGTACGCGAAGATCACGAGCGCGAGCGCTTTGCCCAAGCCGCCGATGACCAGGCCAATACCGCCATCGCGGTGGGCAAGCTCTCGTCAATCCTTAATCCCGTCACGTTTTTGGTGATGAACCTGGGCGTGTGCGCCATCCTGTGGGTGGGCGGCATCCAGGTCAACGTGGGCGAGCTTACGCAGGGCCAGGCCATGGCGTTTGTGAACTACATGACGCAGACCCTGACCTCCATCGTATACGTCGCCAACCTGGTCGTGGTCTTTACCAAGGCGAGCGCGAGTGCTTCGCGTATCAACGAGGTGCTCAACTGCGAGCCGAGCATCACCGACGAGGGCGATCAGTCGGTTGCGCTGCCCAAGCCGAGCGAACTGGCGGGTGGCGCTGTTCCGGTCCCCGCGCTGAGCTTGAGCCATGCGAGCTTCTCCTTTGGCGCGGGCGCGGCAAATGCCGTCAACGATGTGACCCTGGAGCTCCCGCTGGGCAAGACGCTTGGCATTATCGGCGGTACGGGTAGCGGCAAGTCCACGCTCGTCTCGCTTATCCCGCGCCTGTACGATGCGAGCACCGGCAGCGTGAGTGTGATGGGCGCCGACGTGCGCACCTGGCCGCTCGACCAGCTGCGCCGTGTGGTCGCGACCGTTCCACAGCGTGCGTCGCTGGTGAGCGGCACCATCCGCAGCAACCTGACCTGGCGCGACGAGGCTGCGACCGACGAGGATCTCTGGGCGGCGCTCGACATGGCGCAGGCGAGCGAGTTCGTGCGCAACAAGCCGCAGGGGCTCGATACCCCGGTCGAGGCGGGCGGTAAGAACTTTAGCGGTGGCCAACGCCAGCGCCTGACCATCGCGCGCGCCCTGGTGGGCTCGCCTCAGGTCCTGATCATGGACGACTCCGCCTCGGCACTTGACTTTAAGACTGATGCGGCGCTTCGCCATGCCATCCGCGAGCGCAGCGTGTGTGGCGCTGCTGAGGGCGGGCTGCCGCTGACTACGGTGATCGTAAGCCAGCGCGTTTCGACCGTGCGCGACGCCGATATGATCTGCGTACTTGACCACGGTTCGGTCGCGGGCCTGGGCGCGCACGATGAGCTCTACACGACCTGCCAGCTCTACCGCGAGATTTGCCAGTCGCAGCTTCGCCGCGAGGAGCTCGAGGGTCAGCAGGGGAGTACGGCGCCCGCGCCCGCCCCAGGCGCCCCGACCGTCCCCACATCCGTCTGCGCAAAGGAGGGCTGCTAAATGAATCCGTACACTTCCTCCGGTTCGGTCGCCACGATGACGGCCAACGTGTCCGGCAACGATAACCTCAACGACCTGGGTGACGGTCCGCGCCAGCTCGGCGATCCCGAGCGCTATCCCGTGGGTGCGGTGACCCGCCGCCTGCTGGGCTATGTTCGCCCGCACCGCGTCTCGTTTGTGGCATCGTTTTTGAGTGCCGCTGTCTCGGTGATTCTGCAGCTCTACACGCCCATTCTCATTGGTGAGGGCATCGACCTGATCGTTGCTGCGGGCCAGGTGGACTTCGATGCGCTGCTGCCGCTCGTTACCAAACTCGCACTCGTCGTGGTGGGAGCGGCGTCCTTCCAGTGGCTGCAGGGCTACTGCGTCAACCGCCTGTCCTACGAAACGGTGCGCGACATGCGCGTGGAGGCGAGCGATAAGCTCAGCCGCGTGCCGCTCAGCTTTATCGACAGCCATGCCCACGGCGACCTTATGAGCCGCGTGGTCAACGACGTCGATCAGGTGGGCGACGGTCTGCTGCAGGGCTTCACGCAGCTCTTCACCGGTGTTATTACCATCGTTGGCACGCTCGCGTTTATGCTTTCCATCAACCTGACCATGACGCTCGTGGTGGTGCTCGTCACGCCGCTCTCCATCTTTGCGGCCAGCGCCATCGCCAAGCTTTCCAACAAAAGCTTTACGGCACAGCAGCGTATTCAAGGGCAGCTCGGCGGTCATATCGAGGAGTACGTAGGCGAGCAAAAGCTTGTCGACGCCTTTGCCTATGGCCCCAACGCTCAGCAGCGCTTCGATGCCCTCAATGCCGAGCTTTACACCGCGGGTGAGCGCGCGCAGTTTATGGGTTCGCTCTCCAACCCCGGTACGCGCTTTATTAACAACATCATCTATGCCGTGGTCGCTGTGATCGGCTGCGTGGGCGTGATCACGGGCGTGCCCGCGGCGCTTACGGTGGGCGGCGTGCAGATTTTCCTGTCCTATGCTAACCAGTACACCAAGCCGTTCAACGAGGTCACCAACGTCATTACGCAGATCCAGACCGCGTACGCCTCGGCGCGCCGCATGTTCGCGCTGCTCGATGCACGCGAGCAGGAGCCCGACGCGCCAGATGCCGTGGAACTTGTCGCACCGCAGGGCGAGGTCGCCCTTGAGCATGTGGACTTTAGCTACGTGCCCGACCGCAAGCTGCTTCAGGACATCTGCATCGAGGCTAAGCCCGGCATGCGCTTTGCCCTGGTCGGTCCTACGGGCTGTGGCAAGACAACGCTCATCAATTTGCTGCTGCGTTTTTACGATATCGATGCCGGTCGCATTGCGGTCGATGGCCGTTCCTCGCGTGATTACACGCGCGCAAGCCTGCGCCGCGCCTTTGGCATGGTGCTGCAGGATACGTGGCTGTTCGAGGGCACGGTGGCGGAAAACATCGCCTACGGTTGTCCCGATGCCACGCGCGAACAGGTTGTCGAGGCGGCCAAGCGCGCGCACGCGCACAAGTTTATCGTGCAGCTGCCAGGCGGCTACGATACGGTGATCGGCGAGGACGGCGGCACGTTTAGCCAGGGTCAAAAACAGCTGCTGTGCATCGCACGCGTCATGCTCACCGACCCGGCGATTTTGCTGCTGGACGAGGCGACCTCGAGCATCGATACCCGCACCGAGCTGCAGGTGCAGGCGGCATTCGACGAGCTCATGGCTGGCCACACGAGCTTTGTCGTGGCACACCGCCTGTCGACGATTCGCAACGCCGATTGCATCCTGGTCATGCGCGATGGCGAGATTATCGAGCGCGGCACGCACGATGAACTGCTCGCGGCAGGCGGCTTTTACGCCGAGCTCTACCGCAGCCAATTCGCCCAGTGAGGAAGCCCGTGGGGCAAATTAATCAATCGACAGACGGTGGTTTACATCTGTCACGTAAGTACTAAGATATTCATCTAATAAATTGCATTAGTGGCTTTAGTTTTGGGGGAAACGAGGCAACGTGACTATGACGTGCTCTTTGGTGGTTAACAGCAAGAGCGGTAATACCAGGATGGTTTCGGGCGCGATCAAGCGCGCTCTGCAGGCTGCCGGTGTTGAGTTTGTCCATGCCGCGGCGTTGAGCGACGATGCGGATGCAGATCAGGTTGCACTCGAGGCGCAGGGCGCCTGTGCGGCCGACATGGTGCTCGTCGGTTTTTGGTGCGACAAGGGCGCATGCACGCCTTCGGTCGCGGCGTTGCTCTCCGCTCTGCACGGCAAGCGCGTTTTCCTCTTTGGTACCTGCGGTTTTGGCGCCGACCAGAGCTATTATCAGCAGATTATCAATCGCGTGACCTCCAATTTGGCCGAGGATGCCGAGCTTGCGGGTTGGGCGATGTGCCAGGGCAAGATGGGCCCCGCGGTCAAGCAGCGCTACGAGGCCATGCTCGAGCAAGATCCCGACAACGCCCGATTTAAGATGCTGCTCGACAACTGGGTTGCCGCGAAGGACCATCCCACCAAGGAAGATCTGGACAACATGGCTGCAGCCGCCAAAAAGGCCGTGCTGGGGGAGTAGCTCCCATCGCTGACGGCGGTCGGTCCATCTTTCTAAATGAAACGTCCTCCCGGGCGTCGGGGCACGAAGTTCCCTGCTCTACAGTCCTGCGCAAGACGAAGGCCACATTAAGTGGCCTTCTTTGCGTGCGGAACTCGCGATGAACTTCGTGCCCCGCCGTCCGGAAGGACGCCTCTTTATTGATGGGAGGCCTGATAGGTCGATGGTTCCGTGCCCGGATGCGTCCAAAGTGGGACGGGCTTTCCGGATGGGCAGGCTTTCGAAAAATGCGTCCCGGAATTTGCCTTTGGAATGGGACGTAGTTTCCCGTTGAGGTGCTTTGCGGAAAGTGCATCCCACTCTGGGCGGTCGAAGTGGGACACACTTTCCCAAAGGCGCTCCAACGGGAAATTGCGTCCCATTATTCGGTCAAGAAACGGGATGCATTTTCCCAATGAGAGCAAAACCGGAAAATGCATCCCACAATCAGCCCTCAAAGTGGGACGCCGTTTCCCAATGAGGCTCAAGCGGAAAATGCATCCCGGAATTTGCGCTCAAAGTGGGATGCGGTTTCCGGTTGAGGGTCTAAGGGGAAAGTGCGTCCCAGAATCGACGCTTGAAATGGGATGCAGTTTCCCGATGAGGCACTCGACGGAAAATACATCCCAGAAATGGCCTTTGAGCTGGGATAAGATTTCCGCGGCATATCGGATTCTCAAAAATGAGACACGCCGTTGGCGAAAATGAGACACGTGATATCGGGCATCGGACGTATCATTTGTAAAAATGAGTCCACTCCACTCGAATAAAGCGAGGTCCCTCATGTACGTTCCACACCCCCGTATCCGTAGGCTGTCGAAAATCCCGCTTGTTGGGACGGCGGCGCTTGCTGCGTTGATCGCCACGAGCGTCGCCTGCTTCACGGCCGCGCCCCAGGTTGCCCAGGCGGCAGATGCGCCTGCAATCACCGATATGACCGAGCAGGATTATCAAGCCCTGGGTCTGGGCACGAGCGAGGACATTCCGGCCGATACCGTTGGCCCCTATTCCACTGATACCCCCACGACGTTTGCCACGCGCGGCGAGGTCTATATGGCAGCTAACGGTAGCCATGGCAATCGCTACACTCTGCGCGACAAGCTCGAGAACGTCGAGCGCGGTGACATTGGCGGCAGCAGCAAACTCACCGATGGCTATGGAAGTGTGTGGGGCGCCGCAAAGTTCTGGCAAAACGTCAACAACTTCGATACGAACAGCGATCTCTACAAGCATAGCGACTACGGTGGCGGCACCTGGTCGTACCTAAGCAACAATGAGTCCTCAACAGTACTCGCCAACGACAACAACGGTTTCTCGGGCATTCACGCCACGAGTGTTGAGTTCTGCAGCGACGCCAGCACGGGCAAAAAGAGCCGCGTTGCCGAGCTCCGTGCCTACGGCGACAGTTCCTCCACGACGATTGACGGCAAGTCATACGCCGGAAAGGTTGAGCTGGTCCTCTACTCGTTTAGCAACGGGCGTACGCGCACTCTCGACACACACCTGCCGGTGACGGTCAACACTAATATGATGTACGAAGGCCGTTTTAAGTACCTGGATGTCGGTTACCTGCAAGAGCACGACGCCGTCTTTGATGTCGAGGCGGGCGATGTCGATGGCGACGGCGTCGACGAGCTTTTTGTCTACGCGGGCTGCTATGTCGACGAGAACGGCGTGCGCAAGGCTGTAGTCGACATGTATGACTTGGAGGGCGGCAACTGGAAGCAAAGCGTCGTCAAGATCGATGCCGGTAACGCCGCGGACTACACCACGCACAACAAGGGCGGGAACGACTCCTGGACGTAGCTTCAGTCAGCTCCTGTCGTTTCGCTAGCGGCCGGCGACCTCGATCGCGATTTTTGCGATGACCTCGCCATCGTGGTCTCGGCACCCTACGGCAAGAAGAATATTGATAAGTCGACGCATTGCGAGCTGTTTTCGTGGGATGCATCCAAGGGTGCGCTCGTCCATGTCGATGCTCTGGGCGACGCGGGCGCAATCTCCCTCTCCGCGAACGGCAAGACCATGGTCGCTGCGAATGCGACGTTCGGCACGTTTGCCGCCTACGATGAAGAAGGAAAGAAGACGGGTGAAACCGTCACGGGCCTTATTCTTGCGGGCTATGACTGGCAACGCAGCGCTTTTGATTACGGCGCTTCTGACGGCAGCAAGGGGCTGTACGGCGCGCTGTACCGCTACGCGTATTTTGACTCGGAGTCTGGCGAGTTCAAGCTTTCCGATTGCAAGGAATACAGAGACGGGCTCCTCGCCTCCTATGGGCTGATGCATGTGCCCAACAGCGCATGGAAGGATAGCGCTCAGGATAAGCGCTATCCGTGCACCTTGGCGCCTATTGCCCTTGCCACTGCCAACCTTGACGGCCTGTTCGAGCAGCTGGCGGTCGACGAGGTGCTCGTGGGCGGCGATGTGTTCCGCGACTTTGCCTGCAACACGGCACAGAGCGGGGCTCAGGGCTTGGGGTCCATGGTCGGAACCATGAGCATGAGCGGTCAGCAATACAACAGCAGCAACAAGCATGACCACAAGGGTATAGAGCAGGTGTGGATCAGCGACGTCAAGGCGGGCAGCGTCTCGGGTTCGGACCGCTATAACGAGAGTTTTATCGCCGTGGTGGGCAAGCACCGCGACGAGGACCTGCGCAAGAACGATGACTACTATTGGATGACCGCCTCGCATTTTTCGCTCGACGAGAACGGAAAGGTGCGCCGCGGCGAGGAGCAGGTGATTAGCGAGAGCAACCGTCGCGGCACTACCTACGGCACATTTATCTCGCTCGCGCTGCCCGATGTCGACAACGACAGCGTCAAGATCACGTACAAGGACCGCTACAAGGTCTATACCAACCCGCGCGTGCTTGCCGTGCTGCAGGATGCGCCCTATGTTGAGGATCTGGAGCAGGCATACGGCTATCTGGTGTTGGGCGGCACGTCATACGGAGAGGAAAAGGGCACGGGGACATCCCAGGGCTATACCATTGGCGCCGAGTTGGGCGTTGCCGTCGAGGTGCAGACCGGTCCGCCCCTGGTCGCGATGAATGCTTCAGTCGATTTTGCCGCCGAGGGATGCTATGACTACCGGAGCGAGCGCACGGTCAGCGCAAGCGTAAGCTATGAGTCGCATGCCGGCGAGGGTGACAAGGCCTTGCTCTACACGATTCCGATGGTCTATTACGAGTATGAGATCGAAAATGAGGAAACTGGTGGCAAGGGCGTGATGGCGGCGCCCGTGTCGCTCGGCGCGCAGACCTCGGTCGTTAATGTCGAGGCCTATGACCGCATTGCCAAACAGCACAATATGACGCCGCTCAGCTACTTTTTGACCAACCGGTCGGGAGAACCCGGAACCTATCAAACGACACTCAACGGCGAGACTCCCGTTGGGGATTCCTTTGGCCTGGGCAAGCCTGGCGTAACGCGCGTCTACACGCACGATGGATTTAACGGCGCCGCCGCGCAGTCGGGGGCGAGCATTGAGCAGACCATCGAAGTCGAGGAGGGCAAGGAGCAGGAGCTCGAGCTCGGCTTGACGCTGAACGGCAGCGTTGTCATGGGCGCGAAGCTCGCAAAGCACGAGTTGTTTGGCGGTCTGTGCTTTGGTGCCAACGCCGGCTTTACTACGGGTAACTCCTCGAGTGAATCGACCGAATACGGCGGCACCGTCGACAACCTGCCCGAGGCCGCGCAGGGCAAGTACGGTTTTGTGTGGCGTCTGGGCGTCAACGCGGTGGATGTCGACAAGTTCGAGGCAGACTCGGGCGACAAGCTTGGCACCAAGGACACCGACCAGTTCTGGATCGTGGGCTATGACGTTAAGGACGTCGAGATGCCCGACGCGCCGGCCGTGACGGGCTTTACGGCAAACGCCGTCGATTCGACCAGCGTTACGTTTAGCTGGGACGATGTACTCGCAAACAAGAGTGGCTTTAGCTACGGCGTGGGCATGCTGCAGAGCAATGCGGCGGATGCGGTCGTCAATAGCTGGAAGATTGCCGACAACACGCAGACCTCGCTCAAGTGGGATGGGCTGCAGCCCAATACGGAGTATCGATTCGCCATCGCCGCCGTTAAGAATGGATCCACGACCGAAACAGGTATTCGCTCGGCAATCATCACGGTCAAGACCATGCCCGATGGCATGACGATGACCGTGAGCGGACCTGCGGCGGATGCTGCGGAGGGGTCGGATCTTGGATACGACTCTTCGGTTGAGCGCACGGCGGGAAGCCACCTGACGCTCTCGGCGATTGGCCATGTGAAGCAACTCGGTGCCGACGATAGCGAAACAGGGCTGGCACCGACCTATATGTGGTACCGCAAGGGCCGCGGCGAGACAGAGTTTAAGCTCGTGGGTGCCGATGGCAACCTCGCGGCTGGAACGGCCTCAAAGCTCGAGATTGACCTGACCGCAGACGATGACGGTGCGCAGTATTACTGCCACGTGGGATACAACGACGTGGGCCTCGACACCGGCACGACGCTCGTGAATATCGAGGCCGAGGAGACGGCGCCCACAACGGTGAACGCCACCCCGATCCGCACGCGCCGCCTGTTCTCACAGGCAAGTGCGGGCGCCAAGAAGTTCCTGGACCATACGCTGGTAAACACCGCCGGCCCAACCGATTCCGAAGGCTCAAAGGACCCCGAGACTCCTGAGACCCCGACGAACCCGGACAAGCCCAAGTCCGACAACGGAGCTAAGACCGACACCAAGGTCAAGACTACGACCACGGCGAAGAACCTCGCAAACACCGGCGACCAAACATTCGCCCTAGTCGCCACCGCAGCAGCAGCGGGAGCAACGCTCGTAGTGATAGCCCTCATCATGCTGATCAAGCGCCGCAAGACCCACTAGTAGCCAGTCGAACATATCGACAACCCAAAAACCCGGGTAGCCAAAAAACAGGCCACCCGGGTTTTCTGTTGAGTGGAGACTCCGCAAGCGGAAACTGCATCCCACAATTAGCGCCCGGAACGGGACACATTTTCCGTCAAGCCCTCATCCGGAAAATCCATCCCAGTTTGAGCGCCCAGACCGGGACGCACTTTCCCAAAGGGTCCTCAACGGGAAACTGCGTCCCATAATTAGGCCGAGAAATGGGATGAACTTTCCCAATGAGAGCCAACCGGAAACCACGTCCCAGAATCAGCCCCCAAAGTGGGACGCACTTTCCCAACGAGCCTCAACCGGAAAATACATCCCGGAATCCAGCTGAATAGTGGGACACACTTTCCCAATCGGGTCCCAAGCGGAAACTGCATCCCATTCCAGACAAGAATTCCGGGACACACTTTCCGCAAACAAAGAAGGCCACTTAATGTGGCCTTCGTCTTGCGCAGGACTGTCCGAGCAGGGAACCTTATATGCCTCCGCCTGGACAGACGTTTCAGTTGTGGCTCAGCAGCTAGCAGCTACTTAATCTTGGTCGTGCCCGGCGCCAGGTTGGGGTCGGTTTCGTTGGCCTCGGTCTGGAAGTGCTCGGTGTACACGTTCTTGCCGTCGCGGAACATCTCGTAGTACTGCATCTTGGCGTAATCCTCGCGCGCCTTGGTGGCGGCTGCTGCGGCGGCGTCGTCACCGGTGACGTTGGAGGAGAGCGCCCAGCGCAGGCTGGCGTCCTCGTAGCCCACCGAGTTGATGGCGGGCAGCGACTCGCGCAGCGTCATGTGCGCCTTCTGATAGTCGGAAAGTGGGGCGCCGATCAGCTGCATAAGCTGCGTGGACAGGTAGTTGGTGGACAGGTCGTCGACCTCGCTCGTCTGGTCGCAGCCGGCAACGTCGTAGTTGGCCCAGATGATGTAGTCGGTCTGCCACAGACGCTCCTGATGCGTGGCGTCGTCCTCACCGGTAAACCACTTGTCGTTGAACTTGGACGGGAAGAACGGCTGGTGATCGCCCCAGAACACCACGACCACCTTGCGGTCGAGCTTGCTCAAGGCGTTAAGGAAGTAGCGCAGCGCCTGGTCGGACTGCTCGATGCACGAGACGTACTCGTCGACATCGGAGAGCGTGCCGTCCTCGACGGTCTTGGCGTCCAGATCGGTCGTGTCGATGTTCAGGTGCATCTGCTTGTCGACCGGCAGCAGGCCCGTGTCGTAGCCCGAGTGGTTCTGCATGGTCACGTCGAAGATAAACTGCGGATCGGCGTTCTGATCGAGCAGCTCAAGAATCTTGTCATAGGTAGCCTGGTCGGTCACCATGCCGCGCAGGGTATCGGCACCCTGGAAATCGTTGATGGACAGGAACCGGTCAAAGCCAAAATCCTTGTAGACGTTCTCGCGGTTCCAGTTGGTGGCGTGGTTGGGGTGCATGGCCGTGGTGGAATATCCGAGCGACTTGAACTGCTCTGCCAGGTTCCCGGTCGTTTCCATGTTGTAGATGGTGTAGGGGTACACACCCGAGCCCAGGTTGGCCATGGAGTTGCCGGTCATAAACTCAAACTCGGTATTGGCGGTGCCGCCGCCGTAGGCGCTCACGTAGAGCTTGCCGCGGCTGAGGCAGTTGGACAGGTTCTTAAAGTACTGCGGACCCTCGTAGCCGGCGCGCATGTTCTGGTAGATCGACAGATCCGAGAAGGTCTCGTTCATGATGGCGATGACCGTGGGCTTCTCGCTGTCGAACTGCTCCTTTGCGGCGGCGCGCTCGTCACTCTTGGCGGCGTCGGACTTGTCGTAGGCCTTGGCGTACTTTTTGAGCGTGGCCTTGGCATCGTCGACGGAGTAGTCGGCGGGTTTGGGCGGCTTGATGGACTGCGCTGCGCTAATGAAAGCGGGCAGGTAGCCCTCGCGCCAGTAGCTCTCGAGCGGGCGCCAGGTGTAGACGGTGATGCCGAGGGTGTTGTAGTAGTCGATGAGCGTGACGTGTGCGGTCACACCGCCCAGGCACAGCACGGCGACGAGCAGGTTGGTGAGTAGGATGCGCTTGGCGTTGGCAGCACCCTTCTGGCGATGCGGTGCCACCAGGCCGGCGTACTCGCACAGCAGCATGGCGATGGCGGTAAAGCCCATGGACAGCACGCAGAACAGTGAGATCGAGAAGGTGTAGCCGGTGCCGGCGACCGCGGCGGCGGTGGAGATGGCCGAAAGGTCGCCCGGCTGGATGGGCATGGATTTAAACGTGATGACGAAGAACTCGGCAATGCCCAGGACAAAGAGGGCAAAGGCCAGGACCGCGGGAGCTGCGCCGTGGCGCTGGAACAGGAAGAACAGGCCGACCATGAGCGTGGTGATGATGGCCCACTCGAGCAGGATGCACAGGGGGTAGACCCAGGTAAAGTCGTGGTTGGACGAGACCTCCATGCCCAGCAGCGCAAAGACGCCGGCGAGCAGCAGGCACAAGACGGCGGCGACGAGCGGTTTGCCCACAAAGGCTCCGCGCAGGCGGGCGAGCTTGCCGGTGGGGGCGGGGGCGTCGGGCCCGGCGAACGCAAAGACGCGCGGGGCGATGCGGTCGCGGGCGATGCTGGCCCAAGCGCAGCCGGTGAGGATGGCGTTGGTCAGGATGAGCATCACGAAGGCGAGCGGCTCGTTTTGCGCGACGAGGCCAATAGCGCCCCAGACGGTTAAAAAGAGCTGGAACAGGCCAAAGGCGACGCTCCAGGCGAAGGCGCCCTTGGTGACGGTGCCCGACTGAGCGCGAATGGCCTTGGCCTCGCGCAAAACAAGGTAGACGGTCGCCGCAAGACCGACGAGCGAGATGGCGGCAGCGAACATGCTGAGACTCCTCACAAACTTAAAACCTACGAAAGCGGGGGTTTACCCGATTGTTACCTAAATATGCACTGCATTTGCGGGCTGCGCACAACAACCAGCCATATTAACGCGCATGTGCGGCGGTACGGCGCAATGTAGTGGCGACCTGCGCGATAATGGACGGGAATTACACGGAAACGTAAAGGCTTCTTAAAGAATTGGCGAGGATAGAGCTATGGGCGAGCGGGTTTGTATGACGGGTGCCGGGCACTGCGGCGGAGCTGCGGGCGTGGATGCGAACGGTTATCCGGTCGAGACTACGGGTAACGCGGTGCTGGACATCTTGGAGCACCGCTCGTCCACGCGTGCCTTCGCGCGTGATGACGACGACCGCCCCGTGGCGGTGACCGACGAGCAGCGGGCGGCAATCTTGCATGCGGCGAGTCGCGCACCGTCGGCGGGCGCCATGATGATGTATTCCATCGTGAGTATTCGCGAGCAGGCTACGCTGGACCGTCTGGCCGACCTGTGCGACCACCAGCCCATGATCGCCAAGGCGCCCTGGGCACTCATATTTGTGGTCGATTATGCCAAGTGGATCGATCTGTTTGAGCACGTGGGCTGCTTTGAGCCCGAGTTCGTCGAGCGCACGGGCAAGGCGCCCCGCCGTGCGCCGGGTTTGGGCGACTTTGCCATCGCGGCCCAGGACGCCGTGATCGCCGCGCAAAACGCCGTGGTTGCCGCCGAGGCCCTGGGGCTGGGGAGCTGCTACATCGGTGATATCGTCGAGAATGCCGAGGAAGTTGCCGAGCTGCTCGACCTGCCACCCTATACCATGCCGCTGTCGATGCTCATCGTCGGCACGCCTCGCAAGGAGCGTCCGGCCATTGCGCATCCCGTGGTGAACCTGGTGCACGAGGAGCGCTACTGCCGCGCAGATGCCGCGACCATGGACGCGCAGGTGGCCGAGATGGACGCGATGTTCCGTCCGCATGCCCGCGTGGTGGGGGAGCGCGTCGTGGACATCTATACCCGCAAGCACACGAGTCCCTTTATGGCCGAGATGAGCCGCTCCATGGAGTGGTGGTTCAAAAATTGGCTCGGAAAATGACGAATGTGACAAGGGGACAGTCCCTTTGTCACATTCCATATCGCCGCGGTGGCCTAAAGGCCGTATAAATGTTTATCTAGCTGGGAAAACAGTGCCATTCAAACATGGGCCGATTACCTATAATTCCTTCGAACATTAAAGTTGGGAGGAAACCGGCTTATGGAACAAAAGGCCAAGGAGGCAGCTTCGCACGCTGCGATTCCTGTGAGCATCTCGGCGATGCTCGTCACGCTGGGCGTGGTGTACGGCGATATCGGCACCAGCCCTATGTATGTAACCAAGGCGCTCGTTGCCGGCAACGGCGGCATCGGAAGCGTCACGGAGGAGTTCGTGCTCGGCGCGCTCTCCCTTGTCGTGTGGACGGTCACGTTGCTGACCACCATCAAGTATGTGCTCATCTCGCTGCGCGCCGATAACCATGGCGAGGGCGGTATCTTTGCCCTGTACAGTCTGGTCAAGCGCTGTGGCAAGTGGCTTATCATCCCCGCCATGCTAGGTGGCGCCGCGCTGCTCGCCGACGGCATCCTCACGCCGGCCGTTACCGTTACCACGGCCATCGAGGGCCTGCGCACCATCCCGGCGGTCCATGCCGTGCTGGGCGATGACCAAGGCCGCGTCGTCGCCATTACGCTCGCCATCATCATCGTGCTCTTCTTGGTACAGCGCATCGGTACGGCCAAGATCGGTCACGCCTTTGGCCCCATCATGACGCTGTGGTTCCTGTTCCTGGGCGGCACGGGTCTGTTCTTTGTCTTCCAGCACCCCGCCGTGCTGCTGTGCCTCAACCCGGTGCGCGGCATCGCCTTTTTGCTGAGCCCCAACAACCACGCGGGCATCATGATTCTGGGCAGCTGCTTCCTCGCCACCACCGGTGCCGAGGCGCTCTACTCCGACATGGGCCACGTCGGCCGCGGCAACATCTACGCTACCTGGCCGTTCGTTAAGTGCTGCCTGCTGCTTTCCTATATGGGCCAGGGCGCTTGGCTTATGAACAACGCTGCCAACCCCGAGCTCATGGGCATTGCCGACCTCAACCCGTTCTACCAGATGCTCGCCCCGGGCCTGCGCCCGTTTGCCGTCGGCCTTTCCACCGTCGCGGCCATCATTGCCTCGCAGGCGCTCATCACCGGCGCATTCTCGCTGGTGTCCGAGGCCAGCCGTCTGGACCTTATGCCGCACATGCAGGTCTTCTACCCTGCCGAGACCAAGGGCCAGCTCTACATCCCCATGGTCAACAACGTCATGCTTGTCGGCTGCGTCATCGTGGTGCTGCTGTTCCAGAACTCGGCGCATATGGAAGCCGCCTACGGCCTTGCCATTACGCTGACTATGATGTGCACCACGCTGCTGCTCTTCTTCTACCTGCACGAGGAGCGCAAGCTCAAGGTTGCTCCGTGGATCTTTGCGGCCTTCTTCCTTTTGCTCGAAGGCTTCTTCTTCGTGAGCTCGCTCACCAAGTTCTTCCACGGCGGCTACTTCACCATCCTCATGGCTGCACTCATCATGGGCATTATGGTGTGCTGGTACAACGGCACGGCGGTCGAGCAGCGCCAGTTTACGCTGCTGCCGCTGCGCAGCTACCTGCCGCAGCTCAAGCGCCTGCGCGACGACGATCGTTACGAGCGCATAAGCGACAACATCGTGTACCTGACCAAGGACACCCATACCGACTACATCGACCGCGATATCGTCTATTCGATCTTGGACAAGCATCCCAAGCGCGCCCGCGCCTGGTGGTTTGTGAATGTCGAGACCATGGACGAACCGCACACCTTTGCCTATTCGGTCGAGACGTTCGGCACCGACTACGTGTTCCGCGTGCATCTGTACCTGGGCTACAAGATCAACCAGCGCGTCAATGCCTACCTGCGTCAGGTTGTTCAGGACCTGGCTGCCACCGGCGAGCTGCCGCCGCAGACGCATGACTACTCGGTCTACAAGGATCCGGGTAACATCGGCACGTTCAAGTTCGTCCTGATCCGTAAGCTTCTGGCGCCCGAAAGCGATGTGGAGCCGAGCGAGCGTACGGCCATCACGCTCAAGTACATCATCCGCCGCGCCGCCGGCACACCCGCGCGCTGGTATGGCCTGGAGAACTCCAACGTGAGCTTTGAGTACGTGCCGCTGTTCACCAAGTTCAAGGCCGTGAACAAGATGCAACGTCTGGCTCCCAACGAGCGGCCGTAGACGTCGGCGGCTACACGGAGTTGGTTTTGATGGATAAGCATGAGGCCGGGGAGGTAAACATGGATACAAAGGCGCTCGATGGCCGTGAGGCGGTGGTCGAAATGATGCGTGAGGCGCGTGTCGACGCAGCCGAAGATCGGTTCTTTACGAATCGGGCCAACATGGACATGGCCGATCGTGTGATTTCGGTCGTGGCGCTGGTATTTGGAGTGGTGTGCGTGTGTGCCCTGCTCGCGCACGTGCTGTTTGTCTAGCGGCTGCCGGTCGTAGAAGGCTTTACACTTAGAACCACCACGAGGGAAGACCGCCACAAAGGTGCCTGTCCCTTTGTGGTGGTTTTTGTTTTTGAGAGAGGGGCGGGGCGCTGATGGACGTCCGTGCGGACGGCGATATTGCCGATAGCTTTTGGTGGCGGCGCACAACGCTGACGCGCCGCACTCCTCTGTATGACGCCTGCGTATCGGCGGGGCTGCTGGTCGCGGCGACGATTGTGGGCGCGCTACTTGACCATCCGGGTCTCGCGCCGAGTATCATGATCGTCTATGTGTTCGCCGTTCAGCTGTGCGCATTCTTTACCTGGAGTCGCCTGTATTGCTTGCTGAGCTCGGCTGCCGCTGTGGCGCTCTACAACTTCTTGTTTGTCGACCCGCGCTACTCGCTGTCGCTTATCGACCGCGTCTATCCCGGCATGTTCTTCATCATGTTCGTGGTCTCGCTTGTGTCGAGCTCGATTGCGTTGGCCCTGCGCCGCGCCTTGGCACAGGCTGCCGCTAGCGACCGCCGCACGCATATGGTGCTCGAGACCAACCGCATGCTGCAGCGGTGTGCCGATCAGCAGCAGATTGTGCATGCCATGGCAACGCAGCTGGCGCGTCTTTCGGGCTGTCCGGTCGTATGGTACAGCGCCGACGCCGACGATGAGGACCTGCTGCCGCGTGCGACGTACACGGCCGTGGGCGATGCCGCGCCGGTGCACGAGCTGGCGCGGCAGATGCCGCCGCGACTCTCGGCGTCGGCTTACGTGGGAACCCCGCTCGATGCCACGTTTGGCGGCTCGGCGTTTTATGGCATCTACCTGACGGTTCGCACGGGCGACGGCTTCGTGCGCTCGGGCGACCCCGCCTCGGTGGTGGGCGTGCTGGCTATCGTTGCCGAGCCCGACGTGCTGACGCACGAGGAACGGGCGCTTGCCGATGCCATCGTGAGCGAAGGCGAGCTGGCGCTCGATCGCGCCCGCGCCATGGAGGCCCGCGAAGAAGCGGCGGTGCTTGCCAAAAACGAGCAGCTGCGCGCCAACCTGCTGCGCTCCATCTCGCACGATCTGCGCACGCCGCTCACCAGTATTTCGGGCAATGCCGACGTGCTGCTCGACCAAGGCTCGACTGGCACGGCCGTGCTCGATGCCCAGACGCGCCGCGGCCTGCTCCTGTCCATTCGCTCGGATGCGCAATGGCTCAACGCTACCGTCGAGAACCTGCTCGCCATCACCAAGCTCGAGGGTGGCGGCATGCATCTGTCGACTACGCTCGAGCTCATGGATGATATCGTCGAGGAGGCACTGCGCCACGTAAATCCGGCCGTGCGCGAGCACGACCTTAAGGTGGTGGCGTGCGATGAGCCGGCACTCGTCAACGTCGACGCGCGTCTGATGGTGCAGCTGGTGGTCAATCTGGTGAACAACGCCATCACCTATACGCCCGCAGGCTCGCATATCATGATTTCGATTAGCGTCGACGATGGACGCGTGGCGTGCTCGGTGGCCGATGATGGTCCGGGCATCGCACCCGAAGATCGCGAGCGGGTCTTTGAGTCGTTCTACACCGCCAACCACGGTCTTGCCGACAGCCATCGCAGCGTGGGCCTGGGTCTTTCGCTCTGCCGTTCCATTGCGTTGGCGCATGGCGGTAGCATAGAGGTTGCCGCGGCGGACCCGCACGGCTCGGTCTTTACGATTGAGCTTCCCGCCGCCGACGTTTCGTTTGATAAGGAGTAGCGCTGTGCCGAACTCTGCCGTAAAACCGCTCATCTTGGTCGTTGAGGACGACCCCGCCGTTCGCAATCTTATCGTCGCTGCGCTCGAGGCGCACGGCTTGCGCCATATGGTCGCGGAGACCGCCCATGCCGCCATCGCCGCCGCCTCATCGCAGGCACCGAGTATTGTGCTGCTCGATCTGGGCCTGCCCGATATGGATGGTGTCAAGGTGGTGGAGTCGGTGCGCGCATGGTCGGGTATGCCGATCATCGTGGTCTCGGCGCGCAGCGAGGACGCGGACAAGATTCGCGCGCTCGATGCCGGCGCCGACGACTATCTGACCAAGCCGTTTTCGGTCGAGGAGCTGCTCGCGCGTATTCGCACGACGCTCAGGCGCCTCTCGTATGCGCAGATTGGCATGGGTGCGTCCGAGGGCTCGTTCGATACCGGTGAGCTGCATATCGATTTTGATGCCGGCATCGCCACGATGGATGGCGAGGAGTTGCACCTGACGCCGATCGAGTACAAGTTGCTGTGCCTGTTGGCCCATAACGCCGACAAGGTGCTGACGCACCAGTTTATCCTGCACGAGATTTGGGGCACGGCGACTAAGAGCGATCTGGCGAGCCTGCGTGTCTTTATGGGCACGCTGCGCAAGAAGATCGAATCCGACCCCGCGCATCCGCGCTATATCCAGACGCACGTGGGTATCGGCTACCGATTGGTCACCCAAGGGTAGATCGCCAACCACCATCCCAATATGAGTTGCGGTGAAATACGGTCTAAATCTGCCTAATTCCAGGCAAAACAGTCCGTATTCCACCGCAACTTTGTTATCTGCCCTTGGGTTTGCTGGCGTAGAACTTCTTCTTTTTGGGTTTGCCGGCGGGGGAGGGCTTGCCGGTAAAGTTGGACTTGCCGTTGCCGGTCTGCGCGTGCGTGGGTGCCGTTGCGCGAGGCTTGCGAGCCGCGGGGTTGTGCAGCTCCTCGACGCGCTCGGCAATTTCCTCGGCGCTAAAGCCGACTTCGGCCATGGCGTCCTCGATGGGCAGACGGCGCACGATATAGCAGTGGTGCACCTTCTGGTTGCGCGCGAAGTCCTCGGGGATGGTCTGTGCCGTAATGTCCTCCAGCACGACGCCCGCGCGCGCGAGCTTGCGCGTTTCGGGGCGGAAGCCGCGCAGGTTGCAGCTAAAGATGGCATGTCCGCCCTGTGCAAGCAGGCGAGATACGCCGGCCAAAAGCTCAACATGGTCGCGCTGGACATCCCAGGTGCGGCGGCCCATCTTGGACGAGTTCGAGAACGTGGGCGGGTCGACAAAGATCAAGTCCCAGCGGTTGCGCGTCTGGCGCTGGTCGCGAATCCAGGCGAGCACGTCGTCGCGCACAAAATGATGCTGCGGACCAACAAAGCCGTTCTGGCGCATATTGCGCTCGGCCCAGTCCAGGTAGGTGTTGGAAAGGTCGACTGTCACGGTTTCCTCGACGCCGCCGTCGGCCGCATAGCAGGTGGCGGTGCCGGTATAGGCGAACAGATTGAGGAAGCGGCGTGCCTGTTTGGCGTGTTCGCGCACCAGGTTGCGGGTGACGCGGTGATCCAGGAAGATGCCCACATCCAGGTAGTCGTCAAAGTTGACGGCAAAGGTGAGCCCGCCTTCTTCGATGAGCGGCAGACGCCGGCGCGCGATGTTGGCGCGCTCGCCCGATCCGCCCTTGCCGGCGCCCTGCTTGCCGTACTGCGAGCCGCCGCGCGAACGCATGCGGGCCTTGGCGTGCACATGCTCGGCCGGAACATCAAGGATGCGCGGCGCGATGGCCAAGATGTCGAGCATGCGGGCCTGGGCCAGCGCGGGGTCGATGGTCTTGGGCGCGGCGTATTCGGCGATGACGAGCCAGCGGCCCGGCGTCTGCGGGCAACCCTCGTACAGGTCGATGGCAGCGGAGTAGTCGGGCAGGTCGGCATCGTAGACGCGATAGCAGCTCACGCCCTCGCGCTTGGCCCACTTGCGGCGCAGACGGGCATTCTTGCGCAGGCGGTTGGCGAACTGCTCGGACTCCGGGATGAGCACGGGCAGCGGCTTGCCGTCGCCCAAGTCGAGCGTGGCGGCAGGTTCGGGCATGGAGGAAGCGGCGGCTTCGCCTTGGGCATCTGCGGTCTGCTCCTCGGCATCTGAGCTGGTCGCAGCTTCGAATGCCGCGGCGGCGTGGTCGAGCGAGGGCCAAACCTCAAGAGCCGCCTCCTCGTTATTGGGCATGACGGCGATGGAGCGCGCAGGCTCGGCATGGAGCGCGCGGGCCATAAGTCCATCGCGGGTGAGCGCGGCGACCGGCGCGGCGGCAAGCTCGGGCGCGCGGCGCAGCTCGCCGATGAGTGTCATGGCGTCGTGAATGAGCGAAA
>CABUZI010000005.1 GCA_902496005.1 uncultured Collinsella sp.
ATCGATATCAAGAAAAGCACCGGGCTTACCCATGGCACTTACGCCTCCTTCTTGGTCGAAGCAACAGAGCCGGCAGCCACGGACGCAGCGCCCGCAACATCAAAGCGAGCGACATCAGCGGCACTCGCGCGACCGGTCACAATCTCAAACGCCAGCTCCTCAGCCTGCGCATGCGTCTTGCCGGCAGCCTCGCCCGCGGCGACAATCGCCAGCACGCGCTCGTACTCGGTCGGAATGACCTTCACAAAGTGCTTGCTCATCGTCTCGAAGCTGTAGAGCAGCTTGATGCCGCGCGGGCTCTGCGTCGCGTCCACGTGCTCCTGGACGAGCGCACGAATCTGCGCCAGCTCACCGGCCGTCGGGGCTTTAAGCTCAACGCTCTCGTGGTTCACACGGGCATCGAGCGTGCCGTACTGGTCAAAGACGTAAGCCACGCCGCCCGTCATGCCGGCGGCGAAGTTCTGCCCGACCTCGCCCAGGATGAGCGCCAGACCTCCCGTCATGTACTCGCAGCCATGGTTGCCGCAGCCCTCGACCACCACCGTGGCACCGGAGTTGCGTACGCCAAAGCGCTGGCCGGCCAGGCCGTTAATGAAGCCGCGGCCACTCGTAGCGCCAAAGAACGCAACGTTGCCCACGATGATGTTCTCGTCGAACTTGTAGGTCGCATGCGGGTTGGGGCGCACCGACACCTCGCCGCCCGAAAGGCCCTTGCCAAAGTAGTCGTTGGCGTCACCGCACACATTGAGCGTAATGCCGCGCGGCAGGAAGGCGCCAAAGCTCTGACCGGCCGAACCATCGCAATCGATGGTGATGGAGCCGGCGGGCAGGCCCTCGGGATGCGCCTTGGTCACCGCGTTGCCCAAGATGGTGCCCACGCAACGGTTGACGTTGGCGATGTCGGCGCGGAAGCGAATCGGGCGCAGGTGCGCACGGGCATCGGCCGTATAGGGCACAAACAGCGTGGAGTCGAGCGTCTTGTCGAGCTCGCTGTCCGCAGCCATCTGGGGCAGGAAGTGACGGCCGTCGGCGCCCGGGATGTGGGCACCAAACTCACAGGTCGCGCTTGCCAGCACGGGCGACAGATCGAGCAGGTTGGCCTTGCGGTTGCCCGGGACCTCGATCTGGCGCAGGCACTCGGGATGGCCGACCATCTCGTCGACGGTGCGGAAGCCCAGGCTCGCCATGACCTCGCGCAGCTGCTCGGCAACAAAGAGCATAAAGTGCTCGACGTGCTCTGGCTTGCCGCGGAAGCCGCGACGCAGGCGGCAGTTTTGCGTAGCGATGCCGGCCGGGCAGGTATCCTGCTGGCAGTCGCGCTGCATGAGGCAGCCCATGGAGATGAGCGGCATGGTCGCAAAGCCAAACTCCTCGGCACCCAGCAGGCAGGCGACGGCGACATCGGTGCCGTCCATGAGCTTGCCGTCGGCTTCGAGTACCACGCGCGAGCGCAGGCCGTTTTGCAGCAGCGTCTGCTGGGCCTCGGCAAGACCGAGCTCCAGCGGCAGACCGGCGTGCCAGATCGAATCGCGCGCCGCGGCACCGGAGCCGCCGTTGTGGCCGCTGATCAAAATCTTGTCGGCGGCACCCTTGGCCACACCGGTGGCGATGGTGCCGACGCCGGCCTCGCTGACCAGCTTGACCGACACGCGTGCGCCAGGATTGGCGTTCTTAAGATCGAAGATAAGCTCTGCCAGGTCCTCAATGGAATAGATGTCGTGGTGCGGCGGAGGCGAAATCAGGCCGATACCGGGCGTGGACTGACGGACCTCGGCGATCCAGGGGTAGACCTTCTTGCCGGGCAGGTGGCCACCCTCGCCGGGCTTGGCGCCCTGGGCCATCTTGATCTGAATCTCGAAGGCGCTGCAAAGATAGCGGCTCGTCACGCCAAAGCGCGCGCTTGCCACCTGCTTGATCGCTGAGTTCTTGGAGTCACCGTTTGCCAGCGGCGTCTCGCGACGCGGGTCCTCGCCGCCCTCGCCGGAGTTGGAACGGCCGTGCAGGCGGTTCATGGCGATGGCCATGCACTCGTGTGCCTCTTTGCTGATGGAACCGTACGACATGGCGCCGGTGTTAAAGCGGCGGACGATGTTGAGCGCGGGCTCCACCTCGTCGAGCGAAACCGGCGTGCGGCCGCTGGCATTAAAGTCGAGCAGGTCGCGTAGGCGCACGGCACGGCCGGTGCGGTGCAGGCGGGCGCTGTACTTCTTAAAGGTGTCGTAGCTGTCCTCGCGGCAGGCGGTCTGCAGCAGGTAGACGGTCTGGGGGTCAATCAGGTGATCCTCGCCACCGAGCGGGCGCCACTTGGTCAGGCCCAGTGTGGGCAGCTGATCGGGAGCAGGGCTCTTAAGGATGACGAGCGCGGCGTCGTAGCGCTCATTTTGCTCGCGCTCGACGTCCTCGATACCCATACCGCCCACACGGCTCACCGTACCGGCAAAGTACGCGTTGACGAACTCCGGCGTAAAGCCCACGGCCTCGAAGATCTGCGCCGAATGGTAGCTCTGCACCGTGGAGATGCCCATCTTTGACATGATGGAGACAATGCCGGCAGTCGCAGCCTTATTGTAGTTGGCGATGCCCTGCTCGGCCGTCACGTCCAGGTCGCCGCGTGCCGCCAGATCGCGGATGCACGCATGTGCGTTGTACGGATAGATGCCGCTCGCGGAGTAGCCCACCAGTGCCGCAAAGTCGTGCGGAGACACGGCGTCGCCGCACTCCACCACGATATCGGCAAAGGTGCGCACGCCAGCGCGGATCAGATGGTTGTGCACGCAGCCCACGGCAAGCAGCGACGGCACGGGCACCTCGCCCGCTTCGGCGCGATCGCTCAACACCACGATGTTCACGCCGTCGCGGACCGCAGCCTCAACGTCCTCTGCGAGCTGCTTGAGTGCAGCCTGCAGCGCGCCCTCGCCGGCATCGCGGCGGTAGACGGCACGGAAGCGACGGGTCTTAAAGCCCACGCGGTCGATGGCGCAGATACGCTCGAACTCCTCCTCGTTGAGCAGCGGACGCTCCAGACGCACCAGCTGGCAGGCCGTGCGGGAGTCCTCGAGCAGGTTGCCGTGGTTGCCCAGGTAGAGCGTGGTCGAGGTGACCATATGCTCGCGCAGGGCGTCGATCGGCGGGTTCGTGACCTGAGCGAACAGCTGATAGAAGTAGTCGAAGAACGAGCGCGTCTTCTTGGACAGGCAGGCCAGCGGCGCATCGATACCCATCGAGGCGAGCGGCGCCTTGCCCTGCTGGGCCATGGGACGCACGACTTCGTCAACATCATCCCAGTGATACCCGAGCTTGGCCATGCGCACGGCGGCGGGCACCTCGGCATCCTCGGCGGGCGTTGCCGCGGCGGGTTTGTCGAGCGCATCGACGGTCAGCGTCTCCTCGGCGATCCAGTCGCGGTAGGGCTTTTCCTTGGCGTAACGGGCGCGCAACTCGTCGTTGTAGATCACGCGGCCGCGGGCAAAGTCGACCTCGAGCATCTGACCCGGTCCCAGACAGCCGCTCGTCAGGATGTTCTCGGGGCTCACCTCGATGGTGCCTACCTCGCTCGCCAGCATAAAGCGACCGTCGCGCGTCACGTAGTAGCGGGCGGGACGCAGGCCGTTGCGGTCGAGGGCGGCACCCAGCGTGCGACCGTCGGTAAAGGCGATGGCCGCCGGGCCATCCCACGGCTCCATGAGCATGGACTGGTAAGCGTCGTAGGCGCGGCGCTCCTCACTCAGGCTGTCGTTGTGGTCCCACGGCTCGGGCAGCAACATGGACGCGGCACGCGTAAGCGGGCGACCGTTCATGACCAGGAACTCAAGCACATTGTCCAGAATCGCGGAGTCGGAGCCCTCGCGGTTGATGATGGGCATCACGCGCTCAAGATCGTGCTGCAGCACGGGGCTGTACAGGTTGGGTTCGCGGGCGCGAATCCAGTTGACGTTGCCCTTGAGGGCGTTGATCTCGCCGTTGTGGATGATAAAGCGGTTGGGGTGCGCGCGCTCCCAGCTGGGCGTGGTGTTGGTGGAGTAGCGCGAGTGGACGAGCGCCACGGCCGTCTTGACGGCGGCGTCGTTGAGATCGATGAAGAAGCGGCGCATCTGCGTGGCGACCAGCATGCCCTTGTACACGATGGTGCGCGAGCTCATGGAGCACACATAGAAGATCTTGTCGCGCAGGGCAAACTCGGCGTCGGCCTTCTTTTCGATGGTGCGGCGGCACACGTACAGGCGACGCTCAAAGGCATCGCCGGCGGGCGTGTCGTCCGGACGGCCCAGGAAGGCCTGCAGGATAGTAGGCATGCAGGCGCGGGCCGTCTCGCCCAGGTCGTGCGGGTCGACCGGCACCTCGCGCCAAAAGAGCAGCGGCACGCCGGCCTCGGCGCAGCCCTCCTCAAACACGCGGCGGGCATCCTCTACGCCCTTGTCGTCCTGCGGGAAGAACAGCATGGCCACGCCATAGTCGCCCTCTGCCGGCAGAATCTGGCCGCACTTTTGGGCCTCTTTACGGAAAAAGTGATGCGGAACCTGGAACAGGATGCCAGCGCCGTCGCCGGTGTTCTTCTCGAGTCCCGTGCCGCCGCGGTGCTCCAAGTTGACCAGAATGGACAGTGCGTCGTCCAGAATCTGGTGATGGCGCTCACCGTTGATATCGGCGAGCGCGCCGATGCCACATGCATCGTGGTCGAATTCGGGGCGATAAAGGCCCTGCTGCTGAGCGGAATCTGCCTGCATCGCGATCCTCCCCTAGATAATAGACAGTCAGTTGAGTAGGCATACTAGGAGCATCGCCGGCCCGTTGTGTTTCCCACCCGTTTCGAAACAATCGCGTAACGCACGTCCTACGAGTGGGTATCGCCGACTTCAAGGGCGACAACAAGGGCCCCAAGTTCGCCCTGCAAGCTCACCGCTTCAAACATCTCAATCTGTAACAGGAAGACCCAATTTCGACGACTAACTGTTACAGATTGAGATGTTTTTGAGAGACGGTTCCGAATGTCTCGATCTGTAACACCTAGGCCCAATTTCCATCCCTACTTGTTACAGATCAAGACATTTCGGCAATCCCCTTTCACCATCCTATTCAAATACAACAATTTTGTTAGTCGTGGTTAACTTTTTAGCCTAAAACGGGTATCCTTTGCGGCGTCAAACAAACGGCACGCGTCCCGTGCCACATTAAGGAGGCCCCTATGGCAAACCAGGCAGACCGGCAGACGATGCAACTCGTCCTTATCCGTCACGGAGAATCCGAGTGGAACAAACTCAACCTGTTCACCGGCTGGACCGATGTTGAGCTCACCGACACGGGCCGCGAAGAAGCCGCCGCAGGCGGCCGTGCCCTCAAAGAAGCGGGTTTCGACTTTGACATCTGCTACACCTCGCGCCTCAAGCGCGCGATCCATACCCTCAACATCGTGCTCGGCCAAATGGATCGCGAGTGGCTGCCCGTCATCAAATCCTGGAAGCTCAACGAGCGCCACTACGGCGCGCTGCAGGGTCTCAACAAGGCCGATGCCGCGGCGGAGCACGGCGACGAACAGGTGCTCATCTGGCGCCGTTCCTTCGATGTCTGCCCGCCGGCGCTCGAGCCGGGCGACGGTCGCGACCCTCACACACAGGAGCAATACCGTGATGTCGCACCCGACCAGCTGCCCTATACCGAATGCCTCAAGGACACGATAGCCCGCGCCTGGCCTTATTTCGAAGACGAGATTCGCCCCCAGATGCTCGCCGGCAAGCGCGTACTCATCGCCGCACACGGCAACTCCCTGCGTTCACTCGTCATGAAGCTCGAGCACCTCACGCCCGAGGAGATCCTCAAGGTCAACATCCCCACCGGCGTGCCGCTCGTCTACACCTTCGACACCGATTTCAACGTCCTCGACAAGCGCTACATCGGCGACCCGGCGACCATCGCCGCCAAGATTGACGCCGTGGCCAATCAGGGCAAAGCGCACAAGTAGCCCCAACCCAAATCCGACGCGTGGCGCCGCGCAACCCAAGTGCAGCGCCGCGCCACTCCGACGTAGGAACCAGCCATGCTCAACCATCTCAAACAACACTTTGGCTCCCGACGCACCGGTGGTCACGGAGGCCTGGACATTGCGCGGCATATCGGCCCTGGGCTGCTCGTGACCGTCGGCTTTATCGACCCGGGCAACTGGGCCTCCAATATGGCCGCGGGCTCGCAGTTTGGCTACGCGCTGCTGTGGATCGTCACGCTGTCCACGATTATGCTCATCGCGCTGCAGCACAACGCGGCACACCTGGGTATCGCCACGGGCGCCTGTCTTGCCGAGGCCACGACACGTTACCTCCCCCGCTTCGTTGGGCGTGCGATACTCGGCAGCGCATATCTAGCCACGATCGCCACCGCCATGGCCGAAGTCCTGGGTGGTGCGATTGCCCTTCAAATGCTCTTTGGACTGCCCGTGCGCGCGGGCTGCGTCATCGTGGCGGCAGCATCGATGGCGATGCTCATGACGAGCTCCTACAAGCGCGCCGAGCGATGGATCATCGCCTTCGTAGGCGTGGTAGGACTCTCGTTTTTGGCCGAGCTTGCGCTGGGCAAGGTCGATTGGCCGCAGGCCGCCGCAAGCTGGATCACACCCAGCATGCCCACCGACTCGGCCGCGATTATCGTGAGTGTCCTAGGCGCGGTCGTTATGCCCCACAACCTCTTCCTGCACTCCGAGGTCATCCAATCTATGCACTTCGAAGGCCAAGGCGAGCAAGTTATCGAAGAACGCCTGCGCTACGAACTCTTCGACACGCTCTTTTCGATGAGCGTGGGCTGGGCAATCAACTCGGCCATGGTCATCCTGGCCGCAACGACCTTCTTTGCGCACAGCATTGTCGTAGACGACCTCGCCGTCGCAGCGGCCACGCTCTCCCCCATCTTGGGCCCGGCGAGCTCGACCATCTTTGCGGTAGCGCTGCTGTTTGCGGGCATATCGAGTAGTGTGACGGCGGGCATGGCGGCGGGCACCATCACCGCGGGCATGTTCGACGAGGAATACGACATCCACGACCGACATTCCTCGATCGGGGTGGCGGTATGCTTCGTCGGCGCAGCGGCGGCGTGCCTGGTCGTCCCGAATCCTTTTGAAGGCCTCATCTGGAGTCAGGCGCTGCTGTCGCTTCAGCTGCCGATTACGGTCTTTGTGCTCATACGACTCACCAGTTCGCCCCGCGTCATGGGCAAATACGCCAACTCGCGCCCGCTCAACGCGCTGCTCGTAGGGATCGGTGCCATCGTGACGATTCTCGATGTCGTGTTGTTGACAGGGATGTAATGGGACGGAACACCCACCCAGGTAAACGTCTCGATCTGTAACATCTAGACCCGCTTTTGATATCTAGATGTTACAGATTGAGATCTTCTGCCGGATGGTTTTGGTTTGTCTTGATCTGTAACAAGTGGACCAAATTTCCGCTTCTAGATGTTACAGATCAAGACATTTCTTCAACTCCAACCTTTTGTCTCAATCTGTAACAGGAAGACCCGTTTTGAGCCGTTAGATGTTACAGATTGAGACAAAAGGTCGGCCGGACTCACGACAGACAGGATCGGCTAACAGCAGCCGTGATCCCTTGGGGACGGAAGAAAAGGGCCCCGGCCGGGATGACCGACCGGGGCCCTTGGACAGAGCTATGTTCGGCTTTCGCCGTGTGCCTGCGAGTTACTCCTCGACGAGCTCAAACTGATCGGGGCCGACGCCGCACACCGGGCACACGTAGTCCTCGGGCAGCTCGGGCGTGTCGACCTCAACCTCGTAACCGCAAACGACGCACACGAACTTATACGTCTTCTTCTCCTCAGCCATGATGTTCTCCTCTCGAACGCGACTGGTGATGTACTTCGCTTATTAGTATATGTTCTCAATAATATAATGCAAGTGTTTTTAAAACATTTCTAGCCTTGATACGAAGACGCCTTCGGAGGCGTCTTGCCCTTCAGAACCTTGTGATAGTAGTCGTACGTCAGCGGCGTCTCGTCGCTCAGGCGCTCGGCGTCCTCGACCTCGCCGATAAACAGTAGATGCGTGCCCACATCCACAGTATCGATCAAACGGCAGCTAAACAGCGCTGCCGCGTGCTCGGGCACATAGGGCATGCCCAGAGCCGTCTCGCGGGTCTCGTATTTGGCAAACTTGTCATAATCGCTGCTGGTGCGGAACCCAAAGTTACCGATGTAGAGCATGTCGGCGGTCTGATCGATCACGGTCAGTGCGAACACTTTGGCCGATGCGATGACACCCGAGGTGACGTTGTCCTTGTTCACGGCAATCGAGATGCGCGGCGGCATGGACGTCACCTGCACCGCAGTGTTGATGACGCAGCCGGCGCGCAGCCCGTCTGCCGCAGCGCTCACCACGTACAGACCACTCGGCATGGTAAAGAACGCAGTTTTGTCCATAACGATCACTCCCCTAACCCGGGTTGGTACCTTATGGATGTATGTACCCACAAAAAAGGCGGCGCCCATAACGGACGCCGCCTTTGAAACATATGTGTCAGAACAGTAAGCAAGATGAGACACCCGTAGTTGCGGTGAAATAGGGACTGAATAGTCCCTCAAACAGGCAAAACAGTCCGTATTCCACCGCAACTTATACAGAGTGCCTAGCGGTTGCGCTCCTTAAGGGCGCGGTCGATCTCGCGTTGGACATCACGCTTAGCCATGTCCTCGCGCTTGTCATAGAGCTTCTTGCCGCGACCCAGACCCAGCAGCAGCTTTACGCGGCCGTCGGTATTAAAGTAGAGCTCCAACGGAACCAGCGCATAACCACGGTTGCGAAGTTTGCCGTCAAGAAAGTCGATCTCCTTGCGGTGCAGCAGCAGACGACGCCGACGGTCGGGATCGCGATTCCACACGCCACCATGGCTATAAGGGTGGATATGCAGGCCGACGAGCCAGCACTCCCCACCGCGAATCAGCGCGAAGGTATCGGTGATCTGGCAGGCGCGCTCGCGAATCGACTTGACCTCGGTGCCACTCAGTTCAATACCGCATTCGAACGTCTCATCGATAAAGTACTCGTGATGCGCCGAGCGATTCTTAGAAATGAGCTTGCGTTCACGCTTACTGGGCATCGCCGGCCTCCTTGGCGCCATCGGAACCCTTGCCCGTAGCTTCGCGCTTAGCCTTGCGCTCGGCATTGAGCTCAGCATCGCTCTCACGCACCAGTTTGATAATCGCCGCGCAGGCTTCCTCGCCCACCAAGTCGCGAGCACGCACCGTCAGGCGCGTCGCCTCCTGCTTGTCGCCGTCGCTTGCAGCATCGGTCGCGCACATAATCAGGCAGATGGCAATCTCGGCCGAAGGTGAGGTCGGCACGCCTTGCAGGGCCAGTTCACCCATCACGTGGTCGTCGCTCTCATCAGCGGCATCCGGATAGGTGGTATGGATCTTGTTGAGCAGGCGCGTCGTATGCGCATCGTTGGGCGCCAGGCGCAGCGCCAGACGCGCGCAGCCCACGGCAGCCGAAACGTTCTCGGTCTCGGGCTCCAAGAAGTACTGACCTAGATTGGCGTAAGCGCGGGCGGCGCACTTGCCATCGCTTGCACGCTCCAGCACCGAGAACGAGAGCGATGCCCATTCCTGCTTGTCCTCGAGTGCGCGGAACAGCTCGGCCAAATCCAAGCGATAGTTGCAGTTCATGGGGTCCCAACGCACAGCCTGCATCAGGGCATTACGAGCGCTCACATAATCCTGCTGGCGAATGTAGGCAAACGCCATGTCAGAGTACAGGCGGTCAAACGGCACCTCGACCTGCACGAGCTCGCGCGGATCCTTCTCCACGCGGCGATAGGCCAAGCGCTCAAACTTGCTATCGAAGCTAAAGTATTGACGCTTCTCCTCCGTCTTGCACTCAGCATCAATATACTCCTCGGCGAGCTCCACCAGACGCTCCAGCAGCGGCGTCGCCGTAGCCAAGTCGCCCTGCGCCAGATAGTTCTCGGCATACGTGATGTCTTGCAAGCTGATGGGCAGATCCATGGCTACTCCTCGATCTGAGCGAAACACGGCAGGCGCCGTATATACGGTCAATACACAAAACCCGGGTCTCTTACGAGGCCCGGGCGTTCAATTTTGGTAGCCCGTACCAGATTCGAACTGGTGATCTCCGCCTTGAGAGGGCGGCGTCCTAAACCGCTAGACGAACGGGCCATATGTAGCAAATGCAATGGCTGGGATGGAGGGAGTCGAACCCCCATTGACGGAACCAGAATCCGCTGTCCTGCCATTAGACGACATCCCAATGACTGCATCGCTGCGCTCGGCTGTGCCTTTGCGCAAGAAAGAAATATACGGGAAGTCTCGCCGTGACGCAAGCCCCAATTTTGACTTTTTTGAAATTCAGTCAAATTGGCCTAATTTAGTCCAACCCGTGAAGGACCTGTGAAGCCAACCGCTGTACGCGAAGGGCAAAACGCCGCGAGCGGTAGCCGTCAACCGTTGGCAGATTCTACCGTGAAAACGATAGCGCCAGGCAACACAATCGAAGTATCAATGATCGCGTAGATATGAGGCGCCATGGACGAAGAGCTTGATTACCTATGGGAGACCCTGGGCCTCGAGATCACTGCCGACCTTTGGCCCGAACGGGACAAAATCCATCCCACACTGCGCCCCGCCATTACTGTGGTGCAGGCAAAATACCGCCGTGCATCCTTTTTGATCATGCGGATGTCATGGCACGCGGGACTCCCCGACCTTAAGCGAATCCAGGCAAGCCTCGTCGAGCTGTCCGGCATGCCGACCGTCATATCCGAGGCGCATCTGGAGCAGCGCCAGCGCGAGCGACTGCAACAGCAGCGGATTCCCTTTATCTGCCCCGGCGTTCAGGCATATCTGCCCTTTATGGACGAGGAGTACTGGAGCGGCAAGCCCAACAAGCACGTAAAGGTCTACGATCCGCACGAATGGGCGCAGCTTGAGGATTAGCGCATATGCCCGCCAGCCGGGATAGTGCGCATGCCCGCCAACCGGAAAGCTCATCCCGGAATTTACGTCCAGAACGGGACGCGCTTTCCCCTAGAGGCCCCAAACGGAAACCGTATCCCAGATTTCGCGCTCAAACTGGGATACGATTTCCGCTAGCCCCTTCAACCGGAAACTGCGTCCCGGAATCCGAGCTCAAAACGGGACGCACTTTCCGCAGCCGCTACAGCAACGCCTCGGCCCAAGCCGATTCCCTAAAGCCGGGAATCGCAAAGTCGTCGCCCACCAGCAGCGGACGCTTGACCAGCATGCCGTCGGTCGCCAGCAGCTCGTAGCACTCCCGATCCGTCATGCCCGCATCCAGACGCGCCTTCAGGCCCAGCTCTCGATATTTCATGCCCGACGAATTAAAGAAGCGCCGCACCGGCAGCCCCGAACGAGCAATCCAGGTCGCAAGCTCATCGGCCGTGGGGTTGTCCAAAACGATATCGCGGTCGATATACTCTACCCCATGTTCGTCCAGCCATGCCTTGGCCTTCTTACAGGTCGAGCACTTGGGATATTCAACAAACAGTACGGTCATGGGAATCCTCCGAATATAGATCGGCCAACGCAGGCACACGCCACACGAGGCGCCTTCGTATGATGGGCCAATTGTAGCCCGCGGGTCACACGTTAAACGAACCGTACCCCGAATCCGCGCTTGATAAACGGCAGCAGTTCCATTGCTTCGGGCGTGATATGGCCCGCAACGTTCACGCGCTCGTCACCGGGAAGATCGACCCGCGCAATCTCAAGCTCGCCTTCGTAGCGTCCATATCCGCTATTGCTCACAGCGATCGACCCCGCCTTTCGCGGCAGGCCGGCTCCGGCATCCGTCGGCACGGAATCCGGCTTAAGCGTCGTACGTGACTCCTGAGACCTAAAGATGAGAACACTCGAGTCGGGCCGGTCGTGATGAATCTGCCCGCGCACATAGGCATAACCGGGCTCAAGCTCGCATTGCAGGTCCACGTATCCGGCGGAAACTTGAGCAAACTGCGCCCAGCCCGCATCGGAAAGATCGGGGTCGCCGACCAACACAATGTCGCAATCAGCGCCATGGGCAAGCTCAAGCATATTGAGGGAAACCTTTGACGCGCGACCACGCTGTGCCTCGACCGTCGGCAGTCCCTCGAATACCGGCCCGCGAACGTTAGCATCACCCGGCACAAAAGCCATGATTTCGAATCCAAGCGCCGCAAGACGAAGATTCGTCCGAGCAACATCTTCAAGAGCTAAACCGGTATAAGGCTTGGGGTAAAAATTGTGGCAGGCGGCAAAACGAGTCACATCGGCGCCGGCTTCACGCCACGATGCGATTTCATCAGAACTCACCGTCGATGCATTGACCACAATGCGAAATACACCGGACAGCTCCGCGACCCGCTGGGCGCTAAAACCATAGTCCAAACGAAGGTATTCCAACCCCAAATCGCGCAGATCCTCGATGCGCTCAAGCCCGAGCAAATCGCACGTGCGAGGCCCCACATCGGCAATGAGCGCAATGCCGCGGGCGGAAAGCAGCGACAGAACATGACGGACTTTATCTGCATACGCCGCTCCCCCATCCTCGGGAATATGCAGCGAGGTGAACGCATAGCGCGCACCCGCCGCGGCACCACGCTCAATCGTCCGCTCAATATCCTGCAGAGGGCTGGAAAGATAAATCGAAATACCCGTTTTCACGCTTCAACGCTCCTTTAAAAAGGCCGGCGGAGCAGTTAGCCCCGCCGGCACAACCATAGCATCAAGAAATCTGCCGCGCACCGCGAGCCCCGAGCAACACGGCTCGCGATATCAAACTACTCGCCAAAGAACTCGTTGATCTTCTGCTCGTCGACACCGAAGAACCACGTCAGGACAAAGCCGGCGGCATAGGCAAGCAGCATAGCGGCAACGTAGCCGAGCTGCTGGCCAGGAACGACGATCAGCAGGCCAAACAGACCGGAAACGCCCTGAGAAACCGTGCCGATGTGAAGCAGCGCCGCGAGCGCGCCGCCAAATCCGGCACCCAGGCAGGCCGTCACAAACGGACGAACGAGCGGCAGCGTAACAGCATACATCAGAGGCTCTCCCACACCCAGGATTCCAACGGGAATGGACTCTGCGACGTACTTCTTGAGCTTGGCGTTCTTGGTCTTAAAGTACAGCGCCAAACCGGCACCGACCTGGCCGCCGCCAGCCATCATAAGGATGGGAAGCAGGTAATTGATACCCTTGGTAGCGCCGTCGGGATCGTTGAGCATAGCGTGGATCGGCGTGAGCGCCTGATGCAGGCCGACGGAAACCAGCGGCAAGAAGCCTGCCGACAGGATATAGCCGCCCAGGACGCCCAGCTTCTCGAAGATAAAGGTCAAAACGCTAAAGATGGCAGTCGTCAGCCATGCGCCAACCGGCTGGATGACGAGCATCAGAGCAAAGGCGCCGATGATGAGCACCAGCAGCGGAGACAAGAACGTGTCGAGTGCGTTGGGCATAACCTTGCGAATCTGACGCTCCATCCAGGCAAAAAATGCGCCAGCGATGAGAGCCGCGATCATGCCGCCCGCTGCGGGGTTGTACTGCGCATTGGTGAGCGGCAGCAGAATGGCAGTGGCAGGATCAGCCGCGCCAGGCGCAAGCAGGGGCATGGCACTGTTGGCGATACACATCATGCCGGCGATGCCGCCCAGCGCAGCGGAGCCACCAAACTCACGTGCCGCGTTATAGCCCACCAAGATGGGCAGATAGGCAAACAGGGCCCAGCCCATGGAACGAATGCCCTGGTACCACCACTCGCCTGCAAGCGCGCCTGCCGTCGAGACGTTAATGACGTTGCAGATACCGTTGATGAGGCCAGCCGCAATGATGCCGGGAAGCAGGGCGACGAAGACATTGGAAATCTTCTTGAGGAAGGCCTGAACCGGCTTGGACTCGTACTTGGCCTTCTGCGCGGCCTTGTTTGTGGCCGCAGCGTCAACCACGCTCTCGTCAGCAACGCCTTTCGCAAGGCCGGTGAGCTTGGAGAACTCCTCGAGCACCTTATTCACCTTGCCCGGACCCAGCACGATCTGCATCGTGTCGTCCTCGACCAGGCCCATCACGCCGTCGAGCGCCTTAATGCCCTCCGTGTCGACGTTGCCCGTGTCTTTGACGGTCACGCGCAGGCGCGTCATGCACGCCGCGTTTGCCAGCACGTTGTCTTTACCGCCCAAAAGGTCCAGCAGCTTTTGAGCCAGCTCTTTGTTCGTCATAACTCCTCCTTGTATTGGGTATCTCGTCTGGATGTCATATCAGCTCACGCCGCGCACCTATTGGGCATCGGCATTGCTCTTCTCATGGCCACTCACCGCAGCACGGACATGACCTCGCGCCCGCTCAAGAGCTACCGCAGCCTGCTCGGCATCGCAGTCCAGCAGTACCGAGACAATAGCGGTTTTTACGTGGCCGCCGGCATCTGTAAGCGCCTGAACAGCGCGCTCGCGCGTGCAGCCGGTCGCCTCCATCACGATGTTCTGGCCGCGCACCACCAACTTCTCGTTCGTCTGCTGCACATCGACCATCAGGTTTTGGTATACCTTGCCGATCTTGACCATGGCACCGGTCGAAATCATGTTGAGAATGAGCTTTTGAACCGTTCCCGCCTTGAGCCTCGTTGAGCCGGTCAGCACCTCGGGACCGGGCACGGGCTCAATGGCAAGATCTGCGCTCTCCCCGATCTTCGACCCTTGGTTGCAGGCAATTGCAATGGTCTTGCACCCAGTTGCCTTGGCGTACACAAGGCCGCCCACCACATAAGGAGTACGACCGCTTGCCGCCAGGCCAACGACAAGATCCTTGTCCGAGAGTCCACGCTCTCGCAGGTCGTTCGCGCCAAGCTCATCGCTGTCTTCGGCACCTTCGACAGCCTTGATAAACGCCGTCTCGCCTCCGGCAATGAGCCCGACAATCAGATCGGGTGACACGCCAAACGTGGGCGGACACTCCGAAGCGTCGAGTACGCCCAGACGACCGCTGGTGCCTGCGCCCATGTAAAAGACGCGCCCGCCGCGCTCGAGTGCCTCAGCAGCCCAGTCGATTGCTGTGGCAACCTGGGGCAACACTTTCGTGACCGACTGGACGGCACGAAGATCCTCATCGTTCATCGTCGTGACGATTTGCAGCGATGTCATCGTATCGAGGTCCATTGACCTTTGATTACGCTGTTCGGTCGTGAATTTTGTTAAATCGAGCATTTCATTCACCTCATCTTTCCTGTTTCTCGATGTAGTTTTGCTTAATGACATGCGTCGCCCGTTCGTAGTCGCTGGCAACGTAAGCAGCGTACAGGGCATCGACAACCATAAGCTGGGCCATACGCGAAGCCATGGCACCGCTGCGGACCAAGGGTTCACTCGCAGCGACGCCGAGCACGGCATCGGCCATGGTGGCAAGCTTGGATGATCCATCTACTTTGGTAACGGCCACTACGGGACAGTTGTGGCGTTGAGCCTCGGCGGTGCAGTCCAGCACCTCTTGCGTCAAGCCCGAGTAACTAAAGGCGATTGCCATATCGCCCTCATGCATGTTCTTGGCACATAAGAGCTGATCATGCCAGTCGTCGTACAGATGGCACTCTTTGTCGACACGCATGAGCTTTTGCGCCAGGTCGTGCGCGACCAAACGAGAGGCACCAATACCGAACAGATTGACCGCGCGTGCCCGCTTAAGACGGGCCGCGCATCGCTCCAAGACGGTGTAATCGAGCGTTCGCGCCGTCGCCTCGATCGTGCGCACGTTGCTTTTCATCACCTTCCCCACGATACGTTCGACGCTGTCATCCATGGAGATGTCCTCGAGGGCTACGTCTTTCTTGTCACCTAAGAGCGCCAGCTCGGCAATCAGTTCGCGCTGGAACTCCTTGTAGCCCGCAAAACCCAAACGCTTGCAAAAGCGCAAAATGCTCGAGGGCGAGGAGAACGTGACATCGGCAAGACCGCGGACGGACAGCCCGACCACCTCGTGCGGATGAGCGCTTACATATGCGATGACATTGCGTTCCGCCGGGCTCGCGCTGAGCTCACGCTCGCGAAGCCGCAAAAGCAATCCGTTTGCCATCTCAAACACCTCCGTTGAGAAGAATTAAAGACCAACGAACGATTCGTACCGGATACAAACAGCTTTTGCGGTACATTGTGCCGCATCGTGGCGCACAAAGGGCGAGCGTTCTACCGCTCGCCCCTCAAATCCGACCGCTCGGAAATACGCGCGACACATAATAATTCAACAAGGTCGCATTATCAGAAACGGGTTTGTTACCGGCTAGCGCCTCGCATGGGCGCCGATCGGCCGAGTCGCATGGCGCACCAACGCCGCCGCCAGCAATACCGACAGCATGGCGGTGACATAGCCCGCAGCGTCGAATCCTAAATCGATAACGTCGAAATGCCTTCCGGGAACAAAGATCTTATGCACCTGATCGCCAACGGAGCAGGCGGCGCAAAAGAGCAATACGGGCACGCAACGGGAGCATACGCTCCACGGACGCCTGGAAAAGCAAACCACGACCACGGAGGCGAACAATCCGACGAAGAAAAACTCTACGGTATGGGCAACGCGACGGACGTTTGTGCCCACCCACATGCGAATGGAAGCAAGTCGGCCAGACCGGACATTCGAGGCAGCCGAATCGGTGCCCCCGGTCATTCCGTTCTCCGCCTGAGCTTCACCCGTGGCATCGACAGCCTGAACGCCCATAGCCTGACCCTCCACCACACGCGCGGTGGACTCGCTCAGCAACGACGTCTCCACCGCATTTTGCTCCGTCAGCACCCAGATGCCCGCCAGCGTTGCAGCGAACAGAACGATCGCGGTCCATCCGATTATTTGTTTTACGCGCGCCAAGGGTCAACCTCCTTTTTTGAATATCAGCGAGTGTAGCCCCAAATGGCATCGTCACCGTATCAAAATTTGAATCGCAACAGGAAGCGACAAAGCGACGCAAAACCCTACCCCGCCTCGCGCATCCAGCGATCGAACGTCCCCACGCACACGCCCAGGCACTTTGCTGCCTGGCTGCGGGTAATATCGCCCGCCTCATAGCTATCGCGCACCAGCTCAAACTGAGGAGGGCATGGCTTGCGAGGTCGACCGAAACGGACCCCTCGCGCCCGCGCCGCT
The DNA here is from genome assembly GCA_902496005.1 of uncultured Collinsella sp. Classification (GTDB taxonomy): domain Bacteria; phylum Actinomycetota; class Coriobacteriia; order Coriobacteriales; family Coriobacteriaceae; genus Collinsella. The sequence continues at coordinate 17,122 of CABUZI010000005.1, forward strand.
GCAATCCCCTCCGCCTGGCGCCGATGGATATTCTCGCGCTCCACCTGCGCCACGTAGCTCAGCAGCTGCAGCACAATATCAGCAATCAGGGTGTTAGTCACATCCGGCGCGCCGCTGGCCCTGGCGCGCGTGTCAAGCAATGGCATATCCAACACCACAATGGCAACCCCGAGCACCTTGGTAATGCGTCGCCATTCCTCAAGAATCTCGGAGTAATTACGGCCAAGTCGGTCGATAGAAAGCACCACCAGCACGTCCCCGTCTCCCAGGACGTGCAGCAGCTCGCGATAACGCGGTCGATCGAAGTCCTTGCCGCTCGCATGGTCGGCATAAATATTCGCCGAGCCCACGCCATAGGCGCCCAGCGCATCCAGCTGCCGATTAAGATTCTGATCGCGCGAACTCACCCGCGCATAACCGTACACCGTCGCCATCTCATCCCCGCTTTCTTGTAAACCTGCCAAAAGGGACAGGTTTATTTTGGTAGGTTTTACCTCTCAAATAGCAGGTAAGCGGGCGGCCGAGCAGACGGCAAGGTAGCCACGATTCAAATGCGAAGGGCGGTCCCGAAAGGCCGCCCTCCGCTCCCCCACCATGAGTCGGGATTTGGCTAATGGATAAGCTTAAAGTCCAAGTGCCCACGCGTGGTATTGACGCGCGATACCTCGATAATCACGCGCTGCCCCAGCTCGTAACGGGTGCCCGTATCGGCACCTGTGAGCGTGAGCGCGTCCTCGTCGAACTCGAACCACTCGTTGCCCAGACTCTTGATCGAAACCAAGCCTTCGACCTGCGTTAGGTCCAAGCGCACAAAAAGGCCCATGCTGCTAACCCACGAGACGGTTCCGGCATAGCGCTCGCCCAGACGGTCCTCATAGTACTGGGCAATCTTGATCTTTTGCGTCGCATGGCTGGCGGCATCTGCCGCGCGCTCGGCATCGCTGCATGCGCGGCAGATCTGCGGCAGAATGCGCGGCAGCGACTCGCGCCCCTTGCCGATCAGCCGCAGCGTACGGACCAAGGCGTCCTTGCCGCCGAGCTGCTCATAGGCCAACTGCAGTTTGAGCACGCGGTGCACCACCAGATCGGGGTAGCGACGGATGGGACTCGTAAAGTGACAGTAGCACGGCGCGGCGAGCGCAAAGTGGCCCTCGTTGCGCGGCTTGTACAGCGCGCGCTGCATGCTGCGCAGAAGCAGCGTGTTAACGAGCGGTGCGTTGGCCGTACCGGCGGCAGCATCAACTGCAGCCTGCAGCTCATCGGGGCTCCCCAGGGCAATACCGGCAGCACGGCGATCGTCGATGATGCCTAACTGCGCCAGCGCAACGGCGGCACCGTGCAGGCTATCGGGGCTCGGATCCTCATGCACGCGATAGCAGGCCTCGATATCACGGTCTGCCAGCCACTCTGCAACGCACTCGTTGGCGAGCAGCATGGCCTCCTCGATAAGCGACGTGGCACACGAACGCTCACGCGCCACAATCTGCACGGGTACTCCGTCCTTATCCAATAGAGCGCGAATCTCGGCCGTGTCAAAATCGACTGAGCCGCGGGCGCGACGAATACGACGGCGAAGTTCGGCGAGTTCGTTAGCGGCAACAAGGAAATCGCAGAGGTCGACGTTGTAGCCGCGGGCGGCCTCCTCGCACGCAAGACCGCGCTCAAGCGCTTCCTCGCGCGAGGTCTCGGCAGCCGCAACATCCTCGGCCGCACCCTCCAACACCGAATACTCAACCGCGCCGGCACGCACCAGCAGCGCCTCGGCGCCGTCATAGTCCATACGCACACGCGAGCGAATCACGCTGGGGTACGGATCGTAATGCCGCACGCGGCCCTGCGCATCGAGCTCGATATCGACGGTAAACGCCAGGCGGTCCTCGTCAGGGCGAAGCGAGCACAGGTCATTGGACAGGCGTTCGGGCAGCATGGGAAGCACGCGATCGGCCAGATACACCGATGTCGTACGATGACGAGCCTCAAGATCGATATGCCCGTCCCAAGCCACATAGTGTGAAACGTCGGCGATATGCACACCCAGCTTGTAGCCACCCTCAGGCGTGCGCTCCAACGAAATGGCATCGTCAAAGTCGCGCGCGTCGACTGGGTCGATCGTGATGACAAAGCGGTCGCGCAGATCGCGGCGGAGCGGGTCCTTAAGCGCCGCGGACACATCGAGCGAAAGCCCCTCGGCCTCGTCCAGCGCGGCCTCGGGATAGCTATCGGTATAGCCGTAACGCGCCATCACATATTGAACACCCAAATCGGGCGCGTCATCTCCGCCGATGCGGCGTTCGATCGTCACGGTACCCGATTCCAGGCGCGTCGGGTAGGTCAAAATGCGCGCGACAACAGCATCACCCGGGTGGACGCCCAGACGATCCGCCGAGGTATCCTCGGGCAGAATGAAGAAGTCGGCCTTCAGACGCGAATCGAGCGGCTCGATCACACCGAGCGGACCGGCGGTCTGGTACGTGCCCACCACGCTTATGGCTGCGCGCTCAACCACGCCTTCGATCACAGCGCGACGCTCGCCATGCGGGCTATTCTTAATGCTCACGGCAACGGTATCGCCGTCCATGATCTCACGCTTGCCGCGACCCATGACCTTGTAGTCGCCATTCTCGGTTATGACATAGGCACTGTGTTCATGGAGCTGCACGCGTCCGGTCAGGCTCGGACGGCGTTCGCTGCGCACCGGCGCGCGCTTATTGCGAGCTCCACGCTTATGCTTGTTATTGCACCCCATGGCGCCTCCTAACTATCGATTGCCGTTTACATCCCAAGAGTCTACCCAAATGATCCCTAGGGGACAAAAAACGGGCCGCCCCATAAGAGACGACCCGTTGGAAGGGATGAATTCCAGGCATGCCTACACGCGCAGGTAGCGGCGCATGGCGATGGCAGAACCAAAGAGACCGATAATCACGCCGACCAGAATCAGCGCAGCATAGGTCACCAGGTAGTACTGCATCGGCAGGGCAAACGACATCCAGCCGATGCTCTCCTGCAGACGCGGAATCATCAGATTGCGCAGCAGCTCCAGAACGCCGATGGAAAGCAGCGAGCCCAAAATGGCCTGCAGTACACCCTCGGTGATAAACGGGCCACGAATGAAGCCGTTGCTGGCGCCCACCAGGCGCATAATCGCAATCTCGCGACGACGCGCCGTGATGGACAGGCGAATCGTGTTGTTGATAAAGATGAACGCGATAAAGGTCAGCAGGCCGACGAGCACCACGGCGGCAATACGGATGTAGTTGGTCACCTGGAACAGGCGGCTTACTTCCTCCTGGCCATACAGTACGCTCGCGTTGACGTCGCCGTCGTCCGCGATCTTTTGGAAGTCGGCATTCTTCTTGAGCTTCTTGGCCGTGCTCTCGACCTGAGACGGATCGTCCATCTCAATCGCAAACGAGGCGGGCAGCGGGTTCTGGCCGTCGAGCGCGCTCATGGTGGCGTCGGCGTTACCCGACATCTTGCTCGTGTACTCGGCCAGCGCGTCGTCCTTATCCTTATAGGTCACGGACTTGACGTTGCTCCACGTCTTGAGCTCGGCCTCAAAGGCCTGGACGTCTGCCTGATCGGCGTCATCGCTAATAAAGGCATTAATGACAACCTGATCCTCGACGGTACCGATCACGGAGTTCAGCATCGCGGAGCCCATGATGAACAGGCCGATGATAAACAGCGAAAGGAAGATCGTGATGACGGCGCCGAGCGAGGTAGTCCAGTTACGGAAGAAGTGGCTGATTGCCTCTTTGAAGGAGTAGCCCACGTTAGTTGGTGCCATAGTTGCCGTAATCTCCCCTCTCCTGGTCGCGGATAACGTGGCCGCCCTCGAGGGCGATCACGCGACGGTGCATGCTATCGACCATCTCGCGGTCGTGCGTGGCGACGATCACGGTGGTGCCAGTGCGGTTAATACGCTCGAGCAGCTTCATGATGCCCAGCGAGATCGCCGGGTCGAGGTTACCCGTGGGCTCGTCGCAGATCAGCAGCGGCGGACGGTTGACCATAGCGCGGGCGACGGCAACTCGCTGCTGCTCGCCACCGGAAAGCTGGTCGGGCAGCGAGTCCATCTGATCGGCCAGGCCGACCAGACGCAGCACCTCGGGCACCTGGCTGCGAATGACGCCCTTGGGCTTGCCGATGCACTGCAGGGCAAACGCCACGTTTTCGTAGGCGGATTTTTGCGGCAGAAGCTTAAAGTCCTGGAAAACGGCGCCAATCTGGCGGCGCAGGAACGGAACCTTGCGGTTCTTGATCTTCATGAGGTCCTGACCGGCAACCAGGATGCGGCCGCTCGTCGGCTTGACGTCGCGGTTGAGCGTCGACAGCAGCGTGGTCTTACCCGAGCCGGAGTGACCGACCAGGAAGACGAACTCGCCCGGATAGATCTCGATGTTGATGTCGTCGAGTGCAGGCTTGTTGGGCTGTGCCGGATAGATCTTGGTGACATGCTCCATAAGGATGACGGGCTCGACACCAGCCTGCTTGGCCATCTTCTTGCGGCTGGCCTGCGGATCGATGGGCGCAAACACCGACGTAAAATCGGGGTTGTTGAGCGCGTTATCGAGGCTTGCGACCTCGGCGGCCTGATCGCTCTCGACCACCGGGGCAGCAGGCTGCGTGGGGTCGGGAATAGCAGCAAAGAGACCGGACTGCGCAGGCTGAGGAGCCGGCGTCGCAGGGGCCAAGGGGTCGGGAATGCCGGCCATGGTAGGCTGCGGCGTGGCGGCGCCAGTCTGAGGCTGCTCCACGCGAGCGGTCACGGCCTGAACGGGCTCAAAACCCGCCGTGCCAGAAAGCGCGACATCGCTGTTGGGATTGTAGGCAAAGGGATCGGATGCCGGCTGTGCCTGATCTGCCGGCTGAGCGGGGACCTGAGCAACAGGCTGGCCCTCTGAATCCGGAGTGGCGAAACGACTGCCCTGGACGCCTGTCTGCGTCTTGGGGGCATCATCGCCCGCACCGGAGGTACGGAAGTGGTTACCCACTGGTGCTCCTTATCGTCGTGCGTTTAAACTACATGAGCGCTTTGTATTTTAGCAGCATTAGCTTTGCTGCACATAAGAAGCATGGCGTGCTTAGGGATCCCGTCGGCCGGGCACAGGGCTACTCTCCAAATCGTCCTCGGACATGTCGGAGCCCCCGCTGCGCTCTTCGCGCGGCGGGGGCTCCTCCGTCCTGCGGAAAGATTTGGAGAGTAACCCTGTGCCCGGCCTGCGATAACTAAGGGGTCGCCGCGTTTATCTTGAGGTGCTGCATATACAAAGCTGGAAGGGTCTGAATTGCGCTTTGTCGATATATGCCCTTTTTCCTGATGGGACCGTGCTTGAGGGGCGTCTTCATGAGTTGCGGTGAAATAGGGACTGTTTTACCAGTTAAAAGGTCTAATCAGTCCCTATTTCACCGCAACTGAAACAGGGGCGCTCTCCAAGAGAGCGCCCCTGCCGGGTTTCCATAGTTCTGGCGAAGCAGTCCTTGAGATCCGCCTTGCCTTATGCCAAGAACTCCTTGGTGGTCGCCACGATGTTGGCGGCGTCCAGGCCATACTTGTGCAAGAGTTCGGCACCCGGGCCAGACTCACCGAAGGTGTCGTTGACACCGATCTTCTTGAGCGGCGTCGGGCACTGCTCGCACAGGACGTCGGCAACGGCGCTGCCCAGGCCGCCGATCACGGAGTGCTCCTCGACGGTCACGACGTGGCCGGTCTTGGTGGCGCTCTTGACGATCAGGTCGGCGTCGATGGGCTTGATGGTGTGCATGTTGATGACCTCGGCGTCGATGCCCTCGGCAGCGAGCTGCTCGGCAGCCTCGAGAGCCTCGCCGACCATCAGACCGCAGGCGATGATGGTCACATCGGCGCCCTCGCGCATGACAATGCCCTTACCCAACTCGAACTTATAGGTCTCGGGGTCGTTGATAACCGGCGAGGCCAAGCGGGCGAAGCGCATGTACACCGGGCCGTCGCACTCGTAGGCGGCGCGCGTCACGGCGCGGGCCTCGACGTCGTCGGCGGGAACGATAACGGTCATGCCGGGGATGACGCGCATCAGGGCGATATCCTCGCAGCACTGATGCGTAGCGCCGTCCTCGCCCACCGAAATACCGGCGTGCGTGGCGCCGATCTTGACGTTGAGGTGCGGGTAGCCGATGGAGTTGCGGACCTGCTCAAAGGCGCGACCAGCGGCGAACATGGCAAAGGTGCTCGCAAAGGCAACGCGACCGGTGGTTGCGATACCGGCGGCAACACCCATCAGGTTGCTCTCGGCAATGCCCACATCGAAGAAGCGATCGGGGCAAGCGGCCTTAAACTTGCCGGTCTGCGTGGCGGCGGCCAGGTCGGCGTCGAGGACCACAAAGTCATCGTGCTCGTTGGCGAGCTCGACGAGGGCCTCGCCGTAGCTTACGCGCGTGGCGATTTTCTTGACGTCTGCCATCCTAGAGCTCCTCTCCGGCGGCCGTGAGCTCTGCCATGGCCTGCTCAAACTGTTCATCGTTGGGGGCCTTGCCGTGCCAACCAACCTGGTTCTCCATAAAGGAGACGCCCTTGCCCTTTGTGGTCTCCGCGATAATGGCAGTCGGCTGCCCCTTGGTGGCGCGAGCCTCGGCAAAGGCGGCGCGGATCTGGTCGAAATCGTTGCCGTCGGCGAGCTCCACCACATGGAACTTGAAGGCGCGGAACTTGTCGGCGAGCGGCATGGGGTCGTTGACTTCCTCGACGGGGCCATCGATCTGCAGACCGTTGTGGTCGACGATCACGCAGAGGTTATCGAGCTGCTGGTTGCCGGCAAACATGGCGGCCTCCCAGACCTGGCCCTCCTCGCTCTCGCCATCGCCCAGCAGGGCGTAGGTGCGATAGTCGTCGCCCCAGTGCTTGGCGGCAACGGCCATGCCCACGGCGGCGGAAATGCCCTGGCCGAGCGAACCGGTGGACATGTCAACGCCCGGAGTGTCGTTCATGTTGGGATGACCCTGCAGGTGGCTGCCGATGTGGCGCAGCGTCTCAAGATCCTCCTTGGGGAAGAACCCACGCTCGGCGAGCACGGCGTACAGACCCGGAGCGCAATGGCCCTTGGAGAGCACAAAACGGTCGCGATCGGCCTTGCGGGGATCGGCCGGGTCGACGTTCATTTCCTCAAAGTACAGATAGGTCATGATGTCGGCAGCGCCGAGCGAACCGCCCGGATGGCCGGACTTGGCAGCGTGCACGCCGGTGACGATGCCCTTCCTTACCTCGTTGGCAACCTTTTTGAGCTCTTCGTCGCTCATTGTGCCTTCCTTTCATCCTCATTAGACAAAATGCGCACGGCACAGAAGGTCGTCCCAACCCAGCCGCGATGCACGTACGTCCTTCATTATGCTGGAAACTGATGGCTTTACCAGACTTTTTATCATTTTTTGAGCAATTGAGCAGGCAGAACCGCTGATGAAACGGTTTATCAATGTGAACGTCTTTTGGATGGAACGCGGTCGACCCTACGCGTTAATGTCCTTAAAGCCCTCACCGAAGGTTTCCGTAACGTCGGCAACCGTCACGATGGCATGAGGATCGCGCTCGCGCACAATGGTCTTGAGCGTATTGAGCTCGCGACGGCTCACGATGACCATGATCACCGGCTTCTCGGCGCCCGAATACATGCCGGTCGCCTTTAATTTGGTGCAGCCGCGGCCCAGACCATACATGATGTCGGCCGCGATATCGGGGAAGTTGTCCGAGATGATGAGTACCATACGACGCTTGTTGCCGCCATCGACCACCGCATCGATCACATAGCCGCTAATCACCATCGAAAGTCCTGCGTACAGGGCATTTTCGAGCGAGAAGACCGGAGCCGATGCCGCGCATACGGCAACATCGATTGCCATAACGGTCGAGCCCACCGGCAGCGAGGTGTTACGCGAGATGATCTGGCCAATCGTGTCCGAGCCGCCGGTGTTGGCGCCGGCACGCAGCACCATGCCGTAACCGATGCCCGTAATAATGCCGCCCCACATAGCGGGAAGCATCAGGTCCGCATGCGCCAGAGGTGCTACAAACGGGGCGAACAGGTCGGTAAAGAAGCCCAGCAGCACAAAGCCCGTCGCCGTCTGCACCACGTAGAACATGCCGCCCTCGCGCATGACAACCAGTAACAGCAAGGCGTTCATCACAATGGTCTGGATACCGACGGGAAGCGACACGCCTCGCGCCGCACCGAGGGCCTGGATGATAGTCGCAAGGCCTGTGACGCCACCGGCGGCAAGGCCGTTGGGAATCAAAAACAGGTCGGTCGCGATGGCGGCCAAGGCGCACCCAAACATGATCTGGGGCAGATCGTGAAAGAAGTTCATCGATAGAATGCGCTTGATGTCCAGACGATATGCCATGCTACCTCCCTCAAAAAAGCGCACCCAAACGGATGCGCTTCGAACTTCTTGCTGTATTCGATTCTACCGATTCGCCGAACAAAAACCACCCCTGCGCAGGGTTTGCTTTGGATACAAAACCACCCTGCTCGGAGGGTTTTATCCATTTCCACATAAACCAGGCGATTTATGCAGATGGGGTCTCCGCGTCGGCGTTGCCGGTGGCCCAGCGATGGTAGCCAATAACAAACGGGTCCAGGTCGCCATCGTCAAGAACGGCCTCGACATTGCTGGTCTCCACGCCCGAGCGCAGATCCTTGACCATCTGGTACGGGTAGAGCACATAGCTGCGAATCTGGTTGCCAAAACCGATCGTGGTTTTGGGTCCGCGAATCTCATCGAGCGCCTCGGCGCGCTTCTCGAGCTCAATCTCGTACAGGCGAGCCTTGAGGATCTGCATGCACGCGGCCTTGTTCTGGATCTGGCTGCGCTCGTTTTGGCAGGTAACCACAATGCCGCTGGGAAAATGCGTCACGCGCACGGCGGAGTCGGTGGTGTTGACGCCCTGACCGCCCGGGCCGCTCGCGTGGTACACGTCCACGCGGATGTCATCGGGGTTGATCTCGATGTCGATATCATCGGGCAGTACGGGAATGACCTCGACGCCAGCGAACGTGGTCTGGCGGCGCTTCTTGTCGTCGGTGGGGCTAATGCGCACCAAGCGGTGGACGCCGGCCTCGGCGCGCAGCATGCCAAATGCGTCCTTGCCCTCGACGGTAAAGGTCGCGCGGTCGATGCCGATGACCTCGGCCGCGGGACAGTCGTTAATCGTGACCTTCCAGCCGCGACGCTGGCAGTACTTCATGTACATCTTAAAGAGCATGAAGGTCCAGTCCTGGGCCTCCAGACCACCCTGTCCGGGCTTGATGGTCACAATGGCATCGCCGTGATCGAACTCACCGGTAAACCAGCTCGAAAGCTCAAGCTCATCGACGGCACGGGCCAGACGCTCAGCCGTGGCTGTAGCCTCCTCGCGAAGGGCGGCGGCGTCGGGGTCATCCCCCATCTCCTCGGCAAGCTCCAGAGCGGCGCGGGCATCGGAAAGCTCGCCGCGCGCGTTGTCCACGGCAGCGATATCTTCCTTGGTGCGCGCGATTTCCTCCATGGTGGCACGGGCGGCGTCGGCGTCATCCCAAAAGCCGGGGGCCACGCTTTTGGCCTCGAGCTCGGTCACGCGCGTGCGCTTTTCGTCCAAGTGGAGATACGACTCGACCTCGCCGAGCCGGTCCGCAAACGCGTCCAGCTCGGCGGGCGTTACCTCTAAAGCCTCAGCCATTAACGATTCCTGCCGTGGCAGTACTTAAACTTCTTGCCGCTACCGCAGGGGCACGGGTCGTTGCGGCCCACGTTGACGTACGGATCGTCGCTCTCGGACTTGCGATAGGTGGTCACCTTGCCACCGTTGTTGACGGCAGCCGGACCACCCTGGACAGCCGTGCGGGCCTGCACCTGCGCCTGCTTGCGCAGCACCGAGTCGCCGTTGTCACCATCGACCTCGGCAGGACCGGAGAAGTGCGCACCCTCGAGCGTGGGCTCCTCCTTGTGCTCCACGGCACGCGGGGCAGCCTTGATCTCGATGCGCAGAACCGTGCGCAGGTAATCCTCGTACATGGTGTCGACGAGTATCTGGAACGCGCCGTAGGCCTCGGTCTTGTACTCGACCAGCGGGTCGCGCTGGCCAAAGCCGCGCAGGCCGATGCCGGTCTTGAGGTAGTCCATCTCCTGCAGGTAGTTCATCCAGCGGGTATCGATGACGCGCAACATGACCTGGGTGTTGAGCTCGCGCATCAGGTCCTCGCCCAAGCGCTCGGCCTTCATGTTGTAGCACTTCTCTACGTAAGCCAGAACATCGGCGGCCAGGGCCTCATAATCCTCGTCGGGGAACTTCGGCGTATCGATGTGACCGGTGAGCTCCACAACCCACTTGCGCAGGCCCTCCAGGTCGCGCTCGCCATCGTGACTGTACTTGGTGCAGAACTCCTGCACGCAGCGGTACACGGTGTCGTGCATGACCTCGGTGATGTGGTCGGTCAGGTCCTTGCCGTCCAGAATCTTATTGCGCTCAGCGTAGATGACCTGGCGCTGCTTGTTCATGACGTCGTCGTACTCAAGGACGCTCTTACGCATGGAGAAGTTGATGCTCTCGACCTTGTGCTGGGCACTCTCGACGGCCTTGGAGATGATCTTGTGCTGGATGGGCATGTCGTCGCCCATGTCGGCCGTGACCATCATCTTGGAGACGCGGTCCATCTTGTCGCCGCCGAACAGGCGCATGAGGTCGTCCTCGAGCGACAGGTAGAACTGGGTCTCGCCCGGATCGCCCTGACGACCGGAGCGGCCGCGCAGCTGGTTGTCGATACGACGGGACTCGTGGCGCTCGGTGCCGATGACGGTCAGGCCGCCGGCGGCAAGCACGCGCTCGCGCTCGGCCTTGCAAGTCTCCTTGGCCTCGGCGTTAAACTGCTCGAGCTGCTCGGGCGTCACGTCCTCCATGGTCAGGCCCTCGTACTCCAGGCGCTCGCGCACCAGCTCGTCGGGATTGCCGCCCAGCAGGATGTCGGTACCACGACCGGCCATGTTGGTGGCGATGGTCACGGCGCCGTAGCGTCCGGCCTGGGCCACGATGTGGGCCTCGCGCTCATGGTGCTTGGCGTTGAGGACCTCGTGTGCGATGCCGCGCTTGGTAAGGGCGGCGGACAGCTTCTCGGAACTCTCGATGGAGACGGTGCCCACCAGGACCGGCTGGCCCTTGGCGTGACGCTGCTCGACATCGTCAGCGACGGCGTTGTACTTGGCCTGGATGGTGCGGTACACCAGATCCTCGTGATCCACGCGCTGAACGGGCTTGTTGGAGGGGATGACCTCGACGGGCAGCTTGTAGATCTCGCGGAACTCGGCATCCTCGGTAAGTGCCGTGCCGGTCATGCCGGAGAGCTTGTCATACAGACGGAAGTAGTTCTGCAGGGTGATGGTGGCCAGGGTCTGGTTCTCCTCGCGTACGAGCACGCCCTCTTTGGCCTCGATGGCCTGGTGCAGGCCCTCAGAATAGCGGCGGCCCTCCATGATGCGGCCGGTGAACTCGTCGACGATCTTGACCTCACCGTTGGTGACCACGTACTGCTTATCACGGTGGAACATGTACTGGGCCTTCAGCGCCTGCTGCAGGTGGTTGACCAGCTGGCCGGAGAGATCGGCATAGATGTCATCGATACCCAGGCGGCGCTCGATTTTCTTAAGGCCGCGCTCGGTGGCGGCAATGGTGTGCTTGGCCTCGTCCATGACGAAGTCGCCCGTGGGCTCAACGTCCTCGGTGGCGGTGAGCATATCGTGCGAGACGTCCTCGCCGCGCTCAAGGCCGCGCACGGCACGCGCGAAGTCCTTGTAGGTGCTGGCGGACTTGGTGCCAGCGCCCGAGATAATGAGCGGCGTCCTGGCCTCATCGATCAGGATGGAGTCGACCTCGTCGACGATGGCGTAGTTGTGACCGCGCTGCACGCGCTGCTCGGGACGGGTGACCATGTTGTCGCGCAGGTAATCAAAGCCGAACTCGGAGTTGGTGCCGTAGGTGACGTCGGCCTGGTAGGCCGGGCGCTTGAGCTCGAGCGGCATGTTGTTCTGGAGCAGACCGACGGTCATGCCCAGGTACTTGTAGATGCGGCCCATCCACTCGGAGTCGCGCTTGGCAAGGTAATCATTGACAGTAACGACGTGCACGCCCTTGCCGGCAATGGCGTTGAGATAGCCGGCCAACGTGGAGACGAGGGTCTTACCTTCGCCGGTCTTCATCTCGGCGATGTGACCCTCGTGCAGTGCCATGGCGCCAATGAGCTGCACGTCAAAGTGGCGCATACCCATGGTGCGCTTGGAAGCCTCACGCACGGTGGCAAAGGCCTCGGGGAGCATGTCGTCGAGCGACTCGCCGTTGGCGTAACGCTCGCGGAACTTATCGGTCTGGCCGCGGAGTTCCTCCTCGGTCATCTTCTCAAACTGGGGCTCAAGACCGTTGATCTGGTCGACGATCTTGTAGTAGCGCTTAAGGTCCTTATCGGATCCAAAGGACAGCAGCTTTGACATGAATCCCATGTGGTTTTCCTTTTTGGCCATCGCCCACGCCGTGCAGCTGCGGGCGAGTTAAACACAGATGATTGTACTTTAGCCAAACAAGGCGCGGCCTATACGGTCGACCTCGACCGCCACGTAATAACTATGACCAACCTGCCACAATGGGACAGGTTTATTTTGGCAAGTTTTATCTGAGCAAACGTCGTCTCTCTGCCATTTGGTGCCACGGGGACAGGTTAGCTTGCACCAATAAAAAGAAAAGGGCCGCGCACCCAAATGGATGCACGGCCCTCATGCCATGAATGCGAGTGATTCCGCGGCGAGCTATTTACTCAGCAGCCTCGGTGGTCTCGGCCTCGGCAGCGGCCTCCTCGACGGGAGCCTCTGCGGGAGCCTCGGCAGCCTGCTTGGCAGCCTCCTCGGCAAACTTAGCAGCACGCTTAGCCTTCTCGGCAGCCTTAGCCTCAGCGGCGGCCTTGCGAGCAGCCTCGGCCTCAGCAGCCTTGGCGGCCTTGGCAGCCTTGGCCTCCTCGGCCTTCTTGAGCTGGGCGGCAGCGGCGCCACCGAACTTGTCGGCGAAGCGCTGGACGCGTCCACCGGTGTCGACGAACTTCTGCTGGCCGGTGTAGAACGGGTGGCACTCGTTGCAAAGCTCGACCTTCATCTCGGACACGGTAGCGTGCGTCTTGAAGGTGTTGCCGCAAGAGCACGTCACCGTGCACTCGACATACTGGGGATGGATACCCTGCTTCATGGTAGGACTCCTTATTGGTCAGGCGCTGGTTACCGATCAGCGCATAAGGCGTCTTGGTTTCCGACCAAGACAACAAACTCGGCTATGGTACCACAGCGCCGCGCGTCCCACAAAAGGTTCACGGTCTTTGTGCAACACGGCGTGGCCAACCGCAGCGGACACGCACCCTGTTGCCCCTTCTCCCATGTTGCAGACGTGTAACGCCGCAGTAAGCACACCCCTTTTGGCGCCAGACAGGTACAATGATGAACACTATACCGTAGCGGAGCGCCCGCGCGCGCCGCAACCACGCGAAAGGGTTTCCCATGGCCGAGATCTCGTCCTCCCGTATCGTCATCACCGTCCTTGGCAAGAACCGCCCCGGCATCGTCGCCGGCGTCACCCGTGTCCTGGGCGAGGCCAACGTCGACATCCGCGACATCACGCAGTCCATTATCGAGGACATCTTCACCATGACCATGCTGGCCGATACCGCCGAGTCCAAGCTCGACTTCGCTGAGCTGCAGAAGGCCCTGGCCGAGGCCGGCGAGCTTTCGGGCGTCAACGTGTCCATCCAGCGCGAGGACGTCTTTAACTTTATGTACCGCCTGTAGCGAACAAGCCGCTGGGGATAGCCTGACGCGCGCATGCCAATGCAAGCCACCCCGATGCGGCCCGGAGAGGAGCGCGCATGGCCTACGACGCCAAGAAAATCTATTACCGCTTCGATGACCACTTGAGCCGACTGGTTCTGGATTACGAAGCAAGCCGCCAGATTTCGTCTGAGAGCGAAAGCCTCTACCACGGCCTGCCGACCGACCCTTATGACGAGGACCTGTTTGTCGAGCACAATGTCAAGCGCGGCCTGCGCAATGCCGACGGCTCGGGCGTGGTCGCGGGCCTCACTCGTATCTCGGATGTGCACGGCTACAACAAGGTCGACGGAAAGGTCGTGCCCGATCAGGGCAAGCTCACGCTTCGCGGCTACAGCATCGAGGATCTGGTCAACAATGCCCAGGCGGAGAATCGCTACGGCTACGAAGAAGTCGCCTATCTGCTTATCACGGGTTCGCTGCCCAACAAGGAAGAGCTCGACGGCTTCTGCGAGCGCCTAGGTGCCTTTAGACATCTGAGCGACGAATACGTCCGCGAGTTCCCCATGACCACGGTGTCGTCGAGCATCATGAATGTGCTTCAGCGCGCCGTGCTGCTGCTCTACGCCTTCGACGCCGAGCCCGACGCCATTACACCCGAGCACGAAATCGACGTCGCCATCTCCATGCTCGCCCGTCTCCCCCGCATCGCCGCCTTCGCGCATATGGCCTCGGTCGCCAAGCGCCGCGGCTCCGAGGTTCATGTACCGCACCCCACACCCGGCCTCTCCACCGCCGAGACCATCCTGCAGGTGTTGCGCGGCGGCATGGCATTCACCCGCGACGAAGCCATGCTGCTCGACGTGATGCTCATGCTGCATGCCGAGCACGGCGGCGGCAACAACTCCACGTTCGCCTGCCGCGTGCTGTCCTCATCGGCCACCGACCCGTATTCCGCCTACGCCGCGGCTATCGGCTCGCTCAAGGGCCCGCGCCACGGCGGCGCCAATGCCAAGGTCGTGTCTATGCACGAGGACATCCGCGCGCATGTCTCCAATTGGGAGGACGAGGACGAGGTCGCGGCCTACCTGGGCAAGATCCTCGACAGGCAGGCCTTCGACGGCACGGGTCTCATCTACGGTATGGGCCACGCCGTCTACACGCTGAGCGACCCGCGTGCCGAGGTGTGCCGTCGTTACGCGCGCACGCTTGCCGCCAAGAAGGACCTGGGCGAGGAGTTCGCGCTCATCGAGCGCATCGAGCGCCTGGCACCGCAGGTGATGCGCGACCACGGCATGACCAAGCCCATCTGCGCCAACATCGACCTGTACACGGGCTTTATCTACAAGATGCTCGGCGTGCCCGAGACGCTCTTTACGCCGCTATTCGCCGTCGCCCGCATGGCCGGCTGGTCGGCGCACCGCATGGAAGAGCTCTTCTGCGCGCACCGTATCATCCGCCCCGCCTATCGTCCGGTGATCGAGCCGCTGGAGTACAAGCCGCTCGCCGACCGCTAGGACGCGGACCGTTATAGAACTCGAGCGTGGTCAGGGCATCACCGCCCTCGGCCACGCTTTTTATGCCAGTAGAAAGGGCTGCATCGAATGATTGTGTTTTCCGATATGGATGGAACGCTGCTGACGAGTGATAAGCAGATGAGCGACGCCACCTGGGCGATGCTCGACGAGCTTGCGCGCCGCGGTGTTGAGTTTGTGCCCTGCACGGGGCGCCCGCTGTCAGGCATCTTTGAGCCCATCCTCGCCCACCCCGCCGTACACTACGCGGTCTGCGCCAACGGTGCCAGCGTCTGGCAGCTCGACGCCGGTACGCCCATCGACGCCTCGCGCGCCACGTGCATCTTGAGCCGTCCGCTCGACCGTGGCATTGCCCACCGCATCCATCGCATTGCCGCCGGCCACGATGTGACCTTCGATATCTTCGCGGATGGGCAGTGCTTCCTCCCCCGCTCGCTATACGGGCGTCTGGATGAGTTCTGTGGCGGCGACCCCCACATCGCGGCTTCGCTCAAGCGCACACGAACACCGATCGACATGGATATCGACAGCAAGATCGACGAGGTCGAGACGCTCGAACGCATCGCCATGTACTGGCACGACCCGGCCGATCGCGACGCCATCGCGGCGGCGCTCGACACGCTCGAAGGCATTGAGGTCACGCGTTCGTACGCCATGAATATCGAGGTCATGGGCGAGGGCGCCACCAAGGGGACGGCCCTCACGTGGCTATGCGAGCACTTGGGCGAGCGTCTCGCCGACGCCTGGGCGTTCGGCGACAACATCAACGACATCCCCATGCTGCAGGCAGCGGGCCACGGCATGGCCATGATCAACGCCGAGCCCGAAGATCGCGAGGCCGCCGACGCCATCACCGAATACGACAACGACCACGACGGCGTCGCCCGCACCATCATGGCCGCCCTCGCCTAGTCATTGATCAATCATTGGGGACATTCTTAAACGACTAGTCACTGGGGACACTCTTCGCAAAAAGCTGCAAGGACTGTCCCCCACTGTCGGCAGAAAAGGAACGTCCCCATCTGCCGGATTAGGAGAGACTCTCCAGCACGCGACGGAGCTCATGCTGAACGGCGTGGTCGCGGTTGCAGCCTACGACGCGATCGGCCACCGCCTTGAGCGCGGGGCGCGCGTTTTCCATCGCGCAGCCCGTGCCGACAAAGCGAATAATCTCGTAGTCGTTCATCGAGTCACCAAACGCCATGACCTCGTCG
>CABUZI010000006.1 GCA_902496005.1 uncultured Collinsella sp.
CAGCTTGACGCACTGTCGAGCCATGGCGCTAACCAGGGCATCGCGCTAGAGGTTGGCAACTTCCCCTATGCCGATGCCGCCGAAATCCTCGACCGCGCGGGTGACGGCCCGGCACTTGTCGTGGTGCTCGACCACGTGACCGACGACGGTAACTTTGGCGCCATTGTGCGCTCCGCCGAGGTTGTGGGCGCGGCCGGCGTCATCATTGCCAATAAGCGTGCCGCCGGCGTGACCGTGGGCAGCTACAAGACCTCAGCCGGTGCCGTCATGCACCTGCCTATCGCGCAGGTGCCCAACATCGCCCGTGCGCTCGATGACCTCAAGGCCGCTGGCTTTTGGGTGGGCGGTGCCTCCGAGCACGCCGAGGGCAGTTGCTGGGATGCTCCCTTCGAGGGTCGCGTGGCGCTCGTCATGGGCTCCGAGGGCGACGGCATCTCGCGCCTGGTGCTCGAGAAATGCGACTTTTTGACCAAGCTTCCCCAGCGCGGCATGACCGAGAGCCTCAATGTTGCCCAGGCGACCACGGCGCTGTGCTTTGAGTGGCTGCGCCGCAATGCCGGCGAGCTCATGGGGGAGGAGTAGCGCATGTCCAAGAAGAACCGCGCCAAGTCCAAGGCCAAGCGCTTTGGCGAGGGCTCGGCCAAGCCGATTGTTTCGGCCGCGACCTACGGCGTGGGCGGCAATGCGTTTGCGCAGGCTATCGCCGATCCGGTCTCGACGGTGCACTCCAATAAGCCCGAGCTGTTGGTGGTCGACGGCTACAACGTGATCCACTGCACGCCGCGCTACGAAAAGCTCGTGTACGACCATTCCGACGATCCGTATTCCAGCGACGTTCACGATATGGCGCGCACCGCCCTCATCAACGACGTCGCCGCCTTTGCCCAGGGCCGCTACGAGGCCGTGATCGTGTTCGACGGCGCGGGCAATATCTCCAACGAGCGCCCTAACCTGCCGGCCCGCGGCGTGCGCATCGAGTTTTCGCCGACGGGCGTCTCTGCCGATACCGTGGTGCAGAAGCTCTGCATCGAGGCACGTGAGGAAGGCCGCGCGTGCTCCGTGGTATCGAGCGACGGCACGATCCAGGCTGTCGTCATGGGCAAGGGCGTCACGCGCATCTCGAGCCGTATGCTGGTGGACGAGATCAAACAGATCGATAACGACGTTCACGAGGCAGAGGAAGCTCCGCAGATCAAGATGACCCTGGGCAGCCGCCTGAGCCCCGAGGCCCTGGCCAAGCTCAAGGCGTTGCGTGGGAGATAGGGGAGCTGACGGGCAATGCTGCCTCGCTAACTCCATTCAGCGATGTTGATCATTCTTTCGAGGCGCCACGTTAGCGCCTCTTTTAGATAAGGCAGTCTCGCTGCTAGGGCATCGTTTTTAGACAGAATCTCGATCGCCTCGTCGACAAAACCTTCGAGTTCGTCCCCGTCAAACCAGCCCATGTCCTCGACGAGCAACATTTGTTTGGCGGGGCTTGAATGAAATTGTGCGCTGGTAAAACTGTGCCCTCCCGCCCTAAGCTCCTCTAGTGATATGTTGCACCAGAGCGATGAGCCCGAATCGAAGATGGGGGCAGGTCTGCAAGCTTGCGTGTTTACGTTTCGCACGAGGCCGAAGTTGCGCCAATGACGATCGTAGTTGGCAATGATGTCGTCACATACGATCATGCGGTCAAGGGCATCCTTGACGCCTGTCACCCCGAGCTCCTCGCAGTTTGCTACATATCGCTCGTAGTCGGTTAGCCGTTCATCTGCGTTTGCGTGCTGGTTTACATAGAACGCAGGGACATACTCTTCTTCATCAGTTAAGAAGACATCGCATGTGCTCAGGGCGGAAGTGCCCGTGCCCTCGAGCGAGTAAGGCACATAATCGCAGGCGTTTAGGATGCGACGGTGGAGCGCGGTCGCCACCAGCTCGTTATAAGGTTCCTGGTCCAGGTGCGCTCCTGCCTTATGCAGAATTCGACGTTCGCCCTCGCACGTCCAGTACTTTTGAAGATTGCCGTCCGAGGTGTTATCGGGCTTTGCGGCAGCCGCTTTTCCCTCTGGGGCGAAGGGTGCGATGCTGAGAGAGACGTCATCAAAGGCGTTATTGAAGAAATTGATATCCTCCCAGGTGAGACCGGAACCTTGGGGCCTAATCCAATACTGGTCGGATAAGGAGAGGCCGAGATTTCGCTGGACGAGTTCATCGGGAACATCGACTGCGGCTTCTGCAAGCAGGGAGGCTAGCCCAATGCGTGCGAGCGGGATACCGCGGCCGCGCCACCAGATGCGGAAGGAGTCTAGCGATATGGGGCTATTAGGGCCAAATACTCCAATAGGGGCGTGGGCGTAATCGATGTCGGCACTGATGTGGGTAAAGTCTTTTCGCGATGTACTGTAGACCAGCTGAGCGACTTCGTACGTGCGGTTCATGAGGGTGAACGCGATCTCGCTCTTACCGTGGCCGCGGCGGGGACGTCCCCCCGTTTTGGTCACAGAGCGGAGTCGCGTGTCGACGCTGTCTTTGTCGATGAGCCATACACCAGAAGCCTTGCGGGCCTCAAGTGCTCCGTTTTTTATGAGCTCCTGCACCCTGCGCGGAGTGATGCCGAGCAGCTCGGCGGCTTCTTTGGTAGTAAGCATCGCGAAACCCTTCGCCAGAACGAATAGTTTTATATATAGCAATTGTAATTAAAACTATTCGTTCTGGCGAATGGTTTTAAGATTGAGGGCGCACTGACAGAAATGAACGGGCCTGGTACGCGTTGTTGCTGGATTTTGCATATTTGTATAACGCCGTGCGGCCTGTTGCGCCCCGTCCGCAATTCCTTTATTCTTAACTCGCTTCGCGTGAAAGCGCCAAGTGTGCCAGTGTGGCGCAACGGTAGCGCAACTGATTTGTAATCAGTGGGTTGCAGGTTCGATTCCTGTCACTGGCTCCATGAGAGTTTCGGGCTCTGTCTCTATATGGGACAGAGCCCGTTTCTATTTAGGTGGCGCGCCATCAGGTTAGCGCCCATCCCGTTTTTGGTTTGTCTCGTCCTCCAGTTTGTCTAAATCTGTAACACCAAGACCGATATTTGGCATCTAACTGTTACAGATTGAGATGAAACTTAGGGTGTTTTAGGAATATCTTGATCTGTAACATGTAGAAGCGGAATAGGCCTCTTGCTGTTACAGATCGAGACAAGGGCGGGTGCGGACCTGGATGTTCTGCTCGAGCGTGGATTTCTGGACACGCGAGCGAAGAAAATCTTCCGACCGGAGAACGAGCGTGGATAATTAACTTGGATAGGGAGCTAAGGTAAACACCGATTGTCTATCGAAGGCTTTAGAAACGACGACCCCGATTTCATTGTGGAATCGGGGTCGTTTGTGCCTGAGGAATCCGAATGGATTAATCGAGCTCCTAAGGGACTTCTTGGGTTCTTGCTAATGGTCTGCCGAGGATGTCCCCAATGCAAGCAGCGGGCATCTACTCAATATAGTTGGGATTCTTCTTGATGATCACGCGTGCAGCGATGAACGAGACGACGATGGCGATGACGGCGACAACGCACGCCAGTACGAAGTTGCCCATGGATCCATCGGGAGCGATAAAGATCAGCGCAGAAAGAAGACCGGGGCATGCTCCCGCAACATACTCCTTCAGGACGAAGATACCTGCAGGGAGTCCCGCGCAGAGGGCGCCGATTGCCGTGCCGACAAGCAGGCGGGGACGCTCGATGAGGCAGCCGTGAAATGCGGGCTCAGTTACGCCACAGAGTGCGGTGACGGCAACCGTGGTGACCATACCTCTCTTCTCCTTGTTGCCTTTCATTGCAGTTGCCAAGGCGAGACTCGTGCCGCCAATGCAGAGGTTTGAGATGAAGCCAAAGATGATGGGCGCCCAGCCGAGCTGCGCCAAGCTCGTAACTTCGATCGCGATGTAGGCCTTATCAAGACCGAGCATGACAAAATAGGGGTTAAGGGCTGCAAGGATTGGAGTAGCGATAAATGCCACGTTATCCATGAGCCACGTGGCGGCATCACTCAGCGCGTAGCCCATCATGCTGCCGGCGGGGCCGAGGATAATCAGCTCAACAGGCACGACGATGAACATGGTGAGCAGCGGCTTCAAGAACAGTTTGGTAATGTCGGGGATGATTTTCTGAAGACCGCGATCAACAAAGTACATGAACACAACGCCCAGTACGATTGGCACCACCGTGCTCGAGTAGTCATTCGTCGGGATGGGGATACCAAGAAAGTCGAGACCCTCAGCACCGCTAATAGACGAGCTAATCATGATTGCGCCCAGCAGTGCGCCCATGATAGGCTGCATCTTCATGACGGCGGCGAGCTGATAGCCGAGGTAAACGGGCAGGAAGCTAAATGAGGCGCTGAAGATCGCCAGCAGAACCTGGGCGGTTCCGCTATCGGTGCTCAATCCACAATAATTGACCAGGAGATTCTTGATCGAAAGAATGAGTCCGCCAACGATGAGCGCCGGGACGATGGGCATGAATACCTGTGCAGAGACGTTCCCGAATTTCTCAATCAAGCCCATGGCGGTGTTACCGCTTTTAATGCCTTCTGCAAGGTCTTTGGCGGTTTGGGCATCGTCGGCAACCGTGCCACCGCCGACTTCGATTCCCGCGAAGTCGAGGAAGTCGTTGTAAGCCTCGGTGACGTTGGGGCCGATGATCACCTGAAGCTGGCCACCGCTGACTACTGCCCCGAGCGCCTGGTCGGCCGATTTGGCGAGCTGGAGATCGATGATCGAGGTGTCTCGTGCGTCGATGCGAAGGCGCGTCGCACAATGAGTTACCGATGTAATGTTCTCTTTGCCGCCAACAGCCTTTAGGACTGTTTCGGACATTGCCTGATATTTCATCTCTTTCTCCTAACCTTCCTGCTCCTGATACTTCGAGATAAGGTCTCGGTACCAATACCAGCTCTTTTTGGGGGTGCGCTCCAGATTGTTCTCGAAGTCGATATGGACAAGTCCGTATCGTTTTTCGTAGCCGTTGATCCAGCTATACAGATCCATCGTCGACCAGAGGTAGTAGCCCTCAACGCGCGCGCCGTCGCGCTTAGCCCTCATCATGTGCTCGATGAACTGGCCCAGAAGCTCGATGCGGTCATCATCGTGGATCATTCCGTCTGCGTCTGGTTGCTCGTAGGCGCCATGTCCGTTTTCCGTAATAAAGATGCGGGGCGCGTCATAGCGCTCGTGGATATCCATGATGGTTGAATACATGCAACTTGGGAGTATTTCGCGGCCCCATTTATTGCGGGGAACATTGCTGTCGCGAGCGCTTTCAAACAAGGGCGC
Source organism: uncultured Collinsella sp. (assembly GCA_902496005.1). Lineage (GTDB taxonomy): Bacteria > Actinomycetota > Coriobacteriia > Coriobacteriales > Coriobacteriaceae > Collinsella. The sequence continues at coordinate 5,305 of CABUZI010000006.1, forward strand.
AATGCATTTTCCTTCGACCTTTTTGCTCGAACTGCCCTTATTGTTCGCCGAAACGGCAAGCTCTCCACCGTGCCAGTCGGTTACATACTCTCGGCAATACACGTTGAGTCCAATAAAATCGACTTTACCGTCTCTGAATTCTTCTACGTCATTTGGGGATCGATAGAGCGAGACGCCAAGTTTTTCAAGGATTTCGTCCATTTCTGGCGGCAGTTGACCCTGAAGCGCTGGTGCCAGAATCATGCGATTGGCGAAAAAGTCTGCGTATCGAAATACGTCATCGGGGTGCTCGGTTGCCGGGTCGAGTTCGACAACGCCGCCATCGTGGACGGCGCCGATGATGCCGTCGTAGCCCATTTGACGATATGCTCGGACTGCGAGTGCGCTTGCGCGCATCAGGTTGTACTGAAACTGCATGTACGACTGAACGTCGAGCGATCGATTGGGGGGATAGTTGCCCAACATGTTTACGCAGTAGCTGTAGAAATGCGGCTCGTTAACGGTAGCCCAGATTTTGACGCGGTCTCCAAAGCGCTCAAAGCAAATCTTGGCGTATTTGCAGAACCACTCTGCCATGTCGTTGTTCAGCCATCCGCCTTTGCAAGCAAGCGTGAATGGCAGATCGTAATGGAACAGCGTAACGTTGGGCTCTATGCCATTTTCGAGGCAGCAATCAATGACCCGATTATAAAAATCGATACCCTTTTCATTCACTTCGCCGATACCCGTGGGGATGATTCGACTCCATGAAAGAGAGAAGCGATAGGTGTTTTGTCCGCCTTCTTTCATCATGCGGATATCTTCTTCATAGCGATGGTAGAAGTCGCAAGATACATCACCGTCAACATGGTTGATGTTCTTATTGCTTGTGTGGTTAAAGAAATCCCACTCGCCAAGGCCTTTGCCGTCTTCGTTCCAGGCACCCTCGCACTGATAAGACGCCGTGGCGGAACCCCAGAGAAACGGGATGTTGTTCACGTTGCCCATGAATCCCCTTTCCATCATTCAACACGGTGGATACGTGTGGCGGAATTACGATTAAGATGACGTCAACTGATTTGAATCATAGGAGAACGACCAAAGCTGTTTGATTCAATAAATGAACTATGATTTCGAGGAGAGCGGAAAGAGAGATCACGTGAATATCAATGACTTCGATGTGCTCAATCGCATTAGCTCCATCATCAACAGCGAGTTTGGGTCAAACGATGCCGCCATCGCTCGATATCTCATCGCTCACATTAGGCGTTCGAGCGAAATCAATGTTGCCGCAATAACCCGCGATGCATTCGTGACCCGTTCCGCTGTTCGTCGTTTCTGCAATCGATTGGGCTACCAGTCTCTTACCGATTTGAAAGAATCATTTACTCAATCAGTCTTTCCAAGCGACTTAAGCCATCGAGAGGAGGAATTTGGCTACGAGGAGTACAGGGCAGAGCTCGACGTTCGCATGATCGAGATGTTCGCTGAGGTTGAAAGCGGCGTGTCCGATATCGCTATTAAGCACCTTGCCGACGAAATTGATGGCCATAAAAACGTTGAAATCTGGTGCACCAATAATGTGAGCGCCAATCTCGTACGATTTCAGCAGGAAATGTTTTATGCGGGCAAGATAGTTCGCATAGTTGCTGGGGCTAACGTCGCGGAATTGAAAAACATGGGAGACGCTTCGCAGTCATTGATAATTCTCGTATCGGTCTCCGGGCTATTTGCGTCACAGGCGCGAGAGTATCTTGATTGCCGTTCGGGCAGGAAGATTCTAATTACTGCGTTTAGCAACGATGACAAATCGAGGTCTTTTGACCGCGTATATCGTCTTGGCAATGCGGGAAACGGAATTGACCGACTCGGCGTTTATTCGAAATACGCCATGACCTATTTCTTCGACTTGCTATCGTCGTGTTACTTGAGCCGCTACCCCTGCACCAAGGGGGAGCCGCTCTATGGGTCTACTTTGGCCTGGCCCGAGTAGTTGCGGCTCTTTAGTTCTCCCGCCTGGAGAATGAGCGTGGATAATCTCCCACTTTGGCCGCAAAGCAATGTCAAAAATGGGAGATTATCCACGCTCGATTTCAAACGGGAGGTAATCCACGCTCGATTCTGCCTGGGATGCCCGATCTTCTGTCTGGGAAGCCCAATCTCGACCTATATATAGGTGCAAATGAGTCGATATCAAAGCTCGATTCTGAAGACGTACTCCACCGTGCCAAAGTGTTACCTCGGGGAATGTCACCAGCGTAGCGAAATCCACCGTCCTTCATATCTAAACTCAATAAAACCGCAGGTCACGGCTATATAGATACGCCCGGGACCGTGTATCTAGAGGTTTTCGTTGACAGCCCCCAAGGTTGCATCGTATTATCTTTTTCGTTCGCGGGGGCGGCGGTCCAAAAGACCAAAGAACCTGCGGATACTTGAACGATTGGGAGTTTGCCCGAGTGGTTAATGGGGACGGGCTGTAAACCCGTTGGCTCTGCCTACATAGGTTCGAATCCTATAGCTCCCACCCGTCAAGTGCCTGTATAGCTCAGTCGGTAGAGCACTTCGTTGGTAACGAAGAGGTCACCAGTTCAAGTCTGGTTGCAGGCTCCATCCGGCGGTGTAGCTCAGTTGGTTAGAGCACACGGTTCATACCCGTGGCGTCACTGGTTCGAATCCAGTCACCGCTACCATAGGTAACACGGTGGCTTCTCAATAGTATGTTGAGAGGCCACTATGGTATAAAGGCAAAGTCCCGTCCGGGGACGACCTGTTAAGAGGAGGGCTTTATGGCCAAAGAGAAGTTTGAGCGCACTAAGCCGCATGTTAACATCGGCACCATTGGTCACGTCGACCACGGCAAGACCACGCTGACCGCTGCCATCACCAAGGTTCTCTCCGAGACCGAGGGCTGCAAGGCTGACTTCACTGCGTTCGAGAACATCGACAAGGCTCCCGAGGAGCGCGAGCGCGGCATTACGATCTCCGTCTCCCACGTTGAGTACGAGACTGCTGCCCGTCACTACGCTCACGTTGACTGCCCGGGCCACGCTGACTACGTCAAGAACATGATCTCCGGTGCTGCTCAGATGGACGGCGCTATCCTGGTCATCGCTGCTACCGACGGCCCCATGGCTCAGACCCGCGAGCACATCCTGCTCGCCCGTCAGGTCGGCGTTCCCTACATCGTCGTCTTCCTGAACAAGTGCGACATGGTCGACGATGACGAGCTCATCGACCTCGTCGAGATGGAGACCCGTGAGCTCCTCTCCGAGTACGATTTCCCCGGCGACGACATCCCCGTCATCCGTGGTTCCGCTCTGGGCGCTCTCGAGGGCGACGCCAAGTGGATGGACGCCATTCGCGAGCTCATGAAGGCCGTCGACGAGTACATCCCGACGCCTGCTCGTAACAACGACCTCCCGTTCCTGATGGCCGTTGAGGACGTTATGACCATCTCCGGCCGTGGTACCGTTGCTACCGGCCGTGTCGAGCGCGGTGAGCTCAAGCTCAACGAGCCCGTCGAGATCGTCGGCATCAAGGATACCCAGAACACTGTCGTTACCGGTATCGAGATGTTCCGTAAGTCCATGGACTTCTGCGAGGCTGGCGACAACGTCGGTCTGCTGCTCCGCGGCATCAAGCGCGAGGACATCGAGCGCGGCCAGGTTCTCTGCAAGCCCGGTTCGGTTACCCCGCACACCAAGTTCACCGGCGAGATCTACGTTCTGACCAAGGAGGAGGGCGGCCGTCACACCCCGTTCTTCGATGGTTATCGTCCTCAGTTCTACTTCCGTACCACCGACGTTACCGGTACGGTCAAGCTCCCCGAGGGCACCGAGATGGCTATGCCTGGTGACCACATCACCATCGAGGGCGACCTCATTCACCCGATCGCCATGGAGGAGGGCCTGCGCTTCGCTATCCGCGAGGGTGGCCACACCGTCGGTTCGGGCATCGTCTCCACGATCATTGAGTAAATTAGCTCTTTGATATAGCTGACTTAGAGAGAACCCGGCACTTATAGGGTGCCGGGTTCTTTTCTACGCGGGACTTATTCCCCGCCGATTACGCTTCGCTCGCCCTTAAGCCGAGCGTGAGGGATCGATTAGATCTCGCTGGCTTCATTGATGTGTTCCAAATATGAATGGATCCAGCGAGAACCAATTGATTCGAGGTTTTCATTGACAGCACTTACATAGAGCTGATAAAGTACCATCTCGTGCCCGTACGGGGCGGATATGAAAGGTTCAGGATACATGCGTACTCTAGTTACTCTTGCGTGCACTGAGTGCAAGCGCCGCAACTATACGACCACCAAGAACAAGGCGAACATGCCTGATCGTATGGAGATCAAGAAGTATTGCCCCTGGTGCCGTCACCACACGCTGCACAAAGAGACTCGCTAGTCTCTAGTTACATACGCCAGTAGTTCAATTGGTAGAGCATCGGTCTCCAAAACCGAGTGTTGAGGGTTCGAGTCCTTCCTGGCGTGCCAGTCATTATTCCGTAAGCTCCCATTTGGGGGCTTACGGTTTACTCATGTATAAGCGCATTGCGCGGAGGTAACCCAAATGGCCAACAAGAAGAACAAGAAGAAGGCACAGCAGCAGGCGCCTGCCAACAAAGCTGCCGCCAACTCCAAGGTTGAGGCCAAGAAGGCCGTTGCCAAGAAGAGCGAGAAGGCTGCGAAGTCTAAGAAGAACGAGAAGCCTGGTTTCTTCGCCCGCACCAAGAAGTATTTCGCTTCGGTGAAGTCCGAGATGAAGCGTGTCACGTGGCCCGACAAGAAGGAGCTCGTGAACTACTCGGTCGTCGTTTGCGCTTCTCTGGTCGTTGTCGGCGTCGTCATCGCTCTGCTCGATGCTGGCTTTGGCGAGGCTCTTGCTCTGTTCTCCGGATTGAGGGGCTAAACCATGTCTAAGCGTTGGTACGTCGTTCACACTTACTCTGGATACGAGAACCGTGTTAAGTCCGATCTCGAGCATCGCATCGAGACCATGGGCATGCAGGACCGTATCTTTGATATCGAGATTCCTATGGAGCGCGTCACCGAGATCAAAGAGGGTGGCAAGCGCGAGACCAAGGATTCTAAGATCTTCCCGGGTTATGTCCTGGTTCGCATGGAGATGGATGACGATGCCTGGACGTGTGTTCGTAACACGCCCGGTGTCACCGGTTTCCTGGGCGGCAACGGCAAGCCCGCTCCGCTTTCCCGCGACGAGTACAATAAGATGACTCGTCGTTCCGGTAAGGGCGATTCGCCCAAGCGTACGTCGGTTGATATTGAGGTCGGCACGTCCGTCCGCGTTACCGATGGCCCGCTTACCGACTTTGATGGCAAGGTCTCCGAGGTTAACACCGAGGCAGGCAAGCTCAAGGTCACGCTGATGATCTTTGGCCGCGAGACGCCGGTCGAGCTCGACTTTAACCAGGTCGCTGTCATCGCTTAAGTTTTGTCCGTTCGCGCGAGCGTGCTTCTTCTGTGACTGCTCATCTCAGGAGTGCTTCTAACACGTGCGTGCTTACGATATAGCAAGTACTACTTCACACTCGTGATTTGAAAGGAATGACCATGGCTGAGAAGAAGGTTGCCAACGTCATTAAGCTCCAGATTCCTGCTGGTGCAGCTAACCCCGCTCCTCCCGTCGGCCCCGCCCTGGGCGCTGCTGGCGTGAACATCATGCAGTTCTGCCAGGCCTTTAACGCCGAGACGCAGGACAAGAAGGGCGACATCATCCCCGTTGAGATTTCTGTCTACGAGGATAAGTCCTTCTCCTTCATCACCAAGACCCCGCCGGCGGCTCACCTCATCAAGAAGGAGCTGAACCTCAAGTCTGGTTCCGCTAAGCCCCAGGCCGACAAGGTTGGCCAGCTCTCCCAGGAGCAGCTCACCAAGATCGCCGAGATCAAGATGCCGGACCTCAATGCCAACGACATTGACGCCGCCAAGAAGATCATCGCCGGTACCGCCCGTTCCATGGGCGTCACGATCGCTGAGTAGCGATTTCTTTAGGTAATGACGGGTGCTCCAACCGGGGCGCCCGTTAAATGTGTGCAATAGGGCACACGATACGATGTGGGAGGGCTCACGCCCGTTTAACCACAGGAGGTAATGCACATGGCTAAGCATGGTAAGAGCTATAACGCCGCTGCCGAGAAGATCGACCGCGCCACGCTCTACACCCCCCTTCAGGCTGCCAAGCTCATCAAGGAGCTCGACACCGCCAAGTTCGACGAGACCGTCGAGGCCCACTTCCGTCTGGGCGTCGATACTCGTAAGGCTGACCAGAACATTCGTGGCTCCATCTCCCTGCCCCACGGCACCGGCAAGACCATTCGTGTTGCCGTCTTCGCCGAGGGCGAGAAGGCTCGCGAGGCCGAGGCTGCCGGCGCCGACATCATCGGTTCCGACGAGCTCGTCGCCCAGATTCAGAAGGGCGAGATCAACTTCGACGCCGCTATCGCTACGCCGAACATGATGGCCAAGGTTGGCCGCATCGGTAAGATCCTTGGTCCCCGTGGCCTCATGCCGAACCCCAAGCTCGGCACCGTGACCATGGACGTCGCCAAGATGGTCTCCGAGCTCAAGGCCGGCCGCGTTGAGTATCGCGCCGACCGCTACGGCATCTGCCACGTGCCCCTGGGCAAGAAGTCCTTCTCTGAGCAGCAGCTCGTCGAGAACTACGCCGCCCTGTACACCGAGATCCTGCGCGTCAAGCCCTCTTCTGCTAAGGGCAAGTACGTCAAGTCCATCTCCGTGTCTTCCACCATGGGCCCTGGCGTCAAGGTCGATCCCGCTATCCAGCGTGACTTCCTGGCTGAGTAACTTTTAGTTACTGCCTGAGCAAAGCAAGCATTGCTAAAGAAACCCGGTTCTGTCTTGTGCAGGACCGAGTTTCTTGCTATCGCGTCAAAACTGCCTCAAAGGGGGCAGTGACCCCTTTGAGGCAGTTACCAGGGTGTTCTGGCGGTTGAGGACTCGATGGCCTCGTGGCGCTTGAGCTCGCGGCGCATGGTTTGTGAGTTGAGCCAGGCTGCCTGCCAGCCACGGATGGGGTAGCGCGTCTGGTCGAGCTCAAACTGCGTATATCCGCTGGCGTTGATGATCATTGCCCCGCATGCATGTTGACGCTCACGCTGAAAGTCGCGACCATAGCATTGGTGCACATGCCCGTGCACCATGTAGTCGGGATTCCAGGATTCGAGCGCTGTGTTAAAGCATTCAAATCCTCGATGTGGCAGATCATCCAGATCGCCCATGCCGGCGGCGGGCGCATGGGTCAGCAGGATGTCGCAGCCGCCGACCATCCTCACTTTGCGTGACAGCTTGCGCACGCGCTTGGCCATCTCGCGCTCGGTGTACATGTTGGCGCCATCTCGGTAGCGCATGGAGCCGCCAAGCCCCGCAATGCGGACGCCGCGATACACGTAAACGGAGTCTTCGACACAGATACAGCCGCCTGGTGCATGACGCGCGTAGCGGTCATCGTGATTGCCGCGAACGTAGATGAGCGGTTTGTTGATGACGGTGACCAAAAACTCAAGATAATCCGGGTCCAGATCGCCAGCGGACAAAATCAGGTCGACACCCTCAAAGCGTTCCTTGCGAAAGCACTCCCATAGGCATCGTTCTTCGGTATCGGCTATGGCAAGGATTTTCATAGGGCGTGGACCTTCGGCTCATCGTTGGGCTGCGGAATGGTGCCCACCACGTTGTCGGCCAACCAGTCCATCTCGACGATTTGAGTGCTCGGCAGTGGGGGAAAGCCCTCGATCTGCACCACGCCGTCTTGGCTATGGAGCTCGCCGCCAAATGGATTGATGGAGCCCTCGACGATGCCATTGCGGAGTAGCTGAACAAGCTTGCGCGTCTGATAGGGCAGGCCCGGAGCGTAGCGAATATCGATAACGCCCGAGCTCATGCCATACCAGTAGTTGACGGCGCGGACCCGGCTGTCGTCACTGGTCTCGTCCCAGGTGCCATGCAGCAGACTTCGCACGATAAGCTCGTAATATCGGCCCCAGTTCCACACCGGCATGGCAATGCCGGCAACCTTGCCATCGATCAGGCGGTGAAGTCCGTAGGCCGTGGGATCTTCGAGCGGCTTTGACATGTCGGCGCCGGTCATGACGCTCACGCCTTCGCGGCACATGGCCTCGGCAAGGCCACCGGCAGGCACATCGCCCCAGGTCAGGATAATTTGCGCACGGGGGTCGAGCAGCGAGGCGCCAATCGCAAAGGCGTTGATTTCGCTGAGTGCGCCCGAGGCAAAGACCGACGCGTGGTAACCGATGCGGTGGTTGTCCGCCATGCTGGCGGCAAGGGCGCCCAGGAGGAACTTGGCCTCGTACATCTTGCCAAAGTACGAACGGACGCTTTGATGGGGAAGACCGATAGAGCAGTTGAGGAACCGAACCCGGGGATACTCAACGGCAGCCCTGAGCGTGTATTCCATCAGGCGGTGCGAGGTCGAGAAGATGACGTTTGCTCCATGTTTGACAGCCGTTTCCACGGCGGCGTAGAACGCGTCCGGATCATGGCAGTCCTCGAACGCCTCGGTGCGCACGATACCGCCAAAGTGCTCATCGAGATACTGACGCCCTTGGTCGTGCAGGCTGTCCCAGCTCGACGTCGCACAGGGGAACTCATGGATAAAGGCGATGCGCAGGGGGTTGGCCGCCGAATAGACGGTCTTGCCCATAAAGAAGCTGAGCACGCCGGAGGTGGACTTGGCGGGCGACTCCTCCTCATCGACGCTCGGTGCTTCGACAAGATCTACCTTGTCCTCGTTATTTTTGCCGGCAATGACCAGCTCGCGCCAGATCTTGCACAGGCGGTTTACGACGATATCCGTCGGTGTATCCAGCAGGCGGTCCTGGTTGTACACATTGAGGTAGACGAGCATGGCGTCGGCGGGCGTAATGTCCAGGTGGTCGCCGCCCGCGCGAAGGTAGGCGCGCTTAAAGAGTAAGAAGGTGTGGCGCAGGTAGTCGACCTTTTTCTGCGGCCATTTTTCGATAAGGTCCTGACCGAGCATCTTGGCGAGCGTCTCGTAGCTTCCCTCGCGTGAGAACTCGATCTCGTATAGGGGGCAGACGCGCCAAAACGCGCAGAACTCACCGTACAGGCGGCTTTCGACGGAATCCCATGTGCCGGGGTAGAGACGGGTGACCTTGGCCGAAACCGTCGGGGCGTCCAGGAATTTGAGGACACTGACGCGCTTGTTGCCCTCTTGGACGTAAAACCGATGCATGAACTCGGTGACGATGACGGGATCGCGATAGCCCTCGGTCACCTGGATGTCGTAGAGGTTGGACCACTTGCGGGCGAACTCGGTGCTAAACGGCAGCAAGGGCATAAAGTTGCATGAAAAGGCGGACTGACGGCCCTTAGTAACCGTACCGACGACCATTTCGAGCGGAATGTCCCTTAGGCCGACGCTCTCTCGCTGACCTAAGGGGAGCTGGGCGACCAAGCTATCGAGGTCCGTGAGGTACGGATGCTCGCTTTGACTAATGGCGCGTCGACGTCCTTGCTCACCGCGCTTGCGTGCTTGACGATAGGCCTCTTCCATGGTGTCTACTCCCTTAGTCGTTTAAACAACGATATGAACCATGGTACCACGATGCGAAACCACCACAAAGGTGCCTGTCCCCTTTGTGGTGGTTTAGGCGATGATGGGGGCGATGGCGCGGATGCAGGCGTCGGCTGCCGTGAAAGTGGTGCTGTCGTCGCTGACGATAAAGATGATCTTGCCCTTAATGCCAAAGTCGCCGATCTCGCTAAAGAGCACATACGGCTCCTTGTCAAAACCCGAGATGGGCGAGACAGCCGTTTTAGTGGCGCTGGCCAGCTCGTCTGCTAGTGCATCGAGCGACGCCCATTTGGAGGGGTCTTTCACCGCGACGGGGACGGCCACACGCCCAAAGGGCATCAGATGCACGAGCGTGTTTTTGGAGATGTTGGAGTTGGGGACGATGATGGTCTGTCCACAGGCATCTTCGATGGTCGTGTGGCGCCAAGTGATGTCCTGGACCACGCCCGACACGCCGCCGACCTCGATATTGTCGCCGGGCTTGATAATGCCCATAAAGGTCACCTGCATGCCGCCGATAAGGTTTGACAGCGTGTCCTGAAAGCCCAGCGAGATGGCGATGCCGCCGACGCCAAGAGCGGCGACGAGCGCGTTTGCGTTAATGCCAAAACAGTTGTCGAGGATAAAGCTGCCGCCGATCATCCAGATGACGGCGCGCGCGATGTTGATGAAGATACTCGATGCCGGAAGCGGGTTATCGTCTCGGTTAAGCAGATGGTGCAGGGTCTTGGATGCAACCTTGGCGGCGACGGCGGTGCCTATCGCCAAGATGACGGCCCAGATGATGTTGTGGACCCACCGTTGCTCAAAGAAATGAAGAATCGGCTCAAACAATTCCATGTAGGGAAAACCTCCTAATGATCATTCAACCATGATACCCACCAAAAAGCCCGTCCGATCACATCGGACGGGCCGATAACTTGAGATGGGGCGGTCGCGGTGGCGTAAGCTGGGGCGCCGGCGAGCACGCCGGTAAGGAGTGCGGCGGTCAAGCAAGACGGGGAAGAGGTCTTCTCATGGCAGTTTCCTTAGTTCTTAACCAGTGGTCCCTGCTGACGCTGGATTATCGACATAATATGCGAAAACCGCCGCAAAGGTGTCTGCCCCTTTACGGCGGTTTTGACGTTTGTGCAGATAAAACCTGCCAAAATTAACATCCCTTTTTGGCAGGTTTAACTCAGCAGCATGCGGTCGTTGGCGAGCTCGCCGCCCGAGACCTCCTCGAACTTCTGCAGCAGGTCGGCCACGGTGAGCGATTTCTTCTCATCGCCCGCCACGTCGTAGATTACGTGGCCCTCGTGCATCATGATCAGACGATTGCCCAGACGGATGGCGTCGTTCATGTTGTGCGTGACCATGAGCGTGGTCAGGTGGTTCTCGTCGACAATCTCCTCGGTCAGATTGAGCACCTTAGAGGCCGTCTTGGGGTCGAGGGCCGCGGTGTGCTCGTCGAGCAGCAGCAAGCGCGGCTTGGTGAGCGTTGCCATGAGCAGGGTGAGTGCCTGGCGCTGGCCACCCGAAAGCAGGCCGACCTTGGCGTTGAGGCGCGTGTCCAGACCAAGGTCCAGGCGCTTGAGCAGTTCAACGTACTCGTCCTTCTCGGCCTTGGTGACGCCCCACGAAAGACCGCGACGCTGGCTGCGGCGCTTGGCGAGGGCCAAGTTCTCGGCGATCTGCATGTCGGCTGCGGTGCCGCGCATGGGGTCCTGGAACACGCGGCCCAGGTACTTGGCGCGCTGCGACTCGCTCAGACGCGAGATGTCGGTGCCGTCGAGCTCGATAACGCCCGAATCGAGCGGATATACGCCGGCGACCATGTTGAGCAGCGTGGATTTGCCGGCGCCGTTACCGCCGATCACGGTTACAAAGTCGCCATCGTTGAGGGTAAGGTCGACGCCGGTAAGAGCGCGCTTCTCGGTGACGGTGCCCTTGTTAAAGGTCTTCTTGACGTGTGAGAGCTTAAGCATCTACTTCATCCCCCTTCGTGTAGGAGCTGCGGAGCTTATAGCGCTCCCAAACCACGGGCACGCACAGGGCCACGGCGACGATTACGGCGGAGAGCAGCTTCATGTCGTTGGCGTCCATGCCCAACTGCAGCACGATGGCGCGGATAAGGAAGTACACTACGGAGCCAAAGACGGCGGAGGCAAGACGGACACTAAACTGCGTGAGACCGCCGGGCAGCAGGCGGCCGAGCACCTCGCCGATAACAATGGCGGCAAGACCGATAACGATGGCACCAGTGCCCATGCCAATGTCGGCGTACTTCTGGCTCTGGCAGATGAGCGCGCCCGAAAGGCCAATGAGGGCGTTGGAGAGCACGAGGGCGATCATCTTGGTGGAGTTGGTGTTGACGCCCAGAGCGCGGATCATGTATTCGTTGTTGCCGGTGGCGCGCAGTGCCGAGCCGATCTCGGTGCCAAAGAACCAATACAGGATGGCGACGATAGCCACAGCGAGCAAGATGCCCAGGATGATGGCGACGGTGGACTGCGGCAGGCCCGTCATGTTGCTGACAGACGAGAAGATGGTGCCCTTGGCAAGGATGGGCGTATTGGATTTGCCCATGATGCGCAGGTTGATGGACCACAGGCTGATCTGGGTGAGGATTCCGGCGAGGATCGCGGGAATCTCAAAGACGGTGGTCAAAATGCCCGTGACGGCGCCCGCGATGGCGCCGGCGCACATACCGGCCAGCACGGCGAGCAACGGATCGACGTTGTTATTGACGATGAGCACGGCGCAGACGCAGCCGCCGAGGGCAAAGCTGCCGTCGCAGGTCATATCGGGAATGTCGAGCAGGCGGAACGTGATAAACACGCCAAGCACCATAATGCCCCAGAGGACGCCCTGCGAAACGGCGCCCTGCAATGCAATAAGCATGCTTAATACCTCCTAGGATAGGGTGGACACGTGAGTCACCATGATAGCGGTAACAATGCATAAAAGAGCTGCGGCCGGATGTTTTGTCTCATCCGTAACAAGCAGGGCGAACGCCGGTCTTTGGCGTTCGCCCCTGTGGCTCACATATTGAATAACACGGCAACGGCACGAGTGCGTGCCCTAGACGCGCTACCGCGCATGGCGTTACTCGTCCAGAGCGGAAAGATCGATGCCCAGAGCCTCGGCCATCTCGTCGTTCTTGACGACAACCAGGTCCTTGCTCGAGAGATGCTTGATCGGCATATCCTCGGGCTTGGCCTCGCCCTTCAAAATCTTGACGGCCATCTCGCCCGCGGCGTAGCCCAGATCCTCGTAGTTGATGGAGAGGGTGAACAGGCCGCCAGCCATGCACATACCCTCCTCGCCGGTCACGTAGGGAAGCTTGTTCTCCTTGCAGATCTGGCCCACCTGCGAGGCGCCCGCGGCGATGGTGTTATCGGTGGGGGAGTACAGCGCGTCGACCTTGCCCACGGCAGATTCGACGACGGACTGGATCTCGTTGGAGCTCGAGACGGTGTAATCGGTGTAGTCCAGGCCCAGCTTGTCGAGTTCCTTCTTGGCGGCCTTGATCTGGACGTCGGAGTTGGACTCGGCGGTGCAGTAGAGCAGGCCGATCTTCTTTACGTCGGGCAGGACCTTCTGCATCATCTCGAGCTGCTCGGCGACCGGGGTGAGGTCGGAGGCGCCAGTGACGTTGGTGCCGGGCTTATCGTTGTCCTGGACCAGGCCCGAGGCGGCGTAGTCGGTGATGGCGCAGCCCACGATGGGGATATCGGCGGTGGCGCCAGCGGCGGCCTGCGCGGCGGGCGTAGCGATGACATAGATCAGATCGACGCCATCGCCCACGAACTTGTCGGCGATGGACTTACACGTGGACTGGTCGTTCTGGGCGTTCTTTTGATCAATCTTGACCTTGAGACCGCTCTTCTTGATAGCCTTGACAAAGCCGTCGTTGGCGGCGTCGAGTGCGGAGTGCTCAGTGAGCTGCAGAACGCCGACGGTGTAGTCGGAACCGGCGGCAGCAGAGCCGGAACCAGAGTTGCCGCCGCATCCGGCGAGCGGAGCGAGCGCGAGCAGGCCAGAAGAGACCAGAAGGCTCCTGCGGCTGATGGTGATGTCCTTCATATCGTTACCCCCCAGTATAGAAATGGCTGGAAACACTGCACTCAAACAAAGTGCAAGTGGAACTATAGTAGCGCGGATGTCCATTTTTACAATAACTTGGCGGGTTTTTTAATACAGAACCGGATGGGCGGTACGGGTAGTTGAATGGACGGCGGAGGTTCTTATGCAGCGGAGGCGTCCTCCTCGTCTAGCGCAGCAAAGAGTTTCTTGCCGTCGAGCAAGCGCGTGCTGACGTTTTTCATGCGGCTGACCTCAACGGTGCGCAGGGTGTCGTCGGCGCCTCGGGTGTCGTAGACCGTTCCCAGCAGATACGAGACGCCATCGCGTTGCCTGATGGCAAAGGGCCGGACCGTCATCCGCACCACCTCGGTTTCGCCGCGTGCCGTGACGCTCGAAATATCAAAGCTCACCGTGGTTCCGTGGTCGATGGCCTGCTCGATGAGCTCGCAGGTGTCGATGCGCTTGACGGGCGTGCGCGTGGCCTTGGTGGATTTGCTGCCGGCACTTGGAGCAGGCTCGGGTGCATCGAGGTAACCGCGAACGTCGGCACTCGCCATGGCGACCAAGTGCTGAGCCATGCTTTTTCGAATGGCGATGGGCGTGGAGCGGTTGCGCATGACCATGCCGTGGAGCCGGATGATTTCCTCGTCGGTGAGCGGACGGGTCAAGAGCCGATACCCCACGCCGCGCTTGTACTCAATTTCGTATCCGGCATGGCGAAGTGCGGAGATGGCGGTGTAGATGCTGCGCCGCGCCGCCGAAATGGGCATGCGGGCGGGGTCGTCGGGATGGGCGAGGCGCCGGATCAACTCATCGGAAAGCATGGCCTTGTCCTCGCCGGTGTTCTCGCTTAATAGTTGCAGGATGCGAACGGCGCGATAGGCTGCCATCGAGGCGGCGCCTCTGGTCGTGGTGTCGTAGGTTTCAACAGCGGTTTCGGTCATGGTGCCCACGTCCTTTCCGTTTTGGGTGGCAACGGTATGGAGCCTAGGACGCGGGGTTTTCCCAGGGGCGCAGGGCGCTCTGGGCGGTCGGTAGTCGTCGGCAAACGGCGGTTCGAGTTTTCAACAGCCCTGCTCAACTGACCAAAAGCTTGCCAAAAGCTTGACGGATGCTGTTGAAAAAAGCGTCTCTCGACCGATGCCGAGAGACGCTTGTGCGATGAGCGTTGGCGTGTGGCGACGCGAGCTAGCGTCCGACGATTAGAAGTCGGCGTTGCCCACGGTGCGCGGGTGCGGCAGGACGTCGCGGATGTTGCCCACGCCCGTCAGGTACATGACCAAGCGCTCAAAGCCCAAGCCGTAGCCGGCGTGCTTGCAGGAGCCATAGCGGCGCAGGTCCAGATAGTACTTGTACTGCTCGGGGGCCATGCCCAGATCCTTAATTCGACCTTCGAGCAGGTCCAGGCGCTCCTCGCGCTGGGAGCCACCGATAATCTCGCCGATGCCCGGCACCAGGCAGTCGGCGGCGGCGACGGTCTTGCAGTCGTCGTTCATGCGCATGTAGAAGGCCTTGATCTCTGCCGGGTAGTCGGTTACGAAGGTCGGGCGCTTAAAGTGCTCCTCGGTCAGGAAGCGCTCGTGTTCGGTCTGCAGGTCGATGCCCCAGCTGACGGGGTAATCAAACTGGTGGCCAGCAGCGACTGCCTGCTCCAGGATCTCGACGGCTTCGGTGTAGGTAACGCGGGCAAAGTCAGAGTTTGCCACGTGGTCCAGGCGCTCGATCAGTCCCTTGTCCACAAACTTGTTGAGCATGTTGAGCTCGTCGGGGCAGGTGGCCATAACGTCCTTAAGGACGTACTTGAGCATGGCCTCGGCGTTATCCATGTAGTCGTTCAGATCGGCAAAGGCCATCTCGGGCTCGATCATCCAAAACTCGGCGGCGTGGCGCGTGGTGTTGGAGTTCTCGGCGCGGAAGGTGGGGCCAAAGGTGTACACGTCGCCAAAGGCCATGGCAAAGTTCTCGGCATTGAGCTGGCCGGACACGGTGAGGCTCGCATGCTTGCCAAAGAAGTCCTGGCTCCAGTCGACCTCGCCGGACTCGGTGAGGGGCGGATTTTTGGGGTCGAGCGTGGTCACGCGGAACATCTCGCCGGCACCCTCGCAGTCACTCGTGGTGATGATGGGGGTGTTGACGTAGACAAAGCCCTGCTCCTGGAAGAAGCGGTGGATGGCGGCAGCCGCGACAGAGCGGATGCGGAACACGGCACGGAATAGGTTGGTGCGCGGGCGCAGGTGCTGCTGGGTGCGCAGGAACTCGACGGTTGCGCGCTTCTTCTGCAGCGGGTAATCCGGGGCGCTGACGCCCTCGACCTCGATGGAGGTGGCAGAAAGCTCGAAAGGCTGGGGCGCATCGGGGGTCAGCTTGACGGTGCCGGTGCAGATGAGGGCGGCCGAGACGTTTTGGTGGGCGATCTCGTCGTAGTTGTCGAGCGCCTCGCGGTTCATGACGACCTGCAGGTCGCGGAAGCAGCTGCCGTCGTTGAGCGTAACAAAGCCAAAGTTCTTCATGTCGCGGACGGACTTGACCCAGCCGGCGACGGTGACAGTCTGGCCGCCGAGTGACTCGGCATCGGCGTAGAGCTGCGCGATTTTGGTGCGGTTCACGTATCCTCCCATAACGGTTGAATGATAGTTATCCATACAGTTCGATATTCTAGCAGCTCGGCTCATTTGGGCTATACAGATAAGGCATTGGCGGGATGGTTTTTCAAACGAAAAGCGCCCGCGGCCAAATGGTCGCGGACGCTTGACGAGGTGCCTTTTGGCTGTGTGGCGCGGGGCCTGGCTACTTGGTCTTGGCAACCAGCAGCGGGTCGCCAAGCTTGACGAGCGGGTTGCCGCCGATAAGCGTTCCAGACTCGCCGACATGGTCGATGCTCTTAAGACGATCGAGCTCGGAGACGATGACGGTCACGATGTCCTCGTGACCGGCGGCCTTGATGGCCTCGCGGTCGAAGCTGATGAGCGGCTGACCTGCCTTGACCACATCGCCCATCTCGACAAAGCGGGCAAAACCCTTGCCGTTCATTTCCACGGTGCCCAGGCCGACATGGATGAACACGCGCAGGCCGTCTTCGGTAATCATGCCGATGGAGTGGTTGGTGACGGTGGTGGCACCGATGCGGCCGTTGGCGGGCGCATAGATGGTGCCGGTAATGGGCTCGATGCCATAGCCCTGGCCAAGCATGCCCGAGGCGATCGTCTCGTCAGGGACCTCGTCCAGGTTGACGAGCACGCCGTTGACGGGGGCATAGATGACGCCTTCGCGGGTGGCGAAGCTTGCTGCGGGCGGAACGGACGCCTCGCCCGTCGAGGTGAAGGTGGACTTAAACGAATCGAGCAGACCCATAGTTGCCTCCAACTTAAATAGGCGCATATCGCGCGCTTGGTTTGCCGGAAACGTTTCATATATGTTTCGCGGCTTGGTCAACGCCCCCTATTTTACGCTGCTCAGCGATACCTCTGAGCTGGGATTATGTGATATATCAGTTGAAGGGAAACTAATTGCTGGAGTGTTTCTGCGCCACGGGTTCAAGTGGGGTACGCTTGAAGGCGAAAAACAAGGGCGCATAATTTGCGCGAAGGGAGCCCATATGATTGTCGAGAACCATGCGCTGTGGGGCGAGGAACCGACCGAGGAATATCCGGCGACGTTTACGTATTTGGGTGCCGAGCCGCTGCCCGATAAGCCGAATGGCCGCCGCCCTGCTGTGATTATCTGCGGCGGAGGTGCGTTTACGCATATCGCTCTGCATGAGCAGGATCCCGTGGCGTTTGCGTTTTTGGATCACGGTTACCAGGCCTTTGTGCTCAACTATGTCACGAGTGACACGGGCGATGTGAGCTTTCCGCACCCGCAGGCAGACCTTGCCAAGATGGTCGCCACGGTGCGCGCCAACGCCGACGAGTGGCATGTCGATCCCAAGCGCGTGTGCGTCGTGGGGTTCTCGGCGGGCGGCATGATCTGCGCTTCGCTGGCAACGCAATGGAAGACTGGTCCCTTCGCGGGCCTGGCAGGGGCGCGTCCGGACGACATTCGTCCCGATGCCGTGGTGCTGGGCTATCCGCTGCTCGACTTTGCCTATGTGCGCGACATGCAGACGCGCGACCCGCGCATCGACCTGCGCGTGCCCAAGACGGGCGGCAAGACGGGGCGCGATCTGCTCAACGACTACCTGTCGATGGTGACGGGTGACGAGGCAACTGACGAGCATCTGGCCGACATCTGCCCCACCACACACGTTTCGCGCCAGATGCCCCCGACCTTTGTGTGGGGCGTGTCCGACGATAAAACGGCGCCGATTGCGCAGGTCTATCCGTTTGCGCAGCGCATGGCCGAGGAAGGCGTCGTATGCGAGATGCACGTCTTTGACCAAGGTGGTCACGGCCTTTCGCTCGGCAACGCCAACACCGCGGTCGACAACGAGGACAAGCAGGTGGCGGTCCGTCCTTGGATTCGCCTAGCCTTCCGCTTCCTGGAGCGCCACGGGTTTTAGTTACGGCGTTTTACCAAACGCCGTAACCACTCGACGCTGCAAGCCCGCCAGGGCGGCAATCTGTCGATTGAACATCGGTGTGTGTTCGCGCTATCATGCGTGGTTAAATGGTTAGCCATGGCAAACGGTTAGCCAAGATAAACAAAATGCAACGCCCTGTGGGCGCCGGGGGAGGAACGCGGACGTGAGACTCGATACGCTCGAGATTGGAAAGGACGCCGTTGTCGCATCGGTGACATCCGACGATCAGGCGCTTCGACAGCATATTTTGGACATGGGTCTAACGCCGGGTACCGAAGTTACCATGATGAAGTACGCCCCCATGGGTGACCCGCTCGAGATCCGCCTGCGTGGCTACGAGTTGACGCTGCGCAAGGACGATGCCGCTCGCATCGAGCTCGTGGGTGTTCACGACACCGATGCGGGTCCGCGCGCTAACGCCGCAATCGGCACGACGGAGCATCCGGCCCTGGGCGAGGGGACGTATTCGCCCCGCGCCGCGAAGACGGCCGTGCCTGAGGGCGCGCCGCTGCATTTTGCCCTCGCCGGCAACCAAAACTGCGGTAAGACCACGCTGTTCAACCAGCTTACGGGCTCCAACCAGCACGTCGGCAACTTTCCCGGCGTAACGGTCGACCGCAAAGACGGTACCATTCGTAACCACCCCGAGGCGAGCGTTACCGACCTGCCCGGCATTTACTCTCTGTCGCCGTACACGGGTGAGGAGATCGTGAGCCGCCAGTTTATCCTGGATGAGCATCCCGACGCCATCATCGATATCATTGACGCCACCAACATCGAGCGCAATCTGTACCTGACGCTGCAGCTTATGGAGCTCGACTGCCCCATGGTCATCGCGCTCAACATGATGGACGAGGTGACGGCCAACGGCGGCGCCGTGGACGTCAACCTGCTTGAGAGCCTGTTGGGCGTGCCCGTTGTCCCCATTAGCGCTGCCCGCAACGAGGGTATCGGCGAGCTGGTGGATCATGCCCTGCACGTGGCACGGTTCCGCGAACGCCCCGGTCGCCTGGACTTCTGTGCGCCCGATGGTCCAGACGGCGGCGCGCTGCATCGCTGCATTCACGGCATCGCCAACCTTATCGAGGACCATGCCGCGACGGCGCACATTCCCGTGCGTTTTGCGGCGACCAAGCTGGTTGAGGGCGACGAGCTGGTGACTGAGGCACTTCACCTGGATCGCAACGAGCTCGACGCTATCGAGCACATCATTACCCAGATGGAGGGCGAGGCCGGCACCGACCGCCTGTCCGCGCTGGCCGATATGCGCTTTAGCTTTATCGGCGACGTGTGTGGGCGCTGCGTCGTCAAACCGCACGAGAGCCGCGAGCACGTGCGCTCCGTCAAGATCGACCGTATCCTGACAGGTCGTTACACGGCCATTCCGGCGTTCCTGGTGATTATGGGCCTTGTCTTTTGGCTGACGTTTGGCGTGATCGGTGCGGCGTTGCAGGGACTCATGGAGGACGGTATCGCGGTCATCATCGCCTCGGCCGATGCGGGTCTCAAGGCGTTCGGAACCAACGACGTGGTGCGCTCGCTGGCTGTCGACGGCGTGCTCACGGGTGTGGGTAGTGTGCTGACCTTCCTGCCGATTATCGTTGTGCTCTTCTTGTTCCTCTCCATTCTGGAAGACTCCGGCTACATGGCGCGCGTGGCCTTTGTCATGGATAAAGTGCTGCGTCGCTTTGGCCTGTCAGGCCGCAGCTTCGTGCCTATGCTCGTCGGTTTTGGCTGCACCGTGCCGGCTATCATGTCGACCCGTACGCTCCCATCCGAGCACGACCGCAAGATGACGGTCATGCTCACGCCGTTCATGAGCTGTTCGGCTAAGTTGCCGGTCTACGGTCTGCTGTGCGGGGCGTTTTTCCCGCAGGCGACAGTTCCCGCCATGGTCTCGCTCTATTTGATTGGCATCGCGGTCGGTTGCATCGCGGCTTTGTTGCTCAACCGCACGGCATTTAAGGGCGACCCGGTGCCGTTTATCATGGAGCTTCCCAATTACCGCCTGCCGAGCGTCAAGACGACGGTGATGCTGGCATGGGATAAGGCCAAGGACTTTATTACCAAGGCTTTTACCATTATCTTTGCCGCTACCGTGGTCATCTGGTTCCTTCAGACGTTCGACATTCGCTTTAATGTGGTCGCCGATCAGTCGCAGAGTCTGCTTGCGGGCCTCGGCAGCATCATCGCGCCGGTGCTGACGCCGCTTGGGTTTGGCGACTGGCGTGCATCCACGGCGCTCGTCACCGGACTTATCGCCAAGGAGAGCGTCATCTCGACCCTCACGGTACTTTTGGGCGCGACCTCGCCCGCGGCACTGTCGACCATGTTTTCGCCGTTTACTGCCTATGTGTTCCTGGTCTTTACGTTGCTGTACCCGCCGTGCGTGGCTGCGATCGGCGCCGTCAAGAGCGAGCTGGGCGCGCGCTACGCCGTTGCCGTGTTCGCGTTTCAGGTGGCAGTCGCCTGGATCGTGGCGTTTGTCGTGCATTCGGCGGGCATATTGCTGGGGTTGGCTTAGTTATTTATTGACGGCGCAACCTCTGTGTATCGAATTGTTTTCGGTTCCGTGTCCGTTACTGACGGATGCGGGGCCGTTGCTATATAATCGCCTCCGCTCAAAACGATTGGAGACGTTATATATGACTCAGGCAAGGCAAGACGGCATCACGCTCAAGCAGTGGCTCCCGCTCATCGGACTCACCTGCTGCGCCTTCGTGTTCAACACGTCGGAGTTTATGCCCATCGGTCTTTTGACTGACATCGCCGCGTCGTTCTCGCTCACCGAGTCCCAAGCCGGCATCATGATCTCGGTCTATGCCTGGGGCGTCATGCTGCTGTCGCTGCCGCTCATGGTGTTCGCTTCGCGTTTCGAGTTCAAGCGGATGCTGCTGGGCGTGCTTGCCGTGTTCTCGCTGGGCCAGTTCCTGTCCGCCTTGGCGCCGACCTATCCCATCTTAGTCTGCGCGCGCCTGGTGGTTGCCTGCGCGCACGCCGTGTTCTGGTCGGTCGCCTCGATCATGGCGTCGCGCCTGGTCGACACCCGCCATGGGGCGCTCGCCATCAGCATGATCGCCACGGGCTCTTCCATCGCACAGATCTTCGGCCTGCCGCTCGGCCGCGCCATTGGCCTGGCCGTGGGCTGGCGTATGACGTTTGCTGTGGTCGGAGCGCTGTCTGCTGTCGCGGTCGTCTACCAGGCCACGGTGTTTCCTGCCATGCCAGCGGGCGAGCGTTTTACGCTCAAGCAGCTGCCCGAGCTGCTCAAGAACCCGTTCCTCATCGCACTCTATGTGGTCACGGTGTTCATGGCGACCGGCTATTACGCGGGCTATAGCTATATCGAGCCTTTCCTGGCTCAGGTCGCGCATGTCGACGCAAGCGCCATCACTATGACGCTGACGGCGTTCGGCTGCTCTGGTCTGCTCGGAAGCTGGCTGTTTGGCCGCCTGTTCGATGGGCATCGCTTCCCGTTCCTTGCAATTACGCTCTCCGGCGTGCCGGCGGCCCTGCTGCTCATGGGTCCGGCCGCATCGTCGCTCGCGGCAGTGCTTGCCGTCTGCGCACTGTGGGGTTGCTGCGCCACGGCCTTTAATGTGGCGTTTCAGGCCGAGCTCATCAAGAACACGCCGGCGGATTCGTCGGCTGTCGCCATGTCGATCTTCTCGGGCCTGTTCAATCTGGGTATCGGCACGGGCACCGCAATCGGCGGCGCCGTGGTGTCGGGCCCGGGCATCGCTTGGATCGGCTACGCGGGCGGCACGATCGCCGTCGTGGGCGTCATCCTCGCCATTACCGTACTGTTCCCGGCCATACGCCGCGCAAAGCCCGTCGCCTAGCCACATCCCCTCATCAGTTGCGGTGGAATAGTTCTTGTTTAAGGCCTCTGAAGACCCAAGCAGGAACTATTCAACCGCAACTTATTTTGGGGAAGAGGATACAAGCTGGGCATACAATGGGTGGCGTTGCGTGAAGGATTTCTGGGAGGCTGTTATGTGGGCATACGAGACGACGTTCTATCAGATCTATCCGCTGGGCTTTTGCGGAGCTCCGCACGAGAATGCCGCGCCCGTTGCCGAGGACGAGCTCGCCCAGGTTGCCAACGCCGCGCTCAATCCCGACGCTCCCATCATGAAGATCGCCCAATGGGCCGACTACCTGCAGGAACTCGGCGTTGGCGCCGTGCTCATCAACCCGCCGCTCGAGTCCGATAGCCACGGCTACGACACGCGCAGCCTGCGCCATATTGACCGCCGCCTGGGTAGGGATGCCGACTTTGCCGCCGTGTGTGAGACGCTGCATGCCCACGGCATCCGTGTGGTGCTCGATGCCGTCTTCAACCACGTCGGTCGCGGCTTTTGGGCCTTCCGTGATGTGCAGGAGCGCAAGTGGGATTCGCCGTACAAGGACTGGTTCCACATCAGCTTCGACGGTGACTCGTGCTACGGCGACGGCTTTTGGTACGAGGGCTGGGAGGGCCATTTTGAGCTTGTGAAGCTCAACCTGCAAAACCCCGCTGTGGTTGATTACCTGCTTGAGTCCGTGCGTCACTGGGCCGAGGTCTTTGGCATCGACGGCCTGCGCCTGGACGTCGCCTATATGCTCGACCGCGACTTCATGCGCTGCCTGCACGCCTTTACCCGTGAGCTCAAGTCCGACTTTGTGCTGATTGGTGAGACGCTCCACGGCGACTACAACCAGATCGTCAACGACGAGATGCTCGACTCCTGCACCAACTACGAGTGCTACAAGGGCCTGTACTCCAGCTTTAACTCGGTCAACATGTTCGAGATCGCCCACTCGTTGCACCGTCAGTTTGGCGGCGACCCGTGGTGCATCTACCGCGGCAAACACCTGCTGTCTTTTGTCGACAACCACGACGTGCCGCGCCTGGCAAGCATTCTCACCGACAAGTCGTGCCTGCGCCCCGCTTATGGCATGCTCTTTGGCATGCCGGGCATTCCGTGCGTCTACTATGGCAGCGAGTGGGGGATTCCTGGCGAAAAGGGCGGCCCCGATGGCGACTGGGCGCTGCGACCTGCGCTCGATGAGCCTGCGCCCAACGAGCTGACGGCCTTCATCAAGCAGCTCGCGCACCTGCGCTCGACAGACAGTGCGGCGGCCCGCGCCCTCAACTACGGTGCCTATCGCAACGTGGTGATCCAGAACAAGCAGCTGCTGTTCGAGCGCGCCTGTGACGGCGCGACGGTGCTCGTGGCGGTGAACGCCGTGGGCGAGCCTTACACCTTTGGCGCCGGCGAGCTCAACGGCTCCTTTGTCGATCTGCTTGCCGACGACGCGCTCGCGGTCGAGCTGACGGGCACCCTCGAGCTTGCGCCCTACGAGGTGCGCTATCTGTTGAGGGCCTAGATCATGGCGGCGTCCGACGAGGGCTATCAACATATTGAGCATGGGTTTGAGCCCGTGTTCGACCAGCACTCGCGCGTTTTGGTGCTCGGGTCGTTTCCCTCGGTGCTTTCGCGCGCCAATGCCTTCTACTATGGCAATCCGCAGAATCGCTTTTGGCGCGTGATGGCCGCGTGCCTCGGTGTGCCTGTGCCGCCCAACGAGGGCGATCCTTTGGCAAGCGGTGAGCACGCGGCGCTCGATGCCTCCATTGCCGTCAAGCGATCTATGCTGCTTTACGGCGGCGTAGCCCTATGGGATGTGATTGAGAGCTGCGACATTAAGGGCTCGAGTGACGCGAGCATTCGCAACGTTGTGCCGGCACATATCGAGTGCATTACCGGCGCAGCCCCCATTGAGCAGGTGATATGCAACGGTGGCACAGCTGGTCGGCTCTACAGGC
Source organism: uncultured Collinsella sp. (assembly GCA_902496005.1). GTDB lineage: Bacteria > Actinomycetota > Coriobacteriia > Coriobacteriales > Coriobacteriaceae > Collinsella. The sequence continues at coordinate 29,282 of CABUZI010000006.1, forward strand.
GCTATCTACAAGAACGCACCGGGCTGCCCGCCATCGTTCTGCCGTCGACAAGTCCTGCCAATGCGGCATGGCGCCTGGAACGCCTTGTCGAGCGCTGGCGCGATGCCGTTGATTGGGGCGCTCTGTAATTTAGATATCTGATTGGGCGCGGGTGCCGAGGCGTTTGATGATGACGCGCCAGATTGGTGCGGGCACGGCGGGCCTGGCACGCACCATGCCGTCGGCATCGACACTACCGGCATTGCCACCGCCAAGCAGCTGCGCATGCTCGATGGAGCAGCCCATGCGCACAGCGCCTACAAGCTTATCCATCGCTTCCGAAAATGGTCGGCGCAAGACGCCCATGCGTGGGGAATGGTGAAGCGCTGCGATGCCGCTGCCGGCACAGATGACAACGCCGTCGCACCATGGCAGGTCACGTAGAATGCATGCCCGGTGCAAGCGGTCGAGGACTTCGTCCGCCTGCTTGTTGTTTTTTGACAGGGCCTGGACGACGACATAGATGCGTGTCTCTGTATTCCCAAGGCGATCGAGTATCTGCTCGACAGCAATCATAGCCTCATCATCAAATGCATCGTCAACAGCGAGCACCATGCCATCGACTGCACCGGCATCATTTGCCTTCAAGTTGACTGGGCGGGGGAGTACGGTGCCAGAAAGCTGGGCATAGGCGGCGATGGCATCCTGGAGGTCCCAGAGCAAAAACTCAAGATCGGCGCTCTCGGGAATACTGACAAACGCGATGTTATGCAGCGTTTTTGGTATATCGCCGCGTGCGGTCGTCTCCATGCCGCCTCCTTTCCGGTTGGTTTCCGTTTAGGTTACACCGTCTGGCGGCGTCTCGCCGCGCTATCCTAGTGCAACCCTTACGAAAGGAATGCCATGCGTCTGCCCATGAATACCTCGCTTGCCACGCTCAAGCCCTCCGGCATCCGTCGGATCAATGCGCTCGCCGCCCAGCATCCGGGGTGCATCGCGCTTGCGCTTGGCGAGCCTGATTTTCCCACGCCCGATGTGATTAGCGCCGAGGTGACCGCCGCGCTGGGCCGCGGCGACACGCACTATCCGCCCAACAACGGTCGCCCCGCCCTGCGCGAGGCGCTGTCTGCCTACATGGGGGACGCGGGCCTTACGTTTTCGGCCGACGAGGTCATCCTGACCGACGGAGCGACCGAGGCCCTGTCGGCAACATTTATGGCTATGCTCAACCCCGGCGACGAGGTCATTATCCCAACGCCGGCCTTTGGCCTGTACGAGAGCATCGTCGTGGCCAATCATGCCAAAGCGGTCTTTTTGGATACAGAGCCTGCACAATTCCAGATTGACGAAGACGCACTTCGTGATTGCGTGACACCGGCGACTAAGGCCATCGTCATCTGCTCGCCCAACAATCCCACGGGTTGCATCCTCGACGCGGCGTCGCTCGACGCCGTGGCGCGCGTGGCAGACCAGACGGGCATCTACGTAATCTGCGACGACGTATATAACCGCCTGGTCTACGTGGACGGCTACGAGCGATTTGCCCAGCGTCACCCGGAGCTTCGCGATCAGACGGTAGTTATCGAGAGCTTCTCCAAGCCCTGGGCCATGACCGGCTGGCGCTTAGGTTGGCTCGCAGCCGCAGCCCCCGTCATCGCCGAGATCGCAAAAGCTCACCAATACCTAGTATCGAGCGCCGTCTCCTTCGAGATGGACGCCGCAGCCCGAGCCCTGACCGTCGACCCAGTCCCCATGCTCAAAGTCTACCGAGCCCGCCGCGAACGCGTGCTCGCAGCCTTAAGCGCCATGGGCCTCGACGTAGTGGAACCGGCGGGCGCCTTCTACGCTTTCCCGAGCATCAAACAATTCGGCCTAACAAGCGAAGACTTCTGCATCAAAGTCATCAAAGAAGCCAATGTAGCCCTAGTTCCCGGAGACTGCTTCGGAACCGAAGGCCACATCCGCTTAAGCTACTGCGTTTCCGACCAAGATCTGGACGAAGGCCTAAATCGCCTGTCCACCTTCATTTCGACCTTATAGCCCAGCGGGACGCAACACATCAACCCACCGACATAAGGATTATGCGTGGGGCGCGCCGGCCAACGGACACGAGGATTCGCAGTAAAGTTACCGTAGCTCCGGCCGGGAGGGCCAGGGCGAGTTTTCCGTAGATTCCGCACGAGCCGAAGGC
>CABUZI010000007.1 GCA_902496005.1 uncultured Collinsella sp.
AATATATTTGATTGATCGCGAGTTCCGCACGCAAAGAAGGCCACTTAATGTGGCCTTCGTCTTGCGCAGGACTGCCCGAGCGGGCAATCAAATATATTGCGGGCGGGCACGCGGCCCCGTCGGCTTTACGACAGCGCAATACCGCCGAGCCAGCCCCAGCGCACGCCAGAGCCAGTACCGTAAAAGCTAATGAACGAATCGAGCGACTTCGATGTAATGGCGCCCTCGTTGCTCATAACGATGCCACCGCCGACATAGATGCCCACATGGCCATACAGCAGGCCCGGCGTACCGGTGCCGCTATGCGAGGAGTCAGCCACAATCATGCCCACCTGCAGCGCCGAGCGGTCGGAGCTATAGCACCAGGCGTTAAACATATCGCACGCATTACCGCCAAAGTAGCCAACGCCGGCGTTACGGAAGACATTGGTAACCCACGCCGCGCACCAGTTCTGACCCGGCGAAGGCGTGGAGTAGCACGCGTTGACGACGGCCTGCTGCTTGCCCGAGCCGGCATTCTGCTGCGGAGTTCCGGGCGCATACGATCCGCCACCCGAGCTCGAACCACCCGAGTAGGAATTGTTCTTGTTCGCGGCGGCCGCGGCAGCGGCGGCCTTCTTGGCAGCCTCCTCAGCCTGGGCGGCAGCGAGAATCTCGGAATCGCGCTGAGCCATGAGCTCCTTGACGTCTTCGGAAAGACCGCTCAGCACGGTCTGGACCTCTTGCTGCTTGGCCTGCATGTCCTGCATCTGGGCAGTCTGCTGATCCTTGAGCTTCTCCAAGTCGGCCTTCTGCGACTCGAGCGCGGTCTTTTGCGCATCGAGCTCTTCCTGGATGGTCTGGATGTCCTCGATGGCGTCGCGGTCGCTCTTGTTGACCTTCTCAACATAGTGCGCATTGGCGACGAGCTCCTCAAACGAACCCGAGGCGAGCAGCAGCGACAGAATGTTGGTGCCGCCCGACTTGTAGCTGGCGGCAACGCGATCGGAAAGATCGTTGCGCTTCTTTTTGAGCTCGGCCTTCTTTTCATCAATCTGCGCCTGCGTGCTGTCAATCTGGCCCTGTACGCCCTCGATATCGTTGAGGGTCTGGGCGTTTTTGTTGGCCAGCGCCGCATATTCATTTGCGATGCTGTCGAGCTGCGCCTGGACCTCGTCGAGCTGGGCCTGGGCGGCATTCAGTTTGTCAGTGGTTTCTTGGCTGGCCTCAGCCGCATGGGCGCGAGCGGGCAGACCAAAAAGAACGGCTGCAGAAGCTGCGCCGAACAGAGCCTTGAGGGCAGTGCGACGCGAGAGCTCCTGGGAAAGGATGGAATCGCTGTTTGGTGACATATCTACTCCGTTACATGTTTATTTATATGTCGCTCAACTCATACATATTAGCGTACATCCGGCGCATCCCAACGATTTCCACGAACGGCAGGAAACTGCAAGGTCAGCGGCTCGTAAGCAAATGCCAAAGATCAGGTTATGCGTACGCAAGCTCTTCTATGAGTACGTTAGCATAATCCTCTGCTTTTCCTACGGCGCATGATTTTGGCGTCCCTGCCTGCGCTATACTCCCCTCTAGAAGTGTTCCTGATTCGATAGGAGACTACATGTCCAAAGCACTCGACCCCAAAGACACCTGCGTCCTCGTTACCGGTGGCGCCGGCTTTATCGGCTCGCACACCGTCGTTCAGCTGCTCGAGGGTGGTTACCAGGTCGTCATCGTCGATGATCTCTCCAACTCCAGCGCCGTCGCCGTCGACCGCGTCAAGACCATCGTGGGCGACGAGGCCGCCAAGAACCTCACCTTCTACGAGGCCAACGTACTCGACCGCGATGCGATGAACAAGATCTTCGATACCCATCAGATCGACCGCGTCATCCACTTTGCCGGCTTTAAGGCCGTCGGCGAGTCGGTGAGCAAGCCCGTCGAGTACTACCACAACAACATCGAGAACACCCTGGTGCTGATTGACGTCATGCGCAACCATGGCTGCAAGTCCATCATCTTCTCGAGCTCCTCGACCGTCTACGGCGACCCGGACAACCCGCCCGTCACCGAGGAGGATCCTAAGAAGCCCGCGACCAACCCCTATGGTTGGACCAAGTGGATGATCGAGCAGATCCTTATGGACGTCCACACCGCCGACCCCGAGTGGGACGTCGTGCTACTCCGTTATTTCAATCCCATCGGTGCCCATCCGTCGGGCCTGATCGGCGAGGACCCCAAGGGCATCCCCAACAACCTGGTGCCTTATGTCGCCCAGGTCGCCGTGGGCAAGCTCGAGGCCGTTCAGGTCTTTGGCAACGACTACCCCACCCCCGACGGCACCGGCGTGCGCGACTACATCCACGTGTGCGATCTGGCCTCTGGTCACGTTGCCGCCCTTAACTGGATGAACGGCAAAACCGGCGTCGAGATCTTTAACCTGGGCACCGGCACCGGCACCTCGGTACTCGAGGTCGTCGCCGCCTTCTCCAAGGCTTGTGGCAAGGAGCTGCCCTACGTGATCCGCGAGCGCCGCGCCGGCGACATCGCTGCCAACTGGTGCGATGCCTCCAAGGCCGAGCGCATGATGGGCTGGAAGGCCCAGTACGACATCGCGGACATGTGCCGCGATAGCTGGAACTGGCAGAGCCACAACCCCAACGGCTTCGCCGACGCCGAGTAGCAAAAACCTACATACCGCTCTTGCCCCGATCTCACGTTGTGAGGTCGGGGCTTTTTCATGGCATGTAACCATTCGCCGAAAATCGACCAACTTTTTTATCTTGCCTGTACATGTTTAAACAACATGTTTTACAATAGGCGTATCGAATCAGAACATCGGAGGCGGACTGCACACCCATCGGCAGGCCGACCCCACAACAAGAAGGTTGGTGAGCGCATTCATGGAGCGTGCAAGCGGCGTCCTCATGCCCGTCTCATCTCTGCCCGGACCATACGGAATCGGCGGCTTTGGCTGGAATGCCTACGACTTCGTCGATTTTCTCGCCTCGTGCAAACAACATTACTGGCAGATTCTGCCCCTTACGACGACCAGCTATGGCGATTCACCCTATCAGTCGTTCTCGGCCCGCGCAGGCAACCCCAACTTTATCGACTTTGCCGAGCTTATCGAGGCAGGGTATCTGGAGCAGCACGATATCGATGGCGTGTATCTGGGATCCGACCCCAGCAATGTCGACTACGGTGCTATCTTTGGCGGCCGCCGTCAGATTCTCGACCGCGCCGCTGAGCGCTTTGCTGCCGACAAGCCGGCCGATTTCGATGACTTTATCCAGGCCAACGAGGACTGGCTCATCCCCTACTGTGAGTTCATGACCGTCAAAGAGGAGTGCGGTCTCAAGGCGTTTTGGGAGTGGCCCGCGGAGCTCCGCACCCGCGGCGAGGCTTCCGCCAAGGTCTGCGCCGACCATCCGGCGCGTATGCTCTACTACCAGATGACGCAGTACTTCTTCGATCGCCAGTGGAGCCGCCTCAAGGCCTATGCCAACGAGCGCGACATTCTCATCATCGGCGACCTGCCCATCTATGTCTCGCGTGACTCCGTCGAGATGTGGGCGACGCCTGAGCTCTTTAAGATCGACGCCGCCGGCAATCCCGTGAGCGTCGCCGGCACGCCGCCCGACCAGTTCTCGGCCACCGGCCAGTACTGGGGCAACCCCATCTACGACTGGGACGCCATGGAGTCCGACGGCTTCTCCTGGTGGGAGGGCCGCATTCGCGCCGCCCTCGACATGTACGACGTCATCCGCCTGGATCACTTCCGCGGCTTCGAGGCCTATTGGGAGGTGCCGTTCTCCTCGCCCGATTCGTCCTACGGTTCGTGGACGCAGGGTCCCGGCCTCAAGTTCTTCAAGACGCTCGAGGAAAAGCTCGGCACGCTGCCCATCATCGCCGAGGACCTGGGCTTCCTCACCCCCGGCGTCATCGACATGCGCGACAACTCGGGCTTCCCCGGCATGAAGATCCTGCAGTTTGCCTTTGAGGGTACCAACTCGTACTACCTGCCGCATAACTACATCGCCAACACCGTCGCCTATGTGGGCACCCACGATAATGAGACGGCGCGCGGTTGGTTTGAGGGAACGGCCACCCCGCGTCAGCGCGAGCAGGCAGCCCTGTACACCCATCAGCAGGCCGGCGAACCCATGGCAGATGCACTCAATCGCACCATCGCCGCCAGCGTGAGCGACACGTGCATCTACACCATGCAGGATCTGCTCAACTTGGGCAACGAGGCGCGCATCAACACCCCTGCCACGCTGGGCGGCAACTGGACCTGGCGCATGCTCGACGGCGCCATCACCCGCGAGCTTGAGCACAAACTCACCGACTGGACCGAGACCTACTTCCGCATCCCATCGGAAGCCGAAATCGAGCTTCCTCAATAGGAGCTACCGCGCCCGACCCCCCACCGTGCGGACGCGCTTGCTTTTCCCGCGCGAGGCCACCCCAATCCCCTCGCGCGGGCTTCTTATGAATTGCAGACATGAAACAACCCATCACAGGAGAAAACATGCCCCGAATTAACCTCATGGAACTCGCCGAGCAGTCTTTTGGCACCTCACTCGAGCAGCTCGACGACCGTCGCATTTACAAGCTGCTGGTCAAACTCGTGCAGGAGCGCTCTGCCACCTGCCCGCTCAACAACGGCAAGAAAAAGCTCTATTACATTTCCGCCGAATTTTTGATCGGCAAGCTGCTCATCAACAATATGATCGACCTCGGCATCTACGACGAGGTTAAGGACCAGCTCACCGCCGCAGGCCACGACCTCAACAAGATCGAGGAGTTCGAGGTCGAGCCGTCACTCGGCAACGGCGGCCTGGGCCGCTTGGCCGCATGCTTCCTGGATTCCATCGCCACGCTGGGCTTGACCGGCGATGGCGTGGGCCTCAACTATCACTACGGTCTGTTCCGTCAGCGCTTTGTCGACAACCAGCAGAAGGCCGTCCCCGACGAGTGGCTCGGTGAGCAGGACATCCTAGTCGACGATGACCGCTCCTACACCGTCGAGTTCGGCAATTTTGCCGTTACTTCCAAGCTCGTCAACATCGATGTGCCCGGTTACGGCCAGCCCACCAAGAACCGCCTGCGCCTGTTCGACCTGGCGAGCGTCGACGACGGCCTGGTCCCCGGCAGCTCCATCGACTTCGACAAGACCGAGATCGCCAAGAACCTCACCTTGTTCCTCTACCCCGACGATTCCGACGAGCAGGGCCGCCTACTTCGCATCTATCAGGAGTACTTCATGGTGAGCAACGCCGCCCAGCTCCTGATCGACGAGGCCGTCGAGCGCGGCAGCAACCTGCACGATCTGGCCGACTATGCCGTGGTCCAAATTAACGACACGCACCCCACCATGGTCATCCCCGAGCTCATTCGCTTGCTCACCACCGAGCATGGCATCGAGTTTGACGAGGCCGTGACCATCGTACGCTCCATGGTCGCCTACACTAACCACACGATTCTTGCCGAGGCGCTCGAGAAGTGGCCGCTCGCCAGCCTGCAGAAGGTCTCCCCTGCCATCGCCGACATTATCGTCAAGCTCGATGAGATCGCGAAAGCCGAGCACGATGACCCGCGCGTCGCCATCATCGACGAGCACGACACCGTCCACATGGCCCACGTGGACATTCACTTTGGCTTCTCCATCAATGGCGTCGCCGCACTCCACACCAAGATTCTGGAGGACACCGAGCTTCACCCGTTCTACGAGATCTATCCCGAAAAGTTCTCCAACAAGACCAACGGCATCACCTTCCGCCGTTGGATCCATGGCGCCAACCCCGCGCTCGCCAGCCTGCTCGACGATGTGATCGGCACCGATTGGCGCAGCACCGGCGACCTGAGCAAGCTCGCCGAATTCGCCGACGATAAGAACATTCTTGAGCGCCTGGCTGCCACCAAGGCCGAAGCCAAGGCCATCATGCGCGAGTTTATGGCGCTCGAACAGGGCGTGACGATCCCCTCCAACGCTATCATCGACGTCCAGGTCAAGCGTATCCACGAGTACAAGCGCCAGCAGATGCTCGCGCTCTACATCATCTGGAAGTACCTCGACATCAAGAACGGTAACAAGCCTAAGCACCCCGTCACCATCATCTTTGGCGGCAAGGCGGCCCCTGCCTACACCATCGCTCAGGATATCATCCACCTAATCCTGACGCTTTCCCAGTGGATCGCCAACGACCCCGACGTGGCTCCCTACCTGCAGGTCGTCATGATCGAGAACTACAACGTCACCGCCGCCGAGCGCGTGATTCCCGCCGCCGACATCTCCGAGCAGATCAGCCTGGCCTCCAAGGAGGCGAGCGGCACCTCCAACATGAAGTTCATGCTCAACGGCGCCCTAACCCTGTGCACGCTCGACGGTGCCAACGTGGAGATTGCCGAGCTCGTGGGCGACGAGAACATCTATACCTTTGGTGCCTCGTCCAAACAGGTCGAGCAGCTCTACGCCGACGGCGCCTATGACGCCGGTGCGCTCTACCGCAAGCCCGGCATTAAACTGCTGGTGGACTTCATCACCAACCCCGCCTTTATGGCGACCGGCAACGCCGAGCGCCTGCAGCGCCTGCACGACGACATTAAGGGCAAGGACTGGTTTATGGCCCTGCTCGACATTGAGGAGTACATCCAGACCAAGGAGCGCGTGCTAGCTGACTACGAGGACCAGGGTGCTTGGTTGCGCAAGGCGCTGATCAACATCGCCAACGCCGGCACCTTCTCGTCCGACCGCACGATCTCCCAGTACAACGACGAGATTTGGCACCTGGGCTAATTCGCTTCCCTTACCCATCCTCTTGAGAAACGGAGCCGTGGCAACGCGGCTCCGTTTTTTGTGTCCCTGTGTTGCCCGTGGCCTGCCTCGACCAAAAATCTCGACCTGTAACATCTAGCCGACATAATTGGGTCTACCTGTTATAGATCAAGACAAACAGATTCCTCCGTTAAATTCATCTCGATCTGTAACAGGTAGACCCAATTTGGCCCTCCTCCTGTTACAGATCAAGACAAACTGACAGATGAACAGCCCCAACACAAAGAAAGGCTTCCCTCTCGCCCAGTGGACGGGAGGGAAGCCTTATATGTGACCACGGCAAAAGGATGGCAAAGCCGCAGTCGCCCAAAAGGAGGGCCTGATTGGATCGGGCCTAGATAAGGTTCTTGCCAGACACCTTATCGAAGAGATGGGTCGCGTTCTTCTCGAACTTGAACCAGATGGTGTCGCCAGCCTTGAGCGCACCCTTGGCCTCGAGGTCGACGACGGGGATAATCAGGACAAACTGGCCGTCGGGAGCGGTCACGTGGACATGCTCGGTCGAGCCCATGAGCTCGGTCACCTCGACGGTGCCCTGGAGCGCACCCTCCTCGCCCTTGTCGGCAAGCAGAATCTGCTCGGGGCGCACGCCGGCCGTGATCTCCTTCACGTCGCCGCCGTCCCAGTTGAGAGCAAGCTGAGCGCAAGTCTCGGGAGCGAGCGCCACGTTCATATCCTCGGTCTTGACGGTGAAGCCGTTACCCGAGCGCACCAGCTGGGCATCGAAGAAGTTCATCTGCGGCACGCCGATAAAGCCGGCGACGAAGATGTTCGCGGGGTGGTTGAAGACCTCCTGCGGGGTGGCGATCTGCTGGACGACGCCGTCCTTCATGACCACGATGCGATCGCCAAGGGTCATGGCCTCGGTCTGATCGTGGGTAACGTAGATAAAGGTGCCCTTGATCTCGTGACGCAGCTTGATGAGCTCGGCACGCATCTGGTTACGCAGCTTGGCGTCCAGGTTGGACAGCGGCTCGTCCATCAGGAAGACCTTAGGATCACGCACGATGGCGCGGCCGATAGCGACACGCTGGCGCTGACCGCCCGAGAGAGCCTTGGGCTTACGGTCGAGGTACTCGGTAATACCCAGGATCTCGGCAGCGGAGCGAACCTTGCGGTCGATCTCGTCCTTGGGGACCTTCTTGAGCTCAAGCGTAAACGCCATGTTCTCGTATACCGTCATGTTGGGGTACAGAGCATAACTCTGGAACACCATGGCGATGTCGCGGTCCTTGGGCGCCACGTCGTTGACGCGCTTGCCGTCGATGAGCACGTCGCCCGAGGTAATGTCCTCCAGGCCAGCGACCATGCGCATCGTCGTGGACTTGCCGCAGCCAGACGGGCCAACGAGAACGACAAACTCCTGGTCATGCACGGTGAGATTAAAGTCCTCCACCGCGAGCACGCCGTCCTCGGTAACCTTGAGGTTGTGCTTCTTCTCCTCGGTCTTCTTCTTTTTGCCAAAGAAGCCCTTCTTTTTGGACTCGGTGTTGGGATACACCTTCTGAACATGCTTGAGAACGATCTCGGCCATGTCTTTACCTTTCGATATGCGGCGCCGCGCTGAGGGGCGCCGCAGAAACTTGCAAAACAGTTACGGCATCAGCCCTTGACGGCACCTGCCACCACGCCGTCGATGATGTACTTCTGGCAGAGGATGTACATGATGACGATGGGGATAACGACCATCATGATGCAGGCCATCATGGGACCGAGCTCGACGTGGCCGTAGCCGCCGCGGAAGTACTGGATCAAGATAGGAATGGTCCTGTACTTGGTGGAGTCGAGGGTAAGGTAGGGCAGCAGATAGTCGTTCCAGACCCACATGGTCTCGAGAATGCCGACCGAAAGATAGGTGGGCTTCATGATGGGAAGGACGATCTTAAAGAACACCTGAATCGGGTTGCAGCCGTCGATCATGGCCGCCTCTTCGATCTCGAGCGGAATGTTCTTTACAAAGCCGGCGAACATAAAGACCGCCAGGCCCGCGCCAAAGCCAAGATAGATAAAGCAGATGTTGAACGGCGTGTTGAAGCCGATGCGGTCCGCCAAATTGGACAGCGTGAACATGAGCATCTGGAAGGGCACGACCATCGAGAAGACGAACAGGTAATAGAAGAAGTTCGAGATCTTGCTGTTGACGCGCACTACGTACCAAGCGCACATGGAGCAGCACACCAAGATCAGAACGACCGACGTGACCGTGATGATGAGCGAGTACATAAACGCCGAGGCAAAGCCCTGCTCGTTCAGGGCGTGCACGTAGTTTGCAAGGCCGTTGAACGTCTCGGGCGTGAGCAGATCGAATGCCGTGGTGGTGCTGATTGCAGTCGCCTTTTTAAAGGAATTGAGCGCAATCATGAACACGGGGTAGATCCATGTGAGCGACAGGATCGTAAAGAAGATCGAGAGTGCACGGTTGATAACCTTATCGCGTTTCATTACTGCTGCACCTCCTTGGACCTAGTGGCCTTAAGCTGGATCATGGAGATTGCTACGACCAGGATGCAGAAGATAACTGCCTTTGCCTGGCCAATGCCCTGCCATGCTATGCCGGCACGCGAGTAGAACGTGTTGTAGATATTCAGGGCAAGCATCTCGGTGGAGTGCGCGGGGGCACCACCGGTAAGGGCGAGATTCTGGTCGAACAGCTTAAAGCCGTTGGTGATGGACAGGAACAGGCAGATGGTGATCGTCGGCATCAGGTTAGGGATCTTAACCTTCCAAAACGTCTGCCATGCCGTGGCACCGTCGACCTTTGCGGCCTCGATGTAGTCGGACGGAATGGACTGCAGACCAGCAATGTAGATGATCATCATGTAGCCGACCTGCTGCCACAGGGTCAGGATGATAAGGCCCCAGAAGCCGGCAGCGGAGTTAAGAGCGATAAGGTCGGCGCCGATGTTGGAGAGCAGGCAGTTGATCAGAATCTGCCAAATGTAGCCCAGCACGATGCCGCCGATCAGGTTAGGCATAAAGAAGATCGTACGGAAGATGTTGGTGCCTTTGAGCGCCTTGCGGGTGAGCGCCTGCGCAATGGCCAGGGCGATCACGTTGATGAGCACCGTCGACAGGAAGGCAAACGCCACCGTAAAGAAGAACGACGTGGAGAACTGTGGATCGGACAGTGCGCGCACGTAGTTCTCGATACCGACAAAGTGCGCATTGTTGATGGTAATAAACTGGCAGAACGAGAGATAGAAGCCCTGGATAAAGGGGATCACGAACCCGATCATAAACGCCAGGCACGTGGGCAGCATAAAGAGCGGCCACCAGCGCTTGAGTGCTTTGCCCATAATAGGGTCCTTTCAATATGCAGGGGGCGGGCAAACCTACGTCTGCCCGCCCCCTGTCGCTAATCAGATAGCTTGGGCAGCAACTACTTACTCGGAAGCAGCCTTCTCGGTCTTCCAGCCATCAACGAAGGCGTTCTTGACGCCGTCCCACTTGGTGTTGTCGGCAGCATAGGCAATCAGAGCCTGCTTGAGGTTCTTCTTCCACTCCTCAGAGGGGATGTAGACGAAGTCCCAAGCGACGGTCTTCTTGCCGTCCTTAGCCATGGCAACGGCCTGCTGCGAGAAGACGTTGGTGGTCTCCTTGGCGCTCTTGAACGGAGCGGTCAGGCCCATCTTGTCGGCGATGATGCTGGTCGGGGTGTCAGCGGTGACGCACCAGTACATGAAGTCCTCGGTGGCCTTCTGAGCATCCTCGGAAGCCTGGGAGCTCACGCACCAGTAGTTCTCGCCGCCGGAGCACAGGCCCTGGTTCTCCTCGCCGTCAACGCCGATGTAGATCGGCAGCATGCCGAGCTGGTCGTCGGTCATACCGGCCTTGGTGAGGTCAGCGTATGCCCAAGAGCCGTTCTGATAGAAGACGGCCTTGCCGGTTGCGAACTCGTTGGTGGCATCGTCGCCGGTCTTGGAGGCAAGCTGCGAAGGATCGCAGGTGGAGTCGGTGATGTACAGGTCGAAAATCTGCTTGAAGTTGTCGAGATACTCGCCCTTGATCTCGTCGTCCTCCTGGTTGTGCTCCTTCTCGAACTCGTAGTAGAGCGGGAGGTTGGCGAGGTGGGTGGTGTAGCGCCAGCTGGAGGAGTCATCCATGCCGGCAGAAGTGAAGGCGCCCTCAACGCCAAGCTCGTCCTTGCGGGCCTGAATGTCGTCAGCGCAAGCCTTCAGCTTGTCGAAGGAGTTGATGTCCTCGGCCTTGTAGCCAGCCTTCTCGAGCAGCTGCTTGTTGTAGATGATGCCGTAGCTCTCCTGGACCCAGTCGATACCCAGATCCTTGCCATCGGACTGCAGAGCCAGGGAGTCGTCAATGAGCTCACCGCGGAGCTTGGTATCGGACAGGTCGGCGCAGTAGTCCTTCCAGTTCTTAAGACCGGTGGGGCCGTTGACCTGGAACAGGGTCGGAGCGGAGCTCTTGGACATCTCGGACTTGAGCTTCTCCTCGTAGGTGTTGGAGGCGGCGGTCACGATCTTGACCTCGACGCCCTTCTCCTTCTTATAGGCCTTGGCGATCTCCTTCCACTCCTTGTCGACCTCGGGCTTGAATTGGAGGAAGTAGACCTCGGCAGCGTCACCAGAGGCAGAGGAGCCGGAACCGGCGGAGCCACCGCAGCCCACGAGACCCAGACCAAGAACCGCAGCCGCGGAACCAGCAAAGCCCAAGAACTGCCTTCTGCTCATTTCGTTCTTCATTACAATCCACCCTTTCACACCGTGGCGGCACCCTTTGCCGCCGCCTTCGGAGATTGGCTCGGGGACTTTGCCCCTTTTGCTGATTTGTACAATACGCTATTTGGCTAGTTGTTTGAACAAGTATTACTAGAGCGGTAGAAAAACTTCGGTGAACGGTAATATTCAACTTGATACTTGACAAGTTTTGTATAAACAATTATTTATTATCTAATGCAGAGAAAACGCCCGGTCAAACCGATGCATCGTCGGTTTGACCGGGCGTTTTCTCTTTGAGGGCATGAGTCTCGTCAGGCTGCGAGCTAGCCGGCTATCGCTTGGAGTTGACGCGGTAGTGGAAGATCTCGGGATGCGTGCGGGCATGCGTGACCTCGAACAAGATGCCGTCCGAGGTGTACGACTGGCTCTCCATGACGGCAACGCAGTTGTATTTGCCAAGGTCAAGATAGCTGCAGTCCTCATCGTTGGCAAGCTCGACGCTCACCGTACGGCGACTCGCCATCACTTTGACGCCGCGTTTGTGCTCCAGATAGTCGTAAATTGACTTTGCGGCAATCTCGGGCGTCAGGCCTTTGGCGATCGACTCCAGAAAATAGCCGTGGTCCACCTGGCGAGCGCTACCGTTAAGGCTACGGACGCGCACCACGCGAATCAACTCCTCGCCCACCTTAAAACCCAGGTGACGAGAGAGTTGCTCGGTGCAGACCAGATGTTCAAAAGACTTAACGTCCGTCGATGCAACGGCATTGTTGCGCTTTGCAAACTCGCCAAACGACTCAACTTCCTCGAGTGCGCCCAGCATATCGGTCTCGCCTTTAAGCCAAATGACGCGCACGCCCTTGCCGTGTATGGGCTGCACAAACATCCCGTCGGCCAGCATACCCAAGGCGCGACGGACGGTATTGCGAGTACATCCGAACTCCGCGGTCAGTTCGGCTTCGGTTGGCAGCATCTCCTGAAACGCATAGGTCCCATTAATGATGCGCGAGCGTATTTCTCGGTAGATTCCTTCGTATATCGCTTTTGGCATTGTTTCACCTCTAATGAATATGTATGGCTAGGCACGATAGCATTTCTTTGGGTTGTTTAAACCGATTATCGGTAAAGCACGGATTATTTACCGTCGACGGTTCCCCCGAAACCTAAATCGGACCGAATCAAAACCGTCAATGCGGCAAGCAGCCAGTCCTCTACAATGAGTTCATTGTTTAAACGTTCTTGCTCGCACAGCATGTTGCATCCGAAAGGCATATTATGCTGCAGAAAATCCAACGTTTTGGCGGAGCCATGTTCGCGCCCGCCATGCTGTTTTCTATATCAGGCCTCATGGTCGGCATCTCCGCCCTCGCCACGACTGTAGACATTGTCGGTGACCTCGCCGTATACGGAACCCCCTGGTACTTTTTTTGGAGTATCGTCCAGCGCGGATCGTGGACGGTCTTTAAGCGCCTTCCGCTCCTGTTTGCCATAGCCCTGCCCATCGGTCTTGCCCAAAAGCAGCCGGCGCGCTGCTGCCTCGAGGCGCTCGCGGCCTATTTTGCCTACTGCTTCTTTTTGAGTGAAATCATCGAGATCAGCGGCAATAACCTGGGCCTTATGTATCCCTCGCCCCTGGCCCCTGCCACCGGCATCACCGTCATTGACGGTATCAAGACGCTCGACACCGGCATTATCGGACCGCTGGCAGTCTCGACCATCGTCGTTGCGATCCACGACCGCTTCTACGACGCCAAGGTGCCCGATTGGCTCGGTACGTTTTCCGGCTCCTCGCTGGTCTATCTCATCAGCTTTTTCGCTGTGCTCGCCCTCGCTATCTTCTCGGCTGTTGCGGTACCCTACGTATACGATGTAACCGATACGCTGCGTCACGCGCTTGCAAGCGTCGGTCCCTTTGGCGTGGGCATCTTTGTCTTTTTAGAACGAGCACTCGAGCCCTTTGGCCTGCACCACCTGCTCTACATGCCGATCTACTACGACAACCTGGTCATTAACGACGGCATCTATGCCACGTGGAGCAGCTTGCTCCCCATCCTCTCCCATAGCACGCGCCCCCTTAATGAGCTTGCGCCATGGGCCGGTTTTACCGCCACCGGCTGGGTCAAGCTCTTTGGCCTTCCCGCCATCGCAGCTGCGTTCTACTCCACCGCAAAACCCGAGCGCCGCGCCGGCCTCAGGGTCATCCTTGTTCCCGCCATCATCGCCTCGGTGGTTTGCGGCGTTACCGAGCCACTCGAGTTTCTCTTTATGTTCACCCACCCCGGGCTCTTTTTACTCTACGCCGTCTTATCGTCTTGCCTTGCCACAACCATGAATCTCTTTGGCATCGTCGGCATCTTCTCGGGCGGCCTCATGGAGATGGCAGCCTTCAACTTTATTCCGCTCATGCGCACGCATGCCGGTGCCTATCTTTTGGCGCTCGGTATCGGCCTTGCCTTTAGCCTCATCTTTTTTGTTAGTTTTCGAGCACTCATCTTGGTCTATGACCTTAAGACTCCGGGCCGCGAGGATCATGTCGTCAATCGCGCGGCAATCGATTGTTTAACGGGAAGCGACTTTGCCAAAGAGCAATCTCCCAATGACGAGGTCAATAGTCGATCCGATCAAGATCACGTCCTCGCTGAGCGGGTAATTCAGCTTTTAGGTGGCGTTGGCAATATCGTGGGCGCAACCAACTGCGCCACGCGCCTGCGCGTCGAGGTCGCAGACCCTTCCATCGTTGCAGATAACGCGTCGTTTGTCGCGGTGGGCGCCAAGGGCCTCATCATTACGGGCAAGACCGCCCAGGTGATTATCGGCATCTCCGTTCCCCGCGTTAAAGAGCATTTTGACCAGATCATGGGCCTCGAGCCGGAATTTGTGCCCACCACCTCGGCCTCCCCTGCCGCCAGCGCAGCCCATAAGCGCGGCGACATCTGCTTCTTCGATATCGACGGAACGCTCGCCTGGCAAGACCCCAGGCTCGCCCAAGACCTTCCCGAAGACGAGCGGGACCTCTCCCCCTATCCCAACGAGGCGGTTTCGCAGGCAATCCGCGATTTCGTTGCAAACGGCAACATGGCCTTTATCTGCACAGGGCGCACCCTCAGTTGCATCCACCCCAAACTTCTTGAGCTGCCCTGGACCGGCATCGTCTGTCTTGCGGGCGGTTACGCCGAGATCAACGGACACGCAATTCGTGATCTGTCGATGACGCCCAGTATGCTGCAGCGTCTTGCCCCCTATCTTGAGCAGTCGGGCGAAGTCATCCGCTTTGAGGGCCTCAACGGCGTCGTGCGCATGAGTGCTGATGCCCCCGATGCTCCCGGATACGCGCGCACCCTGGGCGACGCAGTCACGCAGCTGCAACATTACAGTGCCTACAAGATCTTGATGTCTACATCGCTCGCCAACCACATCGCTCAAGATAAGGCACTTGAGCCGCTGTTGTGCTTTAACGAGCTCGAACTCAAGGTAACCGAAATCTCGCCCCGCGAATGCACGAAGCGCGGGGGCATCCAGTCTGTACTCGACGCCCTCGATCCCCACCATGGAACCGTATACGGCATCGGCGACGCCAGCAATGACGTCTCGCTGATGAACGCCGTCGATGTCGGTATCGCCATGGGCAACGCGCCGGACTATCTCAAAAAGCGCGCCGACTACATCACCGACTCGGTCGACAAAGATGGCGTCGTCAAGGCGCTCGAGCACTTTAGGCTTATATAAGCAGCCGGCACGCGCACGCGTCCCGTTTCCCCAAATCGCCAAAACAGACGCGCCGGCAACTCCAATGTGGCAATATGGTATCTGCACACCGCAACGATGTAACCCAAGAAAGAATGCGAGAACCCGTGTCCAGTCCGTTTACCAGCTTTTTAGCCCAGCACTTTGACCAGATCAACGACTATCTGGCCACGTTCTTTGACGGACAGGCGACCTCTGCCGATATCGAGCGCTACCTGTACGCGCCGCTCTCGGCTTTTACGGCCAACGCCGGCAAGCGCCACCGCCCGCTTATCTGTATGCTCGCCGCAACCGCAGTGGGCGGCAGCTTTGAGAGCGCCCGCAGCGCCGCGGCAGCCATCGAGCATTTCCAGTCGGGCGCGCTGATCCACGACGACATCGCCGACAACGGACAGCTTCGTCGAGGCAAGCCCTGCATGCACCTTACCGAGGGCACGGGGCTTGCCATCAATTGTGGCGACCTGGCGCTCACCATGGTCACCAAGACGGTTCTCGACGACCCTACGCTTGAGTCCGACGTGAAGCTGCGCGTGCTCCACGAGCTTACCGAGATGATCGTCCGCACCATCGAGGGTCAAGCACTCGACCTGGGTTGGGTCCGTGACGGGCGCTTTGATATCTCGGTTGATGACTACCTGGACATGGCGACGCACAAGACCGCGTTTTACAGCGGAGCGACGCCGCTTGCCGCCGGAGCCATTATCGGCGGCGGCAGCGATGAGCAAATCGAGGCGCTGCGCGCCTTTGGCCTGCACACGGGCCTTGCCTTTCAGATTCAGGACGACCTGCTCAACCTTGTCGGCACTAAGGAAGCCGCCAACAAGGACTTCCGCACCGACATCACCGAGGGCAAGCGCACGCTTGTCGCCGTACACGCCCTCTCTGATGAGCGCCACCACGACGAGGTCGAGGCGATTCTTTCCTCGGGCACCGATGATCCCGCGCAGCTCGCACGCGCCGTGGAGATCTTCCAGGAAACCGGCTCCATCGATTACGCCCACACTTACGCGCTCGACCTGACCGCTAAGGCCAAAGCGGCCATCGAGAACGTTGAGCTTGATCCGCACGCACGCGAGCTGTTCCTCTCCATGGCAGATTTCTTTGTGGAGCGCCTTAACTAACGGGGGTTATAAAACCTGTCAGCAGCGTATTTAGGCACAACTTGCTACACTGTTGAGTGCATGTTTATGCATCCCTTTGCGTTGTCTATCCGACAGACGCTCAAATAGTACGAATGGTACGCCGAAAGGGGTTCGTTCATGGAACCTATTACAACGGGCATGCAAGGAGCAGCCGTCGAGGACGTGCAGTCTCGTCTCCTGCAGCTCGGCTACACGATTGATGCCGCCGAAGTCACCGACAAGTACTTTGGAGCCACCACTGAGCAGGCCGTCAGCACCTTCAGGCTCGACAGCGGCCTTGCTGCCGGTCATGCCGTCGATATCCCCTGCTGGAGCGCCCTTGTAGACGCTTCGTATAAGCTGGGCGACCGCACTCTCTATCTGCGCATGCCCAATTTCCATGGCGCCGATGTGCAGGCCCTGCAGCGCGCTCTCAACGTTTTGGGCTTTGCCTGTGGCGAAGACGACGGCTACTTTGGTCCGCATACCGAGGCCGCCCTGCAGCAGTTCCAGGAAAATGTCGGCCTGTTTGCCGACGGCATGGCCTTCCAGGACACCTACGCCTACATCAACCGCCTGCACCATGTGTGGGAGGGCAAGCCCTCGGTCACCGAAGCCGAGTCCCGCATCGGTTTTGCTCGCGCCGCCAACGTGCTCGAGCGCTTCCAGATTGCCGTTATCGGCGAGGACCCCATCGCACGCAGTGTTGCGTCGCGCATGTGGAATATCGCCACGGCAACGACCGACAACAGCGGCATGATGCTCTGCGACTCCGAGGTCCCAACCGACGTTGACCTGGTGCTCGAGATCGCAAGCGACGAGCTGCCCGCCGACGCCGCACCGCGCGCCACGATTGCCCTCGCCGAGTGTCACAACCTGGCCCAGCGCATCCGTACTGCCAATGTTGCCGCACAGCAGAAGCCGGCACGCATTCGCATTGAGCTCACGGGCATGACGCGCTGCAACGGCACCTTCACGGCCAGCGACGCGCAGACACTCGCCGTACGCCTGCTCGATGGCGTTTGCGATGCCCTCGCAGATTAGGTAAACTAAACGAGTTGCTTTTGGGCAACACCACACATTGGGACGTAGTTCAACGGTAGAACTCCGGTTTTTGGTGCCGGCTGTTGGGGGTTCGAATCCCTCCGTCCCAGCCCTTAAGAACACAGCGCTCCAGGCCCTTATGAACCTGGAGCGCTTTCTTGTGGGCAAGCGGAGGGATTCGAACCCGCAAGGGTGCGGAGCTGAGGAAACGCGAAGCGTCTTCCAGCGCAGCACGCAAGGAGCGAAGCGACGCAGCGGGGCGCGGCCGCCGAAAAGGCGGACGCGGAATCCCTCCGTCCCATACCAGTCGAGAACACCTCGCATCAAGAAATATCAGCCCAGTTCCGAAAAGCGAGCCGCCATCTACAAAATGGCGCGTGGCCCCGGCGGACCGGGCATTAAGCTTGTCGCGAGTTCCGCACGCAAAGAAGGCCACGCGACCTCGATGTTTTGGACGTGACAGCGAGAAGGGTCCTGGTATGGCAAGGTGACGTGAAACAAGGCGGCGCTGACCTTCTGGTCGCGCCGCCGAAGTTGAACGTCAGATTGCCGTGCCAGGGCCCCTCGCAGCGTCAAGAAGACCGCCGTTCGGTAGAACGGCGGAATTTAGTTGTTCAGCATGCGGTCGAAGCTTCCCGAGTCGCCATCCCGATAGTCGGCGGTCATCAGAATCTCCTGCGGAATGCGCCCGCCTTCACGTAGCACGTTGCGGAACTGCACGCGCGTAACCATGGGCAGATCCTTGATCGTCGCTGCCAGGTTCTGCGGCACGCCCTGGTTGGCAGCCGCGGGCTCGCACTCGCCGCCGGCCTTCACGCGACGTTTATGCTCGGCGAGCATGGCGCGGTACATGCCAGCATGCAGGCGAATCTCAACCACATTGGCATTGCGAGCCTGCTCGACGATGCGCGCGCCCTCGCGATCGATATCGCCCACGTAGTAGACGTAGTTAAAGCGATAGCCAATCTCGGCCAGATAATCGTCCAGGGCATGCGAGACGCTCGCCTTGCATCCGCCGCCAAAAATCACGCCGCCCACCTTGGTACCAAAGAGCTTGGCATGTTTGCGTCCGCGCAGGAGCTTGACGATCTCGTCGTAGGTATCCAGGTTCTCGACCATAATGAACGGCTTGTCGGCACCCAGCGTAAAGAAGCCCGTAAAGTGCACGGGGCGATTGGGGGCGACCTTGATCGCCTGCATGCTGATGCCCTTTTCGGTCATACGCCTGATCAAGCGCTCACCGTGCTTGCCGTCAAAAGCCTTCTCGTCGTTAAAGATCTGGTAGGCACGCTGGCGGCGCGAGGCAACCGGCGTATCGGCACCTCGGTTCTGCTCGATCCAAGCCTGGATGCTTGCGATTTCCTCGGCAATCTTGCGGTTGGACATCTCGTTGTGCTGAGTGCGCTGCGAAGCCTTTTTGCCGTCCTTGCCCTCGACCTTTACGATCTGTGTCTGCTGCTCTTTGATCTTAGAGAGCGCCATAGGCGTAGGGACAACTTTGAGCAGCTGCCTGCCTAAAACGCGGGCAAGAGCAAACGCCGAGACCTCGCCGTGGGCGGCCGACTCGGGCTGCCGGGCAGCAGTATCTACTGCGGCAGACTCCGGCTTCTTCTGAGACTTGCGCTTAGAATCGCCTTGGGAATTGCGCTCGCGCTTCGGCATAGGCGCCTGCTTCTGCGGACGATCGGACTTGCTCTCCTTCGCCGGCTGGCGCTTAGGCTGCCCCGAAGAAACCTCGACCTTCGCATCCTCGTCCTGCGGCGCGATCTTCTCGGCTGCAGTCTCGGCATGGGAACTGCGGCCCCCACGATGGCGACGGCGGCGGGGCTTGCTCGACGCGCCCTGCTCCGCCTGCTCATCAGTAGGCTGCTGGCCCTTGGCCTCGGCATCAACCTTAAGCTGCGGCTCAACAGGCTTCTGCTCGCGAGCCGCCGGCTCAACGGCCTTCTCGTCCTGAGTGGTCGAAGCCGGCTCGCTCTTCTCCTGACGCCTCACGGGATACGCGCGCCCCGCAAAACCACGTCCGGGACGACATGAACCCGGAGCCTTCTTGGCAGACTCCTCAACATCGTCTGCAACCTCAGAAGACTCTTCGACCTCACGCGCGGCATCCTGCTGTGCAGCCTTAAAGTGAGCGCCGCGACGGTGCTTGGGCTCTTGGGCCTCCACGGGCTTTTGCTCCTTCGTGGGCTTCTGCGACTCGGCAGCAGCCTCGGTCTCAACAGCCTCGGCATCCGTCTCGCCCTTTCGAGCAACGGCGCGACGGAAGCGCTCCTGCTGGGCGCGGCGCTGTGCATCGCGCTTGCCGCCCCCGCCAAAACCGCCGCGTCCTGCCTTGGCCGTAAAGGCACGCACGACGTTCTCATCGAGCAACTCATCGGTATCGACATGCTCACGCGGGGCAACTTCTTCCACAGCAGGCACGTCAGCGGAATCCTCGACGACAAAATCCTCGACGGACTCGGCAGGCTGCTCCTGGGCATCGCGGATCTCGGCATTGATGGTATAGAACGCCGGGCGCCCGTTAATGCCGCTACCCTCGATCTTGGTCACGATATTTGCCGCGATAAGCTCATCGCGCATCGCCTTGGTGTCACATTCCTTATCGACGGAGCGGAAAATCTGCGCCAGCGCGCTCGACTTAATCTTGAGTGCCTTGCGGCAAAGCAGGTCGTAGGCAACCAGCTTTGCCCGCTCGGCAGAAAGCGACGTTTGTCCGCTCAGACGCTCAGCCAGAGCATCGACATTTTGTTGGTTATCGGAATATACCGTCTTGGCCACGGGGCCCCTTTCATATGCACACATATACGTCTATATGGTACAACGCGCGCCCTTATCCACGCAAAACATCTGCGAGAACACTCGAGCGTCACCCGCTTTTGCATGAAAAAAGACCGAGCCCGCGAAGTCGCGGACCCGGTCTTTCCGAGTCATATAGATGTGACGTTCAACTCGTCAGGTCGACTAAGCCTTGGCAGCCTCGGCATCGGCAGGAGCCTCAGCGGCAGCGGCGCGGCCGTACTCGGCCTTGCCCATCTCGGACCACTCGGGCTCCTCGTCAGGCATGGAGCCAGCCTCCTTGCCGAAGAACTCCTTGAGGCAGTTGACGGCGACGATGAGGCCCAGGACCATCAGCAGGACGGCAAAGACGAGCTGCAGGCCCTTGGTGGCGGCGACGGAGACGGCGGCCGTGGTGGCGGTAGCCGGGATAGTGCCGAAGAAGCCGTAAGCCTGGACAGCGGCCATGCAGCCCATGGCGCTCTGGACCAGCGAGGTGAAGGTGCAGCAGAGCAGGAAGACGACGGGCACGTAGAGCATCCAACCCTTGCGGCCGGTGCACTTGCAGAACACGGCGAGGGTGATCATGGTCATGCCGCCGAGCAGCTGGTTGGAAGCACCAAAGAGCGGCCAGATGTTGGCATAGCCACCAAAAGCGAGGGCGAGACCGGGAAGCAGGGTAACGACCGTGGCGAACCAGGGGTTGCCGAGGACCTTCATATAGCCGGCCTTGGACTCGATGGCCAGGGCATCGTTGGTCTGGGCAAAGAACTCGGAGAACGAGGTGCGGGCGATGCGGGCGACGGCGTCGAGCGAGGTCAGGGCCAGAGCGGAGACGTTCATGGTCATGAAGACGGTAGCGAGCGTGCCGTCAACACCGAAGGCCTGCATACCGCGGGAGATACCAGCGGCGAAGATCTGGAACGGGGTGGAAGCGACACCGGCGTTGAGGGCGCCAGTACCGGCGGTGTTCATATCGGAGAACATGATGCCGGCGACGATGATGGCAAGGATGCCGACGAAGGACTCGACGATCATGGCGCCGTAACCGACCTTGACGGCGTCCTGCTCCTTCTCGACCTGCTTAGAGGAGGTACCGGAAGAAACGAGGCTGTGGAAACCGGAGAGAGCACCGCAAGCAACGGAGACAAACAGGACCGGGAACATCATGCCGGAGGCAGTGGAGAAGCCGGTAAAGACCGGAGCGGTGATAGTGGCCTGACCGTTGACGCCCAGGACGACGATGCCGAGGACAGCGCAGACGATCATGACGATCATCATGATGGAAGTGAGGTAATCACGCGGGGTCTTGAGCATCTGGATGGGCATAGCGCCAGCGAAGACCAGGTAGACCATGACGACGGCGAACCACTGGAACTTATCCAGGTAGACCGGAAACTGCATACCGACGGCGAACATGAGAACCATGAGGACCACGCCGGTGACGAACTCGGCAGCGCCGGTGAGGTTGAACTTCTTCTGGGCCCAACCAAAGGCGATAGCGACGAAGGTGAACAGGATGGAGATGGTACCAGCGCAGCCGGCGGCATAGGACTTGGTGAAGTCGATGGCACCGGTAGCAGCACCAGAAGCGTCAACGGCCGGGGTGAACATGAACGTCTTGCAGACCATGTCGGTAAAGGCGGCGATGACGATGATGCAGAACAGCCAGCAGAACAGCAGGAACAGGCGACGGCCGGTCTTGCCGATATACTTCTCGATGAGCTGAGCGAGTGACTTGCCGTTGTTCTTCATCGAAGCGTACAGGGCACCAAAGTCGTGGACGGCGCCAAAGAAGATGCCGCCGACGAGAACCCAGAGCACGACGGGCAGCCAGCCAAAGGCCATGGCGACGATCGTACCCGTAACAGGGCCAGCACCGCAGATCGAGCTGAACTGGTGCGAGAACGCGGTGAAGGCGGAGACGGGCGAGAAGCTCTTGCCATCCTTCATGCGCTTGGCCGGCGTGAGGGCCTCTTTGTCAACGCCCCACTTGTTGGCCAACCAGCGACCGTAGCCCAGATAGCCGCAGGCGAGCACCGCCGCAGCCACAACCATGAGCAAAACTCCGTTCATTACATTTCCTCCTCTAGAAAGAACTACTCAGACATAAAAAATGAGGGCCGTCGGTTGCGCTCGACGGCCCTCATCTTCATCAGCCGCCCGTTATCGTACGGGCTAGCTGTATGTGCTAACCCGCATCAGATAATTACTACGCTGATAATGTTTAGCTGATGCGTGAACATGTCTGAGAAATCCTCTTCAATCATGATGTGAACAATCCGTGCGCGTTCACATCCCCCAGTGGTTGAAAAGGAGTATGAAACTTTAGTTACCTAAAGTCAACGCAAATATGTAATGAATTTTCAACTTTTTTTGAATTTCTCGGTATAAAACGCCACTGACCTCGGACTTTACCTGACAAAAGTCTTTGCATGAGAGATGCCCCCGAGAGCGGCGGGAGCCGGGCGACTCATATGAACTTTCCTGCTCTACAGTCCTGCGCAAGACGGAAAGCATATTAAGTGCTTTCCTTTGCGTGCGGAACTCGCGATAAAGTTCACATGCGCCGCCCGGCTCCCGCCGCTCTCGGGGGCTCCCGTCCCAAATGTGCGGAGCAAAGCTCCGCACACCAACTTTTTCTTTCAGCTAAAGAACGCCGAAAATTCGACGCTGACTTGTTAACCTTGCTGGACGTTGTCGACGCCAAACCAGCTCAGAAGCTATATCGATACAGAAAGGTCCCCGACCGGAGGGGCCGGATATAAGGTTTATCGCGAGTTCCGCACGCAAAGAAGGCCACTTAATGTGGCCTTCGTCTTGCGCAGGACTGTAGAGCAGGAAACCTTATATCCGGCCCCTCCGGTCGGGGACCGCACACGTACGACTACAGCGTCATGTTCGGATCGGCGTCGACGTCGAACGGCGAGATTTCTCCTCGGTCGAATTTACGGCGGGCGACCTCCGCGATCATGGCAGCGTTGTCGGTACATGCCGAGAGAGGCGGCACCGTCACGCGGATGCCCTGGCGCCCAAGCTTCTTGATCATCATCTCGCGCAGATGCGGATTAGCCGAGACGCCGCCGCCGATGCAGTATTCCTTGCATCCGGTAGCATGCAGCGCGTTCTTGGCCTTCTTGTACTGAACGTCAAAGACCGCGGCCTCAAACGAAGCCGCCAGGTCAGGCAGATGAATCGTGCGTCCGGCCTTGGTCTCCTGCTCGATGTAGAGCGTCACCGCCGTCTTGAGACCCGAAAGCGAGAAGCGATAGTCCCCCCTGCTGTTAAGCGCACGGGGGAAATCGATCGCCTTGGGGTTGCCCGTCTCGGCAAGCTTGGAGATGATGGGGCCGCCGGGATAGCCCAGGCCCAGCGCCTTTGCCACTTTGTCAAAGGCTTCGCCCACGGCGTCGTCGAGCGTCTCGCCGAGCACCTCGTAGTCGCCCCACGCCTTGACGTGAACAAGCATGGTATGACCGCCCGAGACGAGCGTGAAGATAAACGGCGGTTTGAGATCGGGCTGCGCCAGCAGGTTGGCAAACAGATGACCCTCAAGATGATTGACGCACACGAGCGGCTTGCCGGCAGCGTAGGCAAATCCCTTGGCGAATGCGACGCCAACCACGAGCGCGCCCACCAGGCCCGGACCCTGTGTCACGCCAACAGCGGCGAGTTCGCTCGGCGCGATGGCTCCGCCCTCAAGACCAAGCGATGCCGCGGCATCCTCGAGCGCCGCGTCCACGACGCTCACGATAACTTCAACGTGCTTGCGCGAAGCGATCTCGGGCACTACGCCGCCAAAACGGGCATGAAAATCGATCTGCGTCGAAACCTGATTGGCCAGCATGTTACCGTCCGCATCGATAATCGCCACAGCCGTCTCATCGCACGAACTCTCGATGGCAAGCACCAGGCGGCGGCGCTCAATTTCGGCGCGTTCCTCGACGGTGCGCTCGGGTGCAGGTAGCGGCCATACACGCTGCTCAGCCGCCGTCGGCTCGGGCGAAGCGTTGTCGACCGGGAGCACCAAGGGCAGCGGCGCCGTCATGACGATGGCATCTTTGCCAACACCGTAGTAACCACGGCGGCGGCCCGCCTCGGTAAAGCCCAGGGAGGCATAGAGCGCAATAGCGCCCTCGTTGCCATCCTCAACCTCGAGCGAGGCGGTCGTACAGCCGAGCATCTGGGCATCGTAGCTCACGTGCGACAGCAGCTTGCGGGCAATGCCCTCGCGGCGATGTTTCGGGTCGACGGCAACATCCAGAATCTGCACGTCACCGTCTACGACCATGCCACCGGCAAGCCCCAGCAGCTGACCGTCGTCGTGCGCCACCCACCAGCTGCGCGGCGCCGCGACATCCTCGCCCAGCTCAGACAGGAACATGCCCGGCGTCCACGCCTCGTGTCCGGCGCCTTCAAAGCAGGCGGCCTCCAGCGCACTTGCGCCCTCGGCGTCCGCCGCACCCATGGGGCGGAATTGCAGATGGCGACCGGCGAGTTCATCGGCGACGCCCGTAATTTCGCTCTGCGCGCTCTCGGCAAGACCGAGGCGTTTGCGCTCGTTTTCTTCGGCATCAGAAAGGCGCGTATAGATCGGAAGGACGCGGGCCGGATCGCCGTCACCCGCGGCATGCGCAAGGAGGAGGCCCTCGCCCGAAGGCCACCACAAGCCGCGCTCTACGCAGCGAGCGGCCTCATCCTCGCCCAGCAGCTTGCCATAGCGCACGAGACCGTCGCCAGTCAGCTGAACCTGGTCCCAGTCCGCGGCTTGGCGCCACTCATCAAGCGCTACGGCAGCCTTGACCACGTGCTCGCGCTCAAACTGACGCTCGGGGCCCTCGTCGCCCAGCATATACAAAGCCGGATACACCTCGCCGCGCATGGCATCGGCCAGAATGCCGAGCTTGCCACGCATGCCGGCCTTCCACGCGGTCCATGCGCAGGCATCGAGCGTCGACACACCCAACAGCGGCACGTTGGCACCGCGCGCCAAGCCCTTGGCGGTGGAAATGCCGATACGCACGCCGGTAAACGAACCCGGGCCGCGACCGACGACGTAACTGCCCACGTCAGCACGGTCCATGCCAGCCCGAGCAAGCACGCTGTCGACGGTATTCACGAGCTCCACATTGGCATGGCGACGACACATATGGTCGCCACTCACCAGCTTCGCCTCGCCCGTCTGCCCATCAATCCAGCTTGCCGCGCAGGCAAGCATATCGGTCGAAGTATCGAGCGCCACCACCAGCGCGTAATCGTTATGCAAGCTCATCTTGTACAGCCTTATCAATCAAATCGGAAAGCTCCGCTGCGCGCTCGCCGTGCGCCTCGAGCGTTACCGTTCGCACGTCGCTATCGTTCTCATCACGCTTAAGCGTTACCGAAAGATACTCGTCTGTCAGTTCGTCCTGGAACTGTTCGCCCCACTCCAGCAGACAGGCACCCTCATAGCCCAGTACATCGAAAATGCCCGTATCCTCGAGCTCGTAAGCATGCTCTAGACGGTACAGGTCAAAGTGAAACAGCGGAATACGCCCCTGGTCATGAACAGCCATGAGTGCGAATGTGGGGCTCGTGACCATATGGCCGTCGCCCAGACCACGCGAAACGCCCTTGGTAAAGTGGGTTTTGCCCACACCCAAGCCGCCGGTCAAGATCAGCACATCACCATCTTCCAGGCACGGCGCGACCAGCTCGCCAAAATGCTCCGTATCGGCAGAGCAAGCCGTTTTATAAATACCTACCCCCAGGCGTTCCAGGGACATATATGCTCCTTATTATTCCGAGGCACCCTCTGGCGCGGGATGCCGCTCCAGATAGTCGCCCAGCATCTTAAAGTCTTCCTCCAGCAGCTCCTGCCACGCCGGATTACGCAGCGCCGCCGCCGGATGGAACGTGGGCATCACCACAAAATGCCCCATCTGATGGAACCTGCCGCGCAGCTTGGTGATGCCAATCTCGGTCTTAAGCACAAAGTGCGTCGCGGGGTTACCGAGCGTCACGATGATATCGGGCCAAATGCTTCGAATCTGCTCACGCAAAAACGGCGAACAGGCCAGCACTTCCTCGGGCCGAGGATTGCGATTTCCCGGTGGGCGACACTTGAGCACGTTGGCAATGTAGACGTCTTCGCGCTTGAGGCCAGCCAGCGACAGAATGCCGTTGAGATCCTCGCCCGCCGCCCCCACAAACGGTTCGCCTTGCAGATCCTCGTTACGCCCCGGCGCCTCACCGATAAACATTACGCGGGCGTGGGGGTTTCCCACGCCAAACACGATGTTATGGCGCGACTGATAGAGCTGGCAGAGATGACAGTCGCCTAGAACAGCCTCAATCTCCTCGAGCGCAACCTCGCGCGGCGCCTGGTGACTATGTCCGGGGATGTGCATGACACCCATAGTGGCTCCTACACGTAGACCTTGTCGAGACGCATGCCAAAGCCGCAAGCAACCTCGTAGTTAATCGTGCCACGCAGGCGCGCCATCTCATCCATGGTGATCTCGGCATCACCGTCGCGGCCGACAATGGTCATCTCGTCGCCATACTCGGCCTCGGGAATCTCATGCGCCGGATTGGACTGGATGGCGACCATAAACTGGTCCATGCAGATGTTACCCACCTGACGCACACGTTCACCGCGATACAGCACGTCCATACGATTGGAGAGCGTACGCGAAAGACCGTCGGCATATCCAATCGGCAGCGTGCAAATCTGAACGCGTGTGCGCGGCACGCGATAGGTAAATCCGTAGCCCACGCCTTCGCCCATTGCAGGATGTGCCACACGCGTCACGCGCGCATGAACGCTCATGACAGGGTCCAGCTGCATCACGCGGCTGCTCAGCTCGCACGGCTGCAGGCCATATAGACCGATGCCGGCGCGAATCATATCAAAATGCATCGAGGGATCGAGCATCGAGGACGGCGTATTGGCACAGTGCACGATACCGCACTCAAAGCCCGCGTCCTTAATGGCTTGAACGGCCTCGGTAAAGCGCTGGCACTGCAGCTTATAGTCCCAACCGCCAGGCTCATCGGCCGTTGCGAAGTGCGTAAAGACGCCATCACACTGGATACCGCGATGGAAGCTAATACCGCGAACAAAGTCGAGCACCTGCGTGTAGTGAACACCGATGCGGTTCATGCCCGTCTCGATGGCTAGATGGTACTTGCCAACCTTGCCTGCCGCGACAGCGCACTCGCCATAGGCAAGGGCGAAATCGGACGTATAGACCGAAGGCATGATATCGAACTCGAGCAACGTCGGAATGGCCTCGATAGGCGGCTCGCTTAGGATGAGGATGGGTTTCGTGATCCCGCCCTGTCGGAGCTCAACACCCTCGTGGACCGTTGCCACCGCGAACATGTCGGCTCCAGCCGAGTACATGATTTTGGCGCACTCGACGGCACCATGGCCATAGGCATCGGCCTTGACCACGCAGCACAGTCGCTGACGTGGATCGAGCAGGTTCTTGTAAGCCCTCGTGTTGCGGCGAAGCGCCCCTCGGTCAATCTCAACCCAGGACCAGCGCGTCAAATCGGCTTTATTCATGATTAGTCATCCGACCCTTCGTCCATGATTCCCAGATCATCGAGTGCATCCTTTGCCGCCAATTCCATGGCAGGACCGATCAAGTCGATCAAATCGGTCGCAATAACACTCTTCTCACCATACTCCGTCGCCGCGGCAAAACCCGCGTAACTGTGAAGCGCAATAGCATACGAATACAGCAGCTCCCAGCGATCCATCTCATCACGCATGGTAGCCAGTGTGCCAGCCAAAATGCCCGCAAGAACATCGCCCGAACCGGCAGTCGCCAACGACGCCGGACCCGAGAGCGGCAAAAGCACGCGCTCAACGCCACAGATAGCCGTCGTCGGCCCCTTGGCAATAACCACGAGATTGTCGGAGCCAGCAGCCCAGACAACCTTCTGCGCTGCCGCAATTGCAGTCCCCAGATCGTTAACCTCGTCACCGGCAACCAAGCGCGAAAGCTCGCGATAGTGCGGCGTCATGACGAGCGGCTGCTCGCGGCGGTACATCTCAGGGTTGCTATCGATACCGTCGATGGCAATCTTAGAAAGGCAGTTGAGCGCATCGGCATCAAGGATCAGCGGCACATCAAGCTCCAACAAGCCCGAAACCACCTGCATGGCACCGGCAGACGTCGTCATGCCGGGACCGCACAGTACGCAGCTGTACTTCTTTGCAATCTCGCACACGGTCATACGGGCAGCGGCACCAAAAGAGCCGCGGGAATCGGACGGAATAGCAAAAACCGGAATCGAGGGAAGTGCCATACGAATAAGATTGGCGCACGCATCGGGCGTCGCGACAGCCACATAGCCGGCACCCGCACGGGCAGCAGACTTGGCAGCCATAATGGCAGCACCAGGATATTGCGCAGATCCGGCGACAATAAGCACAGAGCCACGGGAATACTTATCGATATTCGTAGGTAATGGAGCAAAGTAATCAACTAAGTCACCGGGCTCGACAATCTCGGCGGCGTGGTCGACATCATCGATAACCTCGTCAAGACGGTCGTAAAGATTGCCGCAGATCAAATCGCCAGCATACTCAGGGCCATCAGCGCTATACAGACCAATCTTGGGCGCAATCATCGTCACCGTATGCTCGGCACGAATGCAGTCGTCATCAACAACGCCCGTCTCGGCATTCAGGCCCGAGGGGACATCAATGGATACGACACAATCGGCGCATTCATTGACCGTAGGAATCCAGATGGAGAACGGCGCACGCAGATTCCCGTGGAAACCGGTACCAAAAATGGCATCGACAACAACATCGGCCTTATCGATCAAAACCTCGAGTTCGTCACGCGAGGGGCCGACGCAAACGTGCACATCGCGGCCGGCAGTACGACGAGCAACATGACGTGCCAGAGCAGCAGGAATCTCATCCGGCTCAACCGGAGAAACGATATCGACGTCCACACCCTTATGGCTCAGAATATCGGCGGCAACCCAACCGTCGCCGCCATTATTACCAAAACCGACCAGAACGAGAACCCGATCGGGATTGAGCTTCAAGACCTCGTTGGCGGCAAACTCACCCGCTAGCTCCATAAGCTCGGCCTTCGAAGTCCCTTCGCGTTCGATGATATCCTCGAGACGAACGACTTCTTCGGTACTCAAAACCGGTTTCATCTATGCTCCTAGCGTATCTTGCGAAGCATCGCCCAGATGCTCCGTCAATGCTGAATTCTGCAGCTGCTCAAGCTCATCTAAAACAGAGCGAGCCTCTTTAAATGTCTGCGCAACGCGTTCCTTGGTGCTCACCTTTTCTTCCTTAGGCTTAGGTCGAGCATCTTCGGTAATCGCGATGGCATTCGCAACGGCTAAGTCCCCTGTAAGCGTAATGGAAAGAGCGACCTCAACAACACCCAGCTCTTGAGCGATCTCGAGTGCACGGCCCGAAAGCAGCGCCTTCGGTTTGCCGAGTTTATCACGCGTTACCGAAACATCCTTGCGACCCACGCCTTGACTAAAACCCGTGCCAAGAGCTTTAAGCACCGCCTCGCGCGAAGCAAAGCGGCTCGCATAGTGAGCAGCGGGACGCGATGATGCATCGCAATAAGCACGCTCTTCTTCGGTAAACACACGCCGAGCAAACGACGGCGTCTTTTCAAGAATTGATTTCATGCGGGAAATCTCGACGATATCAACGCCGATACCAGCTTCAGCCATGTTCACCTCCATATCGCACAGACTAAGTTATTGTAGCCCGTTCACAGAAGATGCGACAAACGAGGGTTATAAAACACAGCTACTATGTGAGACACAATCCCGTAAACGCAAAAAAGGGGGAGGCCGCGAGGCCTCCCCCTTCCAAGTTCGATGACGGCTCGGTGCCGTCCACCGGTCAGCGGCGCCCTGGCCTCCCACGGGCTGACCCCGCAGTACTCTCGGCGCGATGGGGCTTAGCTTCCGGGTTCGGAACGGGACCGGGCGTGCCCCCC
>CABUZI010000008.1 GCA_902496005.1 uncultured Collinsella sp.
CCCGCGGGTTATAACCCCGTGCGTACCCCAGCGTTATAGAACCCTCACCAACGGAAACTTCCGCCGACGCGGCTCCCCTCGTATGGTGGATACGTCAAGTTGCGAGAAAGGAAGGCACCATGGACTACATCACCTTGAACAACGGCGTCAGGATGCCGCAGCTCGGCTTCGGCGTGTATCAGATCCCGGACGCCGCGGAATGCCAGCGCGCCGTGGAGGACGCGCTCTCGGTCGGCTACCGGCTGCTCGACACGGCCGCGAGCTACGGCAACGAAGAGGCGGTCGGGGCCGCCATTCGTGCGAGCGGCCTGCCGCGCGACGAGGTGTTCGTGACGACCAAGCTGTGGATGTCGGATGTGAGTTACGAGGGGGCCAAGAGCGGCTTCGACGCGTCGCTCAAACGGCTGGGGCTCGACTACGTCGACCTCTACCTCATCCATCAGCCGTTCGGCGACGTCTTCGGCGCGTGGCGCGCCATGGAGGAGCTCTACGAGCAGGGCGTTATCCGCGCCATAGGCACAGCTAACTTCTACCCCGATCACCTCGCAAACCTCATCTCGTTCAACCGCATCGCCCCCGCCGTGAACCAAGTCGAGTGCAACGTGTTCTTCCAGCAGCGCGACGCACAGGAGTATATGGCCGGCAAGGAGGTAGCCATGGAGGGCTGGGCACCCTTTGCGGAGGGCAGAAACGACCTCTTCCGCAACGAGGTCCTCGCTCGCATCGGCGAAGCGCACGGCAAGACGGTCGCCCAGGTCGTGTTGCGCTGGCTGCTGCAGCGCGGTGTGGTCTGTATCCCTAAGAGCACGCACCGCGATCGCATGGAACAAAACTTCGACGTCTTCGACTTCGCGCTGGGCGACGACGAGATGGTCGCCATCGCCGCGCTCGACACCGGTCGCAGCGCGTTCTTCGACCACCACGACCCCGCCACCATCGAATGGATGTCCGGGCTCGTGCGCAACGTGTAGACGAGCGGTCAGACCGCACTGATAACTTACTAGGAGGAATTGCCATGAACTCATTCACGTACGACTACCCGGTCAGGAACTACTTCGGCGAGGGGGCCATGGACCAGGCACTCGACGCCGAGATGGGTGCCATGGGCAAGACAGTGATGCTCGCCTACGGCGGAGGTTCGGTCAAACGAACCGGCGTCTACGGCCACGTGGTCGATAAGCTCACGAGCGCGGGCAAGCGCGTGGTGGACTTCGGCGGCATCATGCCCAACCCGACCTACGAGAAGTGCCAGGAAGGCGCCGCGCTCGCACGCGAGGAGCAGGTCGACTTCATTCTCGCCGTCGGCGGCGGGTCGGTCTTCGACTGCTGCAAGGTGGTCTCCGCGCAGGCGATGCTTGACGAGGGCATCGAGAAATTCGAGCACGCCGACGGCAAGATGCCGAGCTCGTTCATCCCCATGGGCTGCATCGTGACACTCTCCGGCACGGGCGCCGAGCAGAACAACGGGGCCGTCATCACCAACGAGGAGACACACGTGAAGGGCGCCTATCTGGGGGCGATGCCCATGTGGGCGGCGCTCGACCCGGCGCTCACGCTCACCGTACCGCACGCGCAGTTCATGAGCGGCGCGTTCGACACGCTCTCGCACTGCATGGAGAGCTATTTCGGAAGCCCGCGCGGACGCAACGTCACCGACGACATCAACCTCGCCATCCAGCGTAACGTCATCCGCAACATGCGGATCATCGCGGACGACGACCAGAACCTCGATGCCAGAAGCGAGCTCGTATACGACTCCGCCATGGCCGAGAACGGCGTGCTCAAGATCGGCAAGTCAACGGACTTCCAGGCGCACATGATCCAGCACCAGTACGGCGCGTACACCCACACCAACCACGGAATGGGCCTCGCGGTCATCCACCCTGCGCTCTACCGCCACCTGGCCCCCGAGGCGCCCGCGCAGTTCGCCCGCTGGGCGCGCGAGGTATGGGGCGTCGACGGCGAGGGCAAAGACGACCTTACGGTGGCG
This sequence comes from uncultured Collinsella sp., assembly GCA_902496005.1. GTDB lineage: Bacteria > Actinomycetota > Coriobacteriia > Coriobacteriales > Coriobacteriaceae > Collinsella. Next base: position 1,991 of record CABUZI010000008.1, read on the forward strand.
CTCGAAGGCATCGACCGCCTGCAAACGTTCATCGGCGAGATGGGGCTTCCCACGAGCTTCGCCGAGATGGGCTCCGACGCGTCCGACGAGACGCTGCGCAAGGTTGCGGACACCTGCGTGCTCACCGGCGGCTGCGCCAAGAAACTGGAGCGCAGCGAGGTGTTCCAGATTCTGACCGAGTGCCTCTAGATCGGCAGCGGGTCCCAATCCGCCCGCGCCGAAGAACTCAGAAGGCTCCTAGTTTTTCACGAGGAGCCTTCTGAGTTCTTGCCCGATTGTGAAACCATGCGGCTTGCAGGTGCGGCGGTTGCGAAACGTCCCCATCGGTCGCCATCGGAACCGTATGAAACCGTATGAAAAACAAGAGCAAATGTTCTATTACTACTCCCACTCGATGACTAATCCAGTCCGAGTGTTGTCGATGCGTGTCGCGTCGTACCGCCCGAGGGCTGATTCGTGCGCAATTTGAGCGAATCAGGCCCTTAATTCGCGGTTTCGGGAATGACTCAATTGATTCGCAAAACCGCAGGTCGCTCCTTTAATCACTCCCTGGTTTCCGCCGGGGTTCGTAGCGGGTGGCGTGAAAAGGGGCGATTCAAAGGGTCAGAGAGATGCGCCTTAGCCAAGAAATTAAAGTTAGCCTCATCTTACTGCATGATTCGTGTGTTATAGTTAGATGGCTCTAACTGTTTGGGGGCGACAGCCATGCACGAACGCGAGGGTTTCTGGGACAAGAACGCCGGTTGGTATGACCGTTTCATGCGAAACGACCGGGCGGCGTATGAGAAGATCTATGGGCTGATCCGGCCGGTGGTGAAAGAAAAAACCGTACTGGAGGTTGCCACCGGCACGGGGCTTATCGCAAAGAGCATCGTGAATGCGGCGGCGCACATCGAGGCTACGGACGCCTCTGCAAAGATGATCCTTGAAGCAAAGCGGGACAATCAATCCGCAAAGCTGCACTTTTCCGTACAAGATATGTTCCGCCTGCCCTATGCACAGAAGTCCTTCGAAGTGGTGATCGTGTCCAACGCGCTTCACATAGTGCCGCATCCGGAAAAGGCCCTGCAAGAAATCAGGCGGGTGCTGAAGGACGACGGCGTGCTCATCGCGCCAACCTTCACCCACGCGGGGAACTCGGTTTCCGGCAAGGCAAAAGCCTTTTTCATGAGTATGGCGGGATTCCCCCTCTACAGCAGATGGACAAGCGAGGAATACCTACGTTTTCTGCGTCAAAACGGCTGGGCGGTGCAGAAAAGCGCGGTGCTGAAGGCTTCGTTCCCGTTGACCTATGCGGAATGCACGAAATCGGAGGGACCAGATGTCGTTCTTTGAAAACACCCGCAAGCCCGTGGGCCTCGGCGGAAAACTTATGGTTGCCATGATGAATCTGGGCCACAGCCCTGTGGCCCAGTGGGGACTTCAATTTCTACGACTTGCGCCAAATGCCAAGGTGCTGGATTGCGGCTGCGGCGGCGGGGCGAACATAAAACGGCTGCTGAAAAAATGCCCGCATGGCGTCGTCAAGGGCATTGACTATTCGCCCGTCAGCGTTGAGAAGGCTAGAAAGCTCAACCGAACTGCAATTCAGGAGGGGCGTTGCGCCATTCTGCAAGGCAGTGTGGCGGATATGGCGTTTGAGGATAGTTACTTCGATGCTGCCACGGCCTTTGAGACCGTCTATTTTTGGCCTGATTTGACCCGATGCTTCCGTGAGGTCTGGCGGACGCTGAAGCCAGGCGGGACAATTCTTATCTGCAACGAGAGCAATGGCGATACGGACAAGGACGAGAGGTGGACGCAGATCATCGGCGGCATGACCATCTACAAGGACATTGAATTAAAGACATGTCTGGAGCAGGCGGGTTTTCACGAGGTGCAGATACACAAAAAGAAAAAGTGGCTCTGCGTCACGGCGCGAAAGTAAGGGCATCAAGCACGGGTATTTTTGCATCCATCCTGCACATGGCGATAGGCATGACGGTCATAGCGGCTGTGCTGGCGGCAATTATGACAGTTTTTATTCACTGAGGAAGAAACCCATGAAATATAAAATTGAGAAAAACACCGTTCAGGAGACGCTGATCCTCCCGCTGTATTCCCGGAAGCTGTGTACGGAGCTGTACCCGAACCTTTATAGGGATGAAACAGCGGTTCGTCTGCTCGACCAAATCGACTACGACTTTTCAGAGGCAGAGAAAAACTCCCGCAGCCTGATGCAGCGCTTTGGTGCGCTGGAGGTGGCCACACGGCAGAGTGATCTTGCTTTCGAGGTGCGGGATTACCTGAAAGGCCACCCCAATGCGGCGGTGGTCAATCTGGGCTGCGGGCTGGACAACACCGGCAGAACCTGCGACAACGGTAGATGCAAGATCTACAATCTGGACTTCCCGGATGTGATCGCCTTGCGGCAGCAGCTACTGCCCGCCGGGGATCGAGAACAAAAAATCCCCTGCGACCTGAAAGACACTACATGGTTTAGCAAAATCGATGCCTCCGGCGGGGCGGTGTTCTTTGCCTCCGGGGTGTTCTATTACTTTCTGACCCAGCAGGTCCGGGAGCTGGTGCGGGGGATGGCGGACGCTTTCCCCGGCAGCGTGCTGGTCTTTGATGCTGCCAATCGGACGGCGGTAAAGATGATCGCAAAAACATGGCTTAAGACTGCAAAAATCAAGGATGTGGGGGCATATTTTGCGGTTTCGGATGCCGCCAAGGAAATCGGCACGTGGGACAGCCGTCTGCAGGTCACAAGTCGCGGCTATATGCTCGGTTATAACGATTTGAGAGACCCTTCTGTCAGCGGCTTTTTCCGGTTTCTCGCAAGGGTCGGTGACAACGGGATGAAAATGCAAATCGTGAAAAAAAGATTTTGAGAGACAAAAATGCAAAAGACGAGCACTTCTTGCCGCCCAATTGGCAAGAAGCGCTCGTCTTTTCTTAACGCGTTGTATGGCGGAGAGAGCGCAAGTTACGCGAGCGCCCTTCTTGCCAGCTCGGCCGCGCCAAGGATTCCTTGGTCGCCGCCGCAGCCCGGGGCGCAGATGTAGCTCTCTATGTCCTTAAGCTCGGCGGTCTGGATGTAGCCACCCAGATATTCGAGGGTCTTCTTGCGGACGATGCCGTAGAGCTGCTCCTGGTGCATCACGCCGCCGCCGAGGACGATACGGCGAGGCGAGTACATGAGCACGAGGTTCGCGCACATCTGCCCCAGATAATCCCCCTCGAGCGCCCACACCTCATCGTTGTCCGCGAGCTCGGCCGCGGGCTTTCCCCAGCGCGCGGCGATGGCGGGGCCGGAGGCGAGGCCCTCGAGACAGCTCGCGTGGCTCGGGCAGACGCAGCGTCCCTCCTCGGTGGGACGGGTCCTTACCAGCATGTGGCCGGCCTCGGGGTGCAGCATGCCGTGAAGGAGCCTGCCCGCGCACATGACGCCCGCGCCCACGCCGGTGCCGATGGTCACGTAGACGGCGTCCTCGAGCCCCTTGCAGCAGCCGAAGACCACTTCGCCGAGGCAGGCAACGTTCACGTCCGTGTCGTAGGCCACCGGAATCCCGAGGGCGTCGGCGAACGCGGCGCGAAGACCATAGCCTCGCCACGCGAGCTTGGGCGTCTGGAGGATGGAACCGTAGTGCTCATCGTTGGGGTCGACGCAGGTCGGGCCGAAGGCGCCGATACCCAACGCGTCCACATCGCGGGCGGCGAACCACTCGACCATTTGCGGGACGGTCTCGGCGGGCGTAAGCGTCGGGGTCTCCATACGGTCGAGAACCTCGCCGTCGCCGGACACCACGGCACAGACCATCTTGGTCCCGCCGGCCTCGAGGGCGCCGAGCCTCATTTGCTTTTCGCTCATGTGATCCTCCTTACAAAGGGACGCCCGCAGTCATGGCCAACCGCGGGCGCCCATAACGTTGGCTTGTTTCGAGGCGACCCTACCTGGGCACGCGGTCCTGCCTTGCGGCAAACGGGGCGAGCACGGCGTGCGGCTCGCTTTGGTACCAGTAGGCGACGGTGGAGATGTCGTCCTCGCGCTCGTAGAGCTTGATGTCGTCGTTGCCGAGGTCCTGGAACGTCACGCGCAGGTCCTCCTTGAACGAGATCGGGTCGGGAAGGTGCCACCTGTAGAGGCCGTGCCTGGGCAGCGCGTCGTCGTTGGTCGCGAGCATCGGGTTCGGGTTCGGCTTGCCCGCGCTGAAGCGGTCGCGCGTGGCGTCGCGCGTCGAGCGGTACGGGTAGCCGGCGAACAGCGTGTTGAAGCACTGCGCCTCGGGCAGCGCGTGGGGCGGCCTGTCGAGGAAGGCCCAGGCACCGCCGAAGTAGTCCTCGGCTCCCGTCGAGGTGACCGTGGGGAACTCCTCGTCGCCGTCGAGGAAGAACTTCATCTCGCCCTCGCCCCACCAATAGCGCTCCAGGGCGCACAGGGCCATGTAGGTGCCGACGTAGTAGCCCTTACCGCGCACGCCGTCGAGCACGGTGTAGTCGACGCCCCTGCGGGTGCTGCGCTCGCGGTTAAAACGGGCGTGGAAGTACATGGCGTCGTCCGGCACGTCGGTGAGCGCGTAGTTGAACGTGTAGAAGATGTACTTAATGAACCCGGGGTGCTCGCTCGTAAGCGTGACCTTGGCGTGCTTCCTGAAAGGCATCTCGAAGTAGCAGTTCATGCCGCCCGTCGGGTTCACGCAGATGGGCATCGAGTTGACGATGGCGCGCTCACCGAAGCCGTTGCAGAAGAAGTCGCCGACAGGGCACTCGACCGAGGGGGTCTCCTCGTCGTCCCAGTAGAAGCGCAGCACGAGGTCGCGCATGACGAAGCTGCCGGCGGCGGTCTTGTCGGGGACGGTCATCCAGATGTGGCGGATGATGCCGGGGCCCTCGATGTCCGCGAGCGTGATGGTCTCGCCGGACTCAAGGGGCACGCAGCACGAGCCCTTGCGGCCGACGCCGAGGTGGCTGGCCGACATGGCGGCACGGCCCTTCTCGCCCGTGATGTTCTCGGGGGTGATGGCGCGGCTTTCCTCACCGCCGTGCATCCACACGTCCTTAAGGAACTCTCTCATCGTCGACCTCCTCTATTCGTCGTCTTCGCACTCGGCGGAACTGGCACCGTTCACGTAGACGATCTGCTGGCGCGCCTCGTCGACGAGGGCGTCGAAGTCGAGTTTCTCGTCGGGGCGCGCGAGCGCGACCGTCATGGCGAGCGGGAGGTTGACACCCGCGATCACGTGGATCCGGTCGGAGGCGAAGCGGGAGAAGCGCTGGTTCACGCTGCCGCCGAGCGCGTCGGTGAGGACGACGACCTCGTCAGTGCCCGAAAGAGCCGCCTCGACCGCCGCGTCGAGCCCCTCGCCGTTGTCGTTCACGTAGGCGCACACGGCGTTGACGGCATCGCTCTTACCCGTAAGGAACTCGAGGGTGTCCTTGAAGCCCTGGGCGAGAAGGGAATGGCTCGCCACAACTATCTTTCTCATTGATTCACCAATCTCTTGGGTCGAAGCTAGGCGAGGATGCCAGCGGCGGAGGCGACCATCGCGAGGACGATCACCACGAGGATGAGGGCCGTCATGCTCGCGTTCTTCTTGGTAAGAAGGTAATACGCGCTTCCCGTGATGGCGGCGGGGATCATGGCAGGCAGGATCTTGTCGAGCAGCGGCTGAATCTCCATCGAGACGTCGCCGAAGCTGAAGCTAATCGGGCAGGTGACGCCGATGACCGAGGCGATGAGGCAGCCGACCACGGTGAGGCCGAGCACGGAGGCGGCGGCAGTGAGGTTGGGAAGCTTCTCGCTGAAGTCGGTGACGAGCTTCACGCCCTGCTTGTAGCCGAACTCGAGGGCGTGCATGCGGACCCAGAAGATGGCCAGGATGAGCGCGAACCAGATGCCGGCTCCCACGGGGTTGCCCTCGATGGCCATGTAGGCGGCGATGGAGCCCATGATGGTCGGGATCATGGTCATGAGCAGGGAGTCGCCGACGCCGGCGAGCGGTCCCATGGTGCCGATCTTCAGGTCTTGGACGGCGTCCGCCGCCGCTAGGCCGTCGCGTTCCTCCATGGCCACGCAGGCGCCAAGGATGATGGCGGCGAGCCAAGGCTGGGTATTGTAGTAGCGGAAGTGGTTGTTGAGCGCTTGCTTATAGTCCTCGTCGTTCGTGTAGATCTTCCTCAGGACCGGCGAGAGGGCGTAGGCGACTGAGGCGCCCTGCTGGGTCTGGTAGTTGAAGGTGCACACGCTCATGAGCCAGCGCCAGTTCGCGTTGCGCAGATCCTTCTTGGTGACCTTGTAGCCGGAGGGCTTGCCCTCGGCGACGGCGGTGATGTTCTCGTTTTCCATGGTTACTCATCCTCTCCGATGAAGGCGTCTGCGGAAGCGTGGGCGGCGAGCTCGGTGTCCCTCTCGGCACGCTGGTAGAACGCGATCGCGAGGGCAACGCCGACGATGGCGGCGCCGATGATGGGCACGTTCAGGAAGGCCGAGAGGAAGAAGCCGACGAGCAGGTACTGGAAGTACTTGCCGGTGGGCATGTAGCGGAGCAGCATGGCGATACCGATGGCCGGGAGCATCTTGCCGGCGAGGGTGAGGCCGGAGAGGAACCACTGAGGCATGACCTCGAGGAGCCAGTTGACGGCGGGCTGGCCGAGCGTCACGGAGACAAAGACGGGCAGGGCGGCGCACAGGCCGAAGAGCGCGGGGCAGACCCACAGGATGGCGTTCATCTGATTGAACTTACCCTCGTTGCAGAACTTCTGGGACTTCTCGACGACGAAGCCGTTGAGGATCTTGACGATGACGTCGAGCTGGATGCCGAGCATGCCGACCGGCAGGCCGATGGCGAGGCCCGTGTCCGCGCCCAGGGTCACGCCGTAGGCGGTGGCGATGATGGCCATCGTGCCGTAGTCGGGAATCGACGAGCCGCCGAAGCCCGCGACGCCGAGCTGCATGAGCTGGATGGTGCCGCCGATGACGAGGCCGGTCTGCCAGTCGCCCATGACGACGCCGGTGATAAGGCCCCAGAAGACGGCATAGCTGACGAAGATCATCGGGATGCCGTAGTAGTCCACGTGCTTGATGAAGGCCAGCAGGGTCAAAAGGACGACCTGCAGGATAGTGAAGTTGACCATGATCCCTCCTTAGATGAGGTCGGCGACGGAGACGGGCTTGTCGGCGGGCACGAACTGTGCCGTCACCTTGACGCCGCGGGCGATGAGCGCCTTGTAGCTCTGGACGTTCTCGGCGGAGGCATAGGCGCGCTGGGTGAGCTGGACGCCGCCCTCCTTGACAAGAGAGCCGCCGACGATCAGCGACGGGAGCTCGATGCCCGACTCGACCAGGTGAAGGATCGTCTCGGGCTCCTTGGCGATGACAAAGACCTTCTCGCGGTCGTACTTGCCCGCCGCGAAGTTCTTGAGCGCGGTCTGCTCGGAGATGATCGAGACGGCCATGCCCGCGGGGCGCGCCATCCTCATAGTGGACTTCAGGACTTCGTCGCCGGCGACCTTGTCGTCGATGACCATGACTCGGGTCGCGCCCGACACCGGGGCCCACTGCGTCACGATGATGCCGTGAAGCAGGCGATTGTCGATTCGTGCCATAACAACACTCATGTTTGCTCCTATCAAATGAAGTTTTACGTTCGGTACTGCCTCGGCGCTATCCGGATTCGCGCCGGGCAAGGGGTTATCGGATTATTGAGGACGCGCGGTCAGCTTGCGGCGGCGCGGGGAAGGTCACTCGTCGAGCAGGAGGTCCGAGGAGCCGAGGCGCTCTTCTCGCGCCGGGGCGGCGCTCACGCTTATGTAGTCGAAGACATATGCGATCTCGCTTACGGGAACCTCTACGCGATAGCGCGTCGAGATACTCGAGAAGCTCTGCCTGAAGGACTCGATGAAATCGGCACGCTCCTCCTCGAAGCGGTCCTGGCCAACGTAGGTCTCAATGGGGTTTCTGGTAACAAGGCGCTCGACGAGACAGCAGAGGTGGACGTAGAGCCCAATGATGGCGTTGCTGCCGATCTTCTCGCCTGTCCTGCGCTGAAGCTCGTGCACGGCGCTCTCGATCTCGTGGAATAGCCGCTCCGGGTCGAGGATGGTGATGGAGCGGATGACGTTCTGCAGCGTCATGTTCGAGAGCAGCTTCTCGTGGAAAGAAGAGAGCTCGGAAGCGTCAAGCCACCTGCCGAACACGGCATCGACCTTAGAGGCGGACGCCGTCGACATGATGTCCTCGAGGGCGACGAAGGGGATGGAGGCGACCCCGGGGTCTCCCGTGCCGATGACGGCGCAGACGCGGTGCTCGGAGAAAACGGCGTCGTTCGACCCGTTCGCGACGAGCTGCTTGAAGGGCCTCGTGAGCAGGCGCGCGCCTATGGTGCGCGGGAGGCTCTGCGAGACGAGCTGGCGTATCCTCTCCGCGGCGTCGACCCCGGACTCGGAACAGAAGACGATGGCGTCCTCACGGTTGACGCGCTCGATCACCTTGCAGTGCGTCACGCACGCGGCGGTCGCATCGCCAAGAACCTCGGCGATGGACTTGCCGCCGAGCAGCCCGACCCCGATCTCGAGCGCAAGACCGGTAGAGACGTTGTTCACCACGCCGATAGTGGAGTCGGTAACGTTCTCGAGGGCCTTATAGGCCTCCTCCAAGGAGCCCATATCGACGAGGAACACGACCCCGGTGCAGTAGGAATGGCGGTCGACGAGGCGCTGGAGCGGACCGACGATATCCTTCAGCTGCTGGTCGTAGGGCATGTCGACCGCCTCGTACACATGCATGCCGAGCATACGGTTCGCCGCGTCGGCGATGCTCGTCGCCGTTGAGTAGCCGTGGGACAAGATGACGCAGAGCGTTCGAAGAGCCTTCGCGTCGCGAGACTCCGATGCGACGCACAGCGTCAGAAGCGTCTTCGTGAAGTGATCGAGCGAGATTCCCAGCGCCCCTTCCACGTCTGCGGCGACCTGATCGGAGACGCTCGAGGCAAACGGCAATTCGGAGGTCACGGCACCGAGGAGATGGGAGATTTGCTCCGCACAGGCAGACTTTCGCTTAGCCAGGCCGATGCCCGGCCACAACTGCAGGCAAATCTCCTGGGCCAGTAGAAAAGCGACCTTCCTCGAAAGCTCGATGCCATAAGAAGAGCCTGCGTCGGCAAGGACCGCGCCCACGATGCGCTCGAAGGCGCGCGACCTCGAGGAGGTAACGCCGCGGCCGAAGATCAAGTGATCCTCAACGCCGCGCACAGCGGAGACAGCTTGCGAGACGAGCTCGGAGACAGAGAGCTCCCCGGCGCAGAATCGCTCATCGAGAGAGCACAGGGCATCGAGCGCCTGCTCGACCGGCCCTGTGCTCTCGGCGGCATCCAGAGACGCGTCGATCAGAACGCCATCGTCGGGCTGTTGATCGATCTGCGCGGAGGAGAGGAGCCCGCTGGGAAGAAGATACGGGCGAACGACGACGTAGTCGCCCTCGCGATTGAGGAACGCTTTGGCGCAGCAGTTCGTCACGCAGGCGCGCAAGCCGGCGATGTTATCGGAAAAATCCGCGTTCACGAGGCAACGGTATGCGCCGCGGCTGATCTTCACATCAGAACCGATTCGGCACCCCTCGCTACGCAGGAAGCTCAAGATGAGATCCTCGCGCTCCTCGGGGGTCCGCTCCTTGAGTGAGGGGACGCGGGCACAGATGGGCATTTTGCTGTAGGCCGAGGAAACCTTCAGGTCATCGGCAGAAAGCGTCGTCGAAAGAACGAGGCGAGCGCGCGGCGCATCCTGGGAGGCATCGAGCCCGAGGGCCGTCGCAAGGCAGTGCTCCATCGCAGAGGGAGAGAGCGCCTCGATGCCGTTGACAAAAACCACACCCCCGCGCGATTTCGCGATCGACTCGTCAAGAAGCCCGTTGAACGAGGCGGCGTCCGGGACCCCGGCGCAGTCGATGCGCACATAGGAGGAGTCGCGGGACAGCAAGCCCTGGTTCTTGCCGTACTCGTACACAAGGCGAGAAAGGAAAGACTTACCGACACCCACGCCGCCGCTCAAGAGGATGGGTAGGCCAAACGGAGGGTACTGAACCGCAGCCTTGCACTGCTCGACAACGGAGCTGAGGCTCAGGTCGAAGCCCACGGCACGCGCGAAGTCGCGGTGATCGGCGATTCCCGTCGCCTGGATGAGGTCGGCGAGCGAGGCGTACTCGCTTGCAGAGAGCTTTACCTGAAAACGCTTCTGGAACGCGCGGCGATGAAAATAACGGACAGGCCTGCCCGCCACCTTAACCACAAGGCCGGCGCGAACAAGGTCGTTGAGGTACTGGCTCGCCAGGCTCCTGGAGATGATGAGCGTCTCGGCGATGTCGGAGGTAGACAGACGGGCAAGGTCGTCGAGCGAGACGGCAGAGGTAAGGGCCTCGAGATGCTCGAGAATCCTGTCCCTCATGTCGACGGGTTTCTTTGCCAAGCTGTCCTGTGCGGTCTTGTCCATGACTTCTTACCTCCTTGTACAAGGAGTATAAGGGGAACACAGAGAACGGAAGGGGGCGCGTGGGGGAATCAACAGCCCCGAGGAGAAGTTCACCACTTGAGGGGCAGAAAACAACGGCCATTGAACATTCAGGGCCGACGCTCAACACTTCGGCTCGACACTTCGCTTTGGAAAGGGCCCTGCACGATGGTGCAGCCCTCCATCTCGCAGCACAGGTCGCCGAAGGTCGCGAGGATGCGCTCCTTCTGTTCCGCGGGCGAGACGACTCGGTGGGCAAGGTCCTCTCAAAAGGGGTCGTCCGACGCCGCAAGACCTCGATGACCGACTACCGCCTCGAGCAAGTGGCGGATTACCTCTGCACTATCGAACTTGCCTTGGTCAAGTACGAGGCCAAGGAGAACGGTGAGACGTACAACAAGTTCTTCGGAGGTATAGGCTCTTTCAAGAGGAACTGGCTCAAGCAAGCCCGCAACAAGCGGATATAGCTGGTCTCGCGGTTTCGCAAGGAACGGTCAGTTCTCCTCTGGCGAGGAATCCCGGGCGACGTGCTTCGAGCAGCGGAAGCTGAAGCGCAAGCAGAAGCAGCGCGGGCATTGATCGGTGCCGACATGGGCCCAGATGTGAACAGTGCTACGTCCCCTGTTCACGGGGCGCGAAACCGCAAAGGTTGCACAGAGGTTGCAAAATAAGAAGCCCCCGACCTGTTTTCGCAGGTCAGAGGCTTGAAATCAACGAATATCGTTTACTCCCACTCGATGGTCGCGGGCGGCTTGGACGTGATGTCGTAGCACACGCGGTTGGCGCCGGGGACCTCGGCAACGATGCGGCCGGAGATGCGGGCCAGTACGTCGTAGGGCAGCTTGGCCCAATCAGCGGTCATGGCATCGCTGGACTCGACGGCGCGCAGGATGATCGGGCGCTGGTAGGTGCGCTCATCGCCCATAACGCCGACGGACTTGATGTCGGGCAGGACCGCGAAGTACTGCCAGCAGCTGTGCTCGGAGTTGCGCTCACCGGTCTGCTCAAACAGGCGCTGGTTGTAAGCATCGAGCTCCTCGCGCACGATGGCATCGGCATTCTTGAGGATCTCAAGCTTCTCCTTGTCGACCGCACCGATGATGCGGATGGCCAGACCCGGGCCCGGGAAGGGCTGACGGAACACGATGTGGCCCGGCAGTCCGAGCGCCAGACCAAGCGCGCGAACCTCGTCCTTAAAGAAGTGATCGAGCGGCTCAATGAGGTCGAAGTGCACGCCCTCGGGGAACGGAATCAGGTTGTGGTGGCTCTTGATGGTGGCCGTCTTGCCGCCCGTCTTGCGAGCGCCGGACTCGATGATGTCGGGGTAGATGGTGCCCTGAGCCAGGTACTTGACCGGCTTGCCATCGGTCTCGAGCTGCTGCGCCACGGCGAAGAACTCTTTCCAGAACTGCGTACCGATGATGCGGCGCTTCTCCTCGGGCTCGGTCACGCCGGCCAAAAGCTCGGCATAACGGTCCTCGGCGTGGACGTGAATAAAGTCGACATCGAACTGCTTGGTGAAGACCTCCTCCACCTGCTCGGGCTCGCCCTTGCGCAGCAGACCGTGGTTGATGAACACGCAGGTCATCTGCTTGCCCACGGCGCGAGCGCCCAGCGCAGCCACGACGGAGGAGTCGACGCCACCGGACAGGGCCAGAATCACGCGGTCGTCGCCGACCTTCTCGCGGAACTCGGCCGTCATGGTCTCGACCAGGTTGTCCATGCTCCAGTTGGGCTCCAGGCCGCAGATCTCAAACAGGAAGTTGCTCAGCAGCTGCTGACCGTACTCCGAGTGCTTGACCTCGGGGTGGAACTGCGTGGTGAAAATCTTGCGCTCGACGCACTCCATGGCGGCAACCGGGCACACGTCGGTGCTGGCGGTAACGGTAAAGCCCTCGGGCACCTCGGACACGGCGTCGCGGTGGCTCATCCACACGGTCTGCTCCATGGGCGTGGAGTTAAAGAGTTTGGCGCCGGCCGTACGCGTGATGGTGGCGCGGCCGTACTCGCCTACCTCGGAGTGGCCGACCTTGCCGCCGAGCGTCACGGCCGTGATCTGATGGCCGTAGCAAAAGCCCAGGACGGGAAGGCCCAGGTCAAAGATGGCGGGATCGATAGACGGAGCGTCCTCGGCGTACACAGAGGCCGGGCCGCCGGAAAGGATGAGCGCAGAGGCGTTCATTTCGCGAATCTCGTCGGCCGAGATGTCGCAGGGGACAATCTCGGAATACACGTTGAGGTCGCGGACGCGACGGGCAATGAGCTGACCGTACTGCGCACCAAAGTCGAGTACGAGGACCTTTGCGGAAGCCTTTTGATCCATGGTTCCCCCTCTTGTTGGCGGGGAGCCGGTGCCCACCCGCGTGAATGAACGAAAATAACCTCCATAGTGTACACGTTATATGGGGTTTCTCGTCCCTCGCAGCCATCAGCGCACGGCAAACGCACGACCTGGGCCCCTATTTGACGGCAATTGAAGTGTTACCAGACGTTACAGATAATGTAATACGTTTGAACATTGGACGCCCTGTGCCACAATACTGCCGAACGACTCCGCCTCTGCGGCGGCAAATACGATAGGAATACCAGCATGAAGCGCATCCTTCTCATCGCCACGGGCGGCACCATCGCATCGACCGAGGACGGCAACGGCCTCTCCCCCGCCCTGACCGGTGAGGAGCTCGCCCAGAGCGTCCCCGAGATCTCGGGCCTCTGCGAGCTCGACGTCATGCAGCCCATGAACATCGACAGCACCAATATGCGCCCCAGTGACTGGATGCGTATCCGCGACGTCGTCGTCGAGGGTTATGCCGACCACGACGGCTTCGTGATTCTGCACGGCACCGACACCATGAGCTATACCGCGGCAGCGCTTTCCTACCTGATTCAGGACAGCCCCAAGCCCATCGTGCTCACCGGCTCGCAAAAGCCCATGGGCAATCCCTTTACCGACGCCAAGCTCAACCTGTACCAGAGCCTGCTCTATGCGCTCGACGAGCACTCGCACGACGTCTCGATCGTGTTTGGCGGCGTAGCCATTGCCGGCACGCGCGCCCGCAAACAGCGCACCATGAGCTTTAACGCGTTCATTAGCGTCAACTATCCGCCCATCGCCTATATCCGCAACGACCGCATCGTGCGCAACGGGCTTCACGGCACGCATCAGAATGAGAGCCCGGTTCGTTTCTACGACAGTATCGACCCGCGCGTGTTTGTCCTTAAGCTGACGCCCGGCGTGAACCCGGGTATCCTGGACGCCCTAGCCGATAGCTACGATGCCGTAATCCTTGAGACCTTTGGCATTGGCGGTATTCCCGAGTTTGGTGAGTCGGGCGAGTCATTCCAAGATGCGATTTTCCGCTGGGTCTATTCGGGCCTCACCGTCGTTATGACCACGCAGGTCCCCGAAGAGGGCCTCGATCTGGGCGTTTATGAGGTCGGCCGTGCCTACGCCGACCATCCGGGTATTTTGCGCGGCGACGATATGACCACCGAAACGCTCGTGGCCAAAACCATGTGGGCGCTCGGCCAGTCACGTGATGCGGCCGAGATTCAGCGCCTGTTCTACAGCCAAGTCAACCACGACCGTATCCCGATGGTGTAATTCAATTGTCGACGGGTATCCCCTATTCGATGCCCTCGAGAAGTTCTGACACCGTCATGCCAAGCGCGGGCGCAAGTTTAAATAAAATCTCGAGCGTACTGTTTGCCTTTCCGCTTTCGATTTGGTCGAGATACGGTCGGCTGATTCCAACCGCCACGCAAAAATCGACCTTGGAGATACCAAGGGCCTTGCGCGTCCGCTCAACTCGCTCGCCAAGAATCTGTCTCGCATGTTCATTCATGCAGACGAGTTTGAAATGGAGCAAAACAAAAACGTAAACTATAGTTTACGTTTTGCCGAATATACAGGAGTTTTCTATGTCGGCTTGCTCAATTTGCATGCGTCAAAAATCACGCTGCACAGACGGCATGCAGCCCAAGCTTGTCGTCGTTGAGGCCGAATGCCTTTCCCCGGATGAACGAACAGCCTTTACGTTGCTATCGAGCCGTGTTGCGACCGCACTGCTCCCCAACCCGGCGAGAGGCGAGCTCGCCTCTCAATGCCGAACGCACGGCTGCACCCTTGACCAGGCCGTAGTAATAGCAACCAGCCAGCGTGGCCTGCCCCTTCTCCTCGAAGCCGGTATCGCACTCGCCCTTCGCGGCGCCGGATACGAAAACGAGGCCGCCGCCGACATGGTATTTAAACCACGATCGAGCGGCGGCCTCGCAGCAGCCATTGAATATGCGTGCAGGCTCGTTGCCTAAAAGGACAAGCTAGAAACCAAAGCCAAAGCCCGTTCCGGTAATCGCCGAGTACATAAAGTAAACGTTGACCACGTTGAGAAACACACCCGTGATGCAGCCGTTTCGCAGGTAGCGCTCGCACACGATGCGCGCCATGGCGGCAGAGTCCTCATTGTTCTTGGCCTGGCGTCCCGCCGTAAAGTACGTCGCCACGCTCAGCAGCAAGTTGAGCACCGGCAGCGCCAGCAACTCGTAGCTCTTGCCCCAGCGCGTTACCTCGCCAGCTGCGTTAAACTTCGTTGCCACCTCGGGGCCAATGTTGGGGACCACAAACGCTGCGACCACCAGCGGAATCACCGCAAGTACGAGCAGTGCAATACCCATGTAGCCGGCTTTTTTGCCATATTTAAACATGCGCGTCGCCCTTACACGTTAAAGCGGAAGTGCACGACGTCGCCATCGGCCATGACATAGTCCTTGCCCTCGATGCGCAGCTTGCCGGCAGCCTTGGCGCCCTGCTCGCCACCGAGCTCGATGTAGTCGTCGTAGCCAATAACCTCGGCCTTAATAAAGCCGCGTTCAAAATCGGTGTGGATGACGCCGGCGGCCTGCGGGGCGGTCGCGCCCTGACGAACCGTCCAGGCCTTGACCTCCATCTCGCCGGCCGTAAAGAACGACTGCAGGCCGAGCAGCTTATAGGCCGCCTGCGCGAGCACGTCCAGACCGGGCTGCTCCAGGCCCAAGCTCTCCAGGTAGTCGGCGGCGTCCTCGGGATCGAGCTCGGAAAGCTCGGCCTCAATCTTGGCGCAGATGGGCAACGGCTTGACGCCATCGATGGGCGCCAGGTCTTCGTTGAGCATATCCTCGTCCACGTTGGCCACGTACAGAATGGGCTTCATAGTGAGCAGGAACAGGCCCTTGGCGGCAGCACGCTCCTCGTCGGTCATCTCCATGGATGCGGCGCGCTTGCCCTCGTTGAGCCAGGCAAGCAGACGCTTGGCGACCTCGAACTTGGGCATGAGCTCCTTGTCGCGCTTGGCCTCCTTCTCGAGCTTGGGCAGCTGTTTTTCGAGCGTGCCCATGTCGGCCAGGATGAGCTCGGTCATGATGGTATCGGCGTCACCGGCGGGGTCGACGAACTCGCCCGTGCGGCCCACCTCACGCATGACGTTGGGATCCTTAAAGTAGCGCACGACCTCGCAGATGGCGTCGGTCTCGCGGATGTTTGCCAAGAACTGGTTGCCCAGGCCCTCGCCCTCGTTGGCACCCTTCACCAGGCCAGCGATGTCGACAAACTCGACCGTAGCCGGCACAATGCGGCCGGGGTTAACGATGTCGGCGAGCTTTTGCAGGCGGCTATCGGGCACATCGACGATACCCACGTTAGGGTCGATCGTGGCAAACGGGTAGTTGGCGGCAAGGCCGGTCTTTTTGGTAAGCGCGGTGAACAACGTCGACTTGCCCACGTTGGGCAGGCCCACGATACCGATGGAAAGGGACACGACAGCTCCTTTTGGTACAGGTACTTCAAACTTCATAAGTATAGCGCCGCCGCAGCATCCGGGCGAATCCGGACACCACGGCGGCGCAAATGAAGCAGAGATGCGTGAGAGTTCTAGACAGTAGTCCTTACTTAAGCTCGGGCCAGAAATCCTTGTTGGCCTCGATGAGCTCGTCCAGGATCTGCTTAGCAACGCTTGCCGAAGGAATGGTCTTGGAGAGCGTGAGCGCCTGCCAGAGCTTCTGGTAGCTGCCCTCGACCCAAGCCTGGACAACGAGCTTCTCGACGGAAACCTGCTGCTCCATCAGACCCTTCTGGAACTGCGGAATCGGGCCCTGGCAAATCTCCTCAAAGCCGTTGGAACCGACGATGCAAGGCACCTCGACCATGGCCGTCGGGTCGAAGTTGGGCACAGCACCATCGTTGGGGACGATCAGCAGGAAGCGCTCGAGCGTGTTCTCGGCCAGTGCGCAGGCAAGGTCGACGATGTAGTTGGCGTGTACGTCGGGCTCAAAGCCGCCGTCCTTGGCAGTACCCTTGGCGATGATGTCGCGGCAAGCGCCAAAGACCTTCTTCTCGCGGCCGTCCATAACCTCATTGGCGCGAGTGTAGTTGGGGTCAGACGTCTCGACAACATAGTCCGGGTACAGGTAGTACTTGAGGTAGGTGTTGGGAATCGTCTCGGGATCGACAGCATAGACATCCTTGGCCTTGCCGAAGGTGTGAATCCAGCTCTCCTCGACATGCTGCTCCTTACCGGCCTCGTGCTCGATGCCGTCCAGGTAGCCGTTCTTAGCCATGTGCTCCTTAATCTGCGGCATGAGGTCGTTGCCATCCTTGTCGTAGATCTTGCTCCACCAACCAAAGTGGTTGAGGCCGTAGTAGCTATACTGCAGCTCGCGACGATCCTTGATGCCGCACATACGGCTCATCTTATCCATGAGGTCGATCGGCATGTCGCAGATGTTGATGATGCGGCTGTTGGGGCGCAGCACGCGGCAGGCCTCGGCGACGATGGCCGCGGGGTTGGAGTAGTTGAGCATCCAGGCGTTGGGGCTGTACTTCTCCATGTAGTCGAGGATCTCGATGACACCACCGATGGAGCGCATGCCGTAGGCGATACCGCCGGCACCGCAGGTCTCTTGGCCAACGCAGCCGTACTTGAGAGGAATCTTCTCGTCGAGCTCGCGCATGGCGTACAGGCCAACGCGGATGTGAGCAAGGACGAAGTCGGTCCCGGTGAATGCGGTCTCGGGATCGGTGGTGTAGCTGAACTCAACCTCGGGGGCGTTCTCGTGGAAGTAGATCTCGCAGGCCTTGGCCACGGTCTCCTGGCGCTCGGCGTTGTTGTCGTAGAAGGTCACCTTGTTGACCGGGAAGCGATCGCGCTCCTCAAGCAGCATCAGAGCGATGCCCGGAGTAAAGGTGGAGCCACCGCCGGCAATGGTCACGGCATAGTTCTTCTTGGACATGATGTCCTCCTCATTCTGGCCGCTTGCTCAATCCGTCCCCGCACGCGGCCTTGCGCGGTTTGGAATTGTTACCTAGAAGTGGAGTTTTTTATCTCTAGAATCGGCCTTGCGGTGCATACCGGCTCGCAAGGCCGATTGTTTCGATGGACGATGGTTTACAGAAGGCTCTCGAACTTCAGAAGGCTCTCGAACTTCTCGCGAACCTGCGGGACGGTAAGGCCGATGATGACCTGGATTGACTGACCTTGGACCACCAAACCATGCGTACCGATCGCCTTGAAGGAAGCCTCGGGTGCAACGACGCTCTTGTCCTTGACGTTAACGCGCAGACGGGTAGCGCAGTTAGTTACATCGATGATGTTATCCGTGCCACCGAGCAGATCGAGGATGTTCTCGGCAAGCACCAAGCGCTCATCATCTTTACTCTGGGCGACCGATTTGCCAGCACCGCCCTGCTTTTGCTTGTAGTCGGCCTTGGACTTGAGCTCGACCTCAACATCGTCATCCTCGCGACCGGGGGTCTTAAAGTCGAACTTGACGATCAGGAAACGGAAGACCACGACCCAAAGAGCGGTAAAGCACAGACCGACAAGGATGGAGATGGCGTACTGCAGACCGTGTGCGGCCCAAAGGGGCAGCCAGTCCCACGAGAGCATCGAGATGATGCCGCCGTCGAAGATGCCCACGACGCCAAGGAGGTTTTGAGCCATGCAGCCGAGCGCTCCGAGCACGCAGTGGACGACGAACAGGCCGGGCGCAATGAACAGGAAGGTAAAGTCAAGCGGCTCGGTGATACCGCAAAGCATAGCGGTAAGGGTGACCGGGATCAGCAGAGCCTTGACGCGCTGCTTACGCTCGGGTTTGGCGGTCATATAAAACGCAATGGCGACGCCAAGCGAGCCGAAGACCTTAGTCCAACCAGGGCAGGTATAGGCAGCCCAGGGTGCGGCATCCTTAAGAGCAATGCTCGGATCGGCAGCCAGTTGGGGCAGGATATTGGCCCAAGCAGCAAAGATGCCGCCGTTGACCGCCGCGTTGTCGTAATAGAACGGCGTATAGATAAAGTGGTGCAGGCCTGTAGGAATCAGCACGCGCTCGAAGAAAGCAAAGACACCCACGCCAAACGTACCGGCGGAAAGGATGAATCCCTGGAAGGCGGAGATAGCAGCCTGAACATGCGGCCACACCAGGCAGGCGATAAGAGCGACCGGAACCATAACGAAGAAACCGATCATATAGATGAACACGGAGCCCGAGAACACGCCCAACCACTCGGGGAGCTCGGTATCGAAGAACTTGTTATGCAGCATCGTGGCGATACCAGAGATAATGAGCGCGCCCATGATGCCCATATCAAGCGTTTTGATGCTTGCGATAGTGGCAAGACCAGTACCACTGCCTGCCTCGACAGAGTAGTCGACGCCAAAGACAGGGCCCCACTGCCCCAAGATTGTGCTTACAAAGTAGTTGAAGGTAAGATAGATGGCCAAAGCCTCCATGCAGCAGCGAGCGTTCTGCTTGTTCGCGAGCGAGATTGGCAACGCTACGCAAAACAGCAACGGCATCTGGTTAAAGAGCGTCCAACCACCCTGGAGCAGCACATTCCAGCAATCAAACCAAAGATGGCCCGCAGTGGCCATCTCGCCAAAGATCGCCTCGGTGGTAAACAACGTACCCAGGCCAACGACAATTCCGGAAAATGCGAAAAGAATTGCAGGCGTGTACATTGCACCGCCGAAACGTTGTATCTTTTGCATCATGACGGGGAATCCCCCTCTCTTCATTCGGAGCGACTGCGGTTTTGGCTTCACTCGAGACCGCAGACGCGCCGTTTGCGTGTACCTCGTGCAATTGGACGGGTGGGCCCGTGTCCCCGGCTTCTTGCGCTTCTATTTTTATCATATCACTTATCTAGACAAGTTAATACGGTTTCTATGTTCGGTCAGCGGTCGATTATTGGCCGTAAACGGTATAAGTCCAGTATTTTGCCTGCTAAATCTAACATAGCTTATGGCCGCAAATTATATTTCTTTTCAACTTGTCTAGATGTGCTTGTCTATACCTGTAGACATGCCTATACTTCATTACAATATTCACCGCCACGTTAAGGAGTCACCATGAAAAGCGCGGTCTTCTATGGAAAGCACGACCTCAGAGTCGAGGAATCGGCAAAGCCGGCCGTGGGCAAGCGCGACGTTCTGATCAACGTCAAAGCTTGCGGCGTCTGCGGCACCGACGTGCATATCTATGAAGGCGACAAGGGCGCGGCCGACGTTACCCCGCCCACGATCCTTGGTCATGAGTTTGCGGGCGTTGTCGAGGCCGTGGGCAGCGACGTCGCTGGCTTTAAACCGGGCGATCGCGTGTGCATCGACCCAAACCATCCCTGCGGCTGCTGCGAACCCTGCCGCGACGGAATCAACCACTACTGCGAGCATATGACCGGTTACGGCACCACCGTTAACGGCGGCTTTGCCGAGTACTGCTCCGTCGATATGCAGCAAGTCTACAAGTTGGGCGATCACACCAGCTTTGAGCAGGGTGCCATGACCGAGCCCGTCGCCTGCTGCCTGCACGGCATCGATATGTGCAACATCAAGCCCGGCAGCACAGTTGTCGTTATCGGCGGCGGCATGATCGGTCTGCTCATGATGCAGCTTGCTAAAAACGCCGGCGCCACCAAGGTTGTCTTGCTCGAGCCTGTCGAAGGCAAGCGCGAGGTTGCGCTCAAACTCGGCGCCGACCTGGCCATTGATTCCATCCACGAGGACGTCCCGGCCCGCCTGAAGCAGGAGGGCGTCGGCAACGTCGATGTCGTTATCGAGTGTGTTGGCAAGCCCGTCACCATCGAGCAGGCCATCCAGATCGCCGGCCACAAGGCTACGGTCATGATGTTCGGCCTCACCAAGCCCGATGAGACAATCACCGTCAAGCCCTTCGAGGTCTTCCAGAAGGAGCTTGTGCTTACCTCGTCCTACATCAACCCTTATACGCAGCGTCGCGCGCTCGAGCTCATCGACTCTGGCAGGCTCGACGTATCCTCGATGGTCGCCAAGGTGGCTTCCCTCGACGAACTCGGCGCTATCCTGTCAGACCCAGCTCTGCGTGCCATGGGTAAATATATAATCGACCCCAGCAAGTAAATCGATCGACACCTGCGCGAGCAGTCCTCATCCACCGCTCGCGCACTCAGCTCTAGGAGACCGTCATGGCGCGAGCCATCTTCCAAACCATTTATGACAACGTGAAGCAGTCGATTGACGACGGCACATACGCCTATCTAAGCTATCTGCCTTCGGAGGCTGAACTCACGCAACTGTTTGGCTGTTCGCGCATGACGGTCCGTCGCGCCATCTCGATGCTTGCGGCAGATGGCTACGTGCTCCCCCAGCAAGGCAAAGGCATGCGCGTCATTCGCAACATCAGTGACGAGACGAGTTGTGGCGGCGGCGGACTCGAGACCTTTAAGGAAATCGCAGCCAGCCGAGGCTTTGAGCTCAAAACGGTTACCACTGTCTTTGAGCTCCTCGTCTGTAACAAGGCGCTCTCCAAGATTACCGGGTTTCCTGAAGGCTGTGAGCTCACGCGTGCCAAACGCATCCGTTATGCAGACGGACGGGCCGTGTGCTCCGACGACTCCTATTACCTAAGCTCACAGGTACCGGGGCTGACACCCGAGATTGTCAACGACTCGATCTATCGTTACCTCGAAGAAGGCCTTGGCATTAAGATTGCCACGGGCAAACGCGATGTAACGATTGAACATCCCACGCCCGAGGATGCACGCGTGCTCGATCTCGACGACTTTAACGCACTCGCCGTTGTACGCGGACAGACCTACAACGCCGACGGCATCCTTATGGAATACACCGAGACAAAGCAGGTTCCCAGCTTCTTTTTACTCCACGAAACGGTCACCCGCCGCAATAACGGCAGCGAGACCCATCAGAGCAGTATGAGCTAACTGTCTATTAGTTGCGGTGGAATAGTTCCTAGAATGGCCAGCTTAAGGGCAAAGCAGGAACTATTCCACCGCAACTTTTTTGGCCGGCGGGGCAGCACCTGTCCCACCGGCCATCATGTACGCTCTTTTAGCTAGTCCGCGAGCTTTTCCACCTGGTCGAGCATCTTGTCCAGCTTGGCCTTTGCCTCGGCCTTAACCTTCTCAGCTTCTTCGTGAGCCTTCGCCTTCTGGGCGGCCTTTTCCTCGGCTTCGGGATCGACGACGACCAGGTTGGATGCATCATGCTCAACCAACTTAAGCGCATGCTCGGGGCACACCTTGACGCAGGCTCCGCAACCTAAGCAATACGTCGACTCCAACGCAAAGCGGCCGCTTCCCACCAAATCGCAGGCAAACGTGGGGCACACGTTGACGCACTCGCCGCACGACGTGCACTTGTCAAAATCGCATTCCGGCGTGCTCACCTGCATGTTCAGGGCAAGCTCGGGGTGGTTTTGCAACGTTGAGAGCACCAGTTGGCGCCCGTGCGTGAGCGAACGGCGACGCTTGGTCGTCGTGGTGCCGCACATGGTGTTGAGCGTGCGCTCCAGCTGGGTAATCTGATGGCGATGGGCCTTGAGCTTTTGCGTCACCGAGGCCAGCGCCGCCGTCGCCGGATTGAGCTTGGTCACCGTCAGGCCCGTGGTGCGGGCAATCTTTTCCATGTACTCCTTGCGTTCGTACTCGCGAAGCTTATGGCACTTGAGGCTCTTGGGGTCGACCTCCAGGCCCATACCCGTGCCGGACCACTCCTCGGCCTTCGCAATCGCCTCGCCCAGAATGTCCTCACCGCCGGTGTTGCGGCATTTATCGCACACGCCCAGCGGCAGGTAGACGCTCACGTTGGGATAGTCGGCCAGCACCGAGAACCAAGTCTCGGCCGTAATATCGCCCACGCAGGCAACGACGACCTCGTTTTCGCGCGGCATGCGCTTGAGGGCGCGCGTGCAGGTGACGTAGGCGGTCTCATGGCTCGTAGCGGCAGAGACGATATCGTCATACAGGTTTTTGGGCGCCAGGCGCGGCGAGATGATCGCCTCGGTCGGACAGGCAGCGGCGCACAGGCCGCACTTGCGACAGGAGTCGAGGATCTCGATGGAGTCTTCCTCGACCTCGATAGCGTTGACCGGGCATACGTCCATGCACGCGGTGCAGCCGCTCTTTTCGTTTTTGCAGGTCAAACACGGGATGGTGTTGCCGCGCGGGCGCTCCTTGTAGTCGGCAGGATTCCACTGCGGCGCCGACGGATCGAGTGCATCGGTCACACCGCCAAGCGGGTTTTTAAGAAAGTCGAAACCCTTGCTGATCTCGATAATGTCATCAAACAGATCGTGTTCCTGCGCCATGCGCGGCCCCTCCCTGAGCAGTGCAAACAAGCAAGAGATAATGATACGCTATCGGCCCACGCCTCGGGCAAATTACACGCGGCTCATCTTTGCGGCAAATAGTCCATGGCCTATCGCTGCCTCGATTGCACAAGGTCAATCAAGTGCCAAGCTATGCCTCGCGCATGAGCTCGACAAGCTTTTGCCTGGTCACCTTGGCCTGTTCGTTAGCCCTATTGCGTTCGTTTCTAAAGGCCGCATCTGCAACGCTCATCAGGTCGGCATCGGAAATCTCGTCAAGGCCCAGCTCCTCGAGCGTCGTCGGTAGGCCGACGCGCTGGCAAAACTCGAGCACCTGATTAAGCTCGGGCGCACGCTCCAAACGAAGCTGGACCACTAGGCCAAATGCCACGACCTCGCCGTGCATGGCCTTGCACTCGGGCAGGATCGTCAACCCGTTGGCGATGGCATGCGCCAACGCCAAGCCACCGCTCTCAAAGCCGACGCCCGAGAGCAGAATATTGCACTCGATCAGGCGCTCAACCGCCGGCGATATACGGCCCTTTTTGAGATCGCGCTTGGCAGCGACGCCGCACTCCATGAGTGTGTCATAGCAGGCACGAGCCGCAACCAAAGCCAAGTGCCCCGGCGCGCCACCGTGTTCGTTGACGCCGTGCGCCGCGGCGCACGAACGCGCCTCGAAGTACGTTGCCAGCGCATCGCCCATGCCAGCGACCGTCATACGCAGTGGGGCCGCCGCGACCACGTTGGTATCGACCACGACCAGGTCTGGATTCTTCTCGAGCATCAGGTAGCGGTCGAACGACCCATCCTCGTGATACAGCACCGAAATCGCGCTGCACGGACCGTCCATCGACGCCGCCGTGGGACATACGCACAACGGCAACTCGGCATAAAACGCAACGGCCTTGGCGATATCGAGCATCTTGCCGCCGCCAATACCCACCACCATGTCGCAATACTCAGCCCGGGCTTCCTTAGCCATTTTTACAACGGCCTCTTCCGTACACGGACCGTTATAGATCTTAAAGAATGGCTCGCTTAGATCTTCGTCCAGAAATCCATCGACGATCTGCCTGCACAGCCGATCCTCGGTGCCCTGGTCAAACAAGACATAGGCAGCGCAGCCCAACCATGACAAATACCTGCCCTGGCGCGAAAGCTCACCCGGCCCCTGAACATACCGACCGGGACCGCCATAAACCATGGGAAGCGCCATACGAGAATCCGCCCTTTCATCAACAACAGTTGGTACAAAGCAACCTGACCCCTTTGCACCATAGCAAAAAGGGACAAAGCCATCTGCTGGCTTTGCCCCTTCCTTAGCTTGATTTACTCATCCATGAGATAGTAGTGGCCCAGCGCGTCGGCACCCAGGATGGCGTTTGCGACCATCTCGGGCGTCACCTCAAACGGCATGTTGCACATGGTGTCCTCAGGCGCGCACGCGGCCTCGGCAACAATCATGGCCTTCTCGCGCGTAACCTCGGCAACGCCCAGCTCCTTGAGCGTAACGGGCAGGCCCAGCTCAATGCAGAAGCCCAAGACTTCCTCGAGCTTCTCGGTCGGGGCATCCTCGAGTACCAGCTGGACGATAGTGCCAAAGGCGACCTTCTCGCCGTGATACATGCTGTGGCACTCGGGCAGCATCGTCAGGCCATTGTGGATGGCATGAGCAGCAGCAAGGCCCGAGCTCTCAAAGCCAATGCCGGAGAGCAGCGTATTTGCCTCGATGATGTGCTCCACGGCAGGCGTCAGCGCGCCCTTCTCCAGAGCAACCTTGGCCTTGATGCCATCGGCCATAAGCGTCTCGTAGCAGAGCTTGGCGAGCGCCAGGCCGGCCATGCCGCCCTTGCCGCCGGCGCAGGTGCCACCGTCGGCATCATGCGTCGCCTGGGCCTCAAAGTAGGTTGCGAGCGCATCGCCCATACCGGAAACCGTCAGGCGCACCGGGCTCGCCGCGATAACCGTCGTATCCATCAGGACAATGTTGGGGTTTGCCTTAAGGAAGAGATATTTATCGAACTGGCCGTCATCGGTATAGAGCACCGAAAACGCCGAACACGGGGCATCGGTCGAAGCAATGGTGGGGCAAATGATAACCGGGGACTCCAGGTAATAGGCGACGGCCTTCGCGGTGTCGAGGATCTTGCCGCCGCCGACGCCGACGATGATGTCGCAGCCGTTGTCGCGAGCGAGCGCCACCAAACGGTCGACCTCGCCCTTGGAGCACTCGCCGTTAAAGTCCTCAAACAGCAGCTCGGCCTTAGCCTCGGCAAAGCCGCCCTCGATCTTGGCACCGACGCGCTTCTTGCCCGAAGGCGTCACGATGACAAGGGCCTTAGCGCCGAGCGGCTCGACATAGGAGCCGAGCTTGGCCAGCTCGTCTGGGCCCTGGATGTACTTGCTGGGGCTATTGAAGATTGCAGCCATGTTTATCCCATCCTCTGATAATTAAAAAGAAAGGGGCTCCGTACGGATACGTGCGGAGCCCCTCCTTACGATAACAAGAGTCGATTAGAAATCGATGTCGGTGTCGTAGTAGCAGGCCTTGAGGATCTTCTCGAAGTCGGCAGCCTTGGTCTCACGCGGGTTCTCGGGCGTGCAGGCGTCGGTCTCGGCGTTCGCGGCGATCTCGGGCAGCTTGGCGAGGAACTCCTCCTCGGAAACCATCTGCGGGTTCTCGGCGTCGACCTTCACGCCGCCGTTGGCGTAGTCCTTGATGGACTGCGGAATGTTGAGCTGGTCGTTGAGGTCGCGAATCTTCTGGACGAGCGCGGCGATGAGCTCCTCGTTGGTCTCGCCGGGAAGGTGCAGGATCTCCTTGGCCACGTAAGCGTAACGCTCGGCAGCACGCGGGTCCTTGGAGTTCCACTGGATGACCTTGCCCAGGTACATGGCGTTGGCAGCACCGTGGATGATGTGACCGTTCTCGAAGGCAGCACCGGTCTTGTGAGCCATGGAGTGAACGATGCCGAGCAGGCCCGAGGAGAAGGCGATACCGGCGATGCACTGAGCCTCGTGCATGTGCTGACGGGCCTCATGGTCGCCAGCATAAGACTTGGGCAGCCACTCGACGATCTCGCGGATGCCGTGCAGAGCGTTGGCGTCGGTGAACATAGAGGCGAAGGTAGAAACGTAGGCCTCCATGCAGTGGGTCAGAGCATCCATGCCGGTGTGAGCGCACAGCTTGGCGGGCATGGTGTAGGTGAGCTCGGGGTCGACGATGGCGACATCAGGGGTGATGTTGAAGTCGGCCAGCGGGTACTTGATGCCCTTGGCATAGTCGGTAATGACGGAGAAGGCAGTGACCTCGGTAGCGGTGCCGGAGGTAGAGGAGATGGCGCAGAAATGAGCCTTCTGACGCAGTTCGGGGAAGCTGAACGGCTGGATGATGTTATCGAAGGACTCCTCGGGATACTCGTAGAAGACCCACATGGCCTTAGCAGCATCGATGGGCGAGCCGCCGCCGATAGCAACGATCCAGTCGGGCTCGAAGTCCCGCATAGCGGCTGCGCCCTTCATGACGGTCTCGATGGAGGGATCGGACTCGACGCCCTCGAAAAGCTGAACCTCCATGCCGGCCTCTTTGAGGTCGGCCTCAACATCCTGCAAGAACCCGCCGCGGCGCATAGAGCTGCCGCCAGAAACGATGATGGCCTTCTTGCCCTTGAGGTTCTTCACCTCGTGGCGAGCGCCCTCACCAAAGTACAGATCGCGAGGATTGGTAAAACGTCCCATGCTGTGCCTCCTAAACAAGCCCCTCTTAGACTTGCGTATATAACGGAGCACCCGATTGGCTCCGTTAGGACCGTTTTGCGCGTTGTCGGCGATGACAATGCGCGATGTCTAAACGTCTCAACGCTCAGACAAACACTATTTTACCGTTCGAGTTGGTCAGTTATTCACCTAAAGCCGCCAATGATGAAACGTTTTTTCTATCCTTGGAACCTCTTGCGTTGCGGTTATTGCCCCAAGCTGGGCAAACGTTTTATCAAGGTTGGACATATGCCTCAGGCGGCATCGCGACGCTCCAAAACGTAAACCGTTCGCCGCCCAAAATCGACCGCTTACGGCACCGCGATACGAGTCGTATGGCCAGTGTGCAGACACCTGTCTAACAACCGCCTTCGTGGTGCAACAGTGCATGTCCGAGCGCGGCTCCCCCGGCACGTCACATGCGGGTAAACTAGGACGTTATATAGAGACATTTGAACCCTAACCGCAGCAAAGGAGGCCCCATGGCATTCGATCCCATTCAAGAGGATTGCCATCGCCTCGTTCTTGAGGCCTTGCGCCGCGACAATATCCCACTCACCGACGGCCCCGCCGTAGAGCGTCTGATGGATCAATTCACCCGCAACCCCGCACCGCTCATCGTGCACGACCGCGACCGCGCCGGACATCTGATTGCCAAGGTGGTCGAGACCGTCGACTACCGCATTCCCTTTATCCCTGACGATACCCAGGCCGAGCAAGAAGAGACCGCTGCCGAGAACATGCTCCGCGAGGCGGCCGCACTTGATCCGGCCAACTGGGATGCCCAGCGCATGCTGTGCGCGCTCACCGCCGAATCCAACGAGGAATACGTGCAGTATCTGGTGTCCAAGTGCGACGAGGTGGAGCACGATCTGGCGCTCAAGATTGCCTCGGCGCAGGACCCCTACGAGCGTGAGGCCGCAGGCGACCTGACCCGCCGCCCCTACCTGCGTTGGCTTGCCGCCTTGGCGTCGCGCGCCCTCATTAGCGGCCGCTATCGCATGTCGCTCGAAGCCGCAAACCG
>CABUZI010000009.1 GCA_902496005.1 uncultured Collinsella sp.
AAGACGGAAAGCACATTAAGTGCTTTCCTTTGCGTGCGGAACTCGCGACAAACTTAACCCGCGCCCGCCGGCCCCGGAGACCCTCCCAGCCGTCACATTTTTCGAGCCGTTGTTGTTGCTCGCCGCTTCGCGGCTCGGCGGCCCCGTTCTCCGCGGCGGGGTTGTCTAAGGTTCTTGTTGGAGCTCGGCCATTGGCTCAAATGGAAACGGGGAACGCATCTGCATCCCCCGTTTTTGTTGCGGTTAGTCTAGGTCAATAAACTTGGTGCTTATGACATGGCCGTCTTTTACTAGCATTCTGGCCATGGTGGGGCCTCGGGTGCCTCTGGGGTAGCTGGCGCTGCCCGGGTTGAGGACTAAGCAAC
This sequence comes from uncultured Collinsella sp., assembly GCA_902496005.1. GTDB lineage: Bacteria > Actinomycetota > Coriobacteriia > Coriobacteriales > Coriobacteriaceae > Collinsella. Next base: position 366 of record CABUZI010000009.1, read on the forward strand.
GGCCCACTTGGGCTTCTTTGGTTACGTGGGTATGGCCGTTGATGGCTACGTCTACGGATCCCACCGGAAGGTCTTCGCGGTAGTGGGCTACGGCGAATTTGAGGCCTTCGTAGGTAAAGAGCGCAAGACGGTCTACATCGGGGCCGTAGTCGCGGTAGTAATCGTTGTTGCCCAGTACGGCCCGAACGGGGGCGATGGTGCATAGGTGCTCGTAGTCCATCTCTGACGTGAGGTCGCCGGCGTGGATGATCAGGTCTGCGCCCTCAAGCTCATCCAAGAGCGCAGGCGATAAATAGCCGTGGGTGTCCGAGATGATGTCGATACGCTTGGCGCTTGCACTGTTCATGGGATCCCTTCCGCAAAAAACGATTCGGCAGATACATACAAAAAGGCCCCACGGCTCCGCAGACGATGGGTCTACAGGGCTGCGGGGCCAGTGTGCTAGAGACTCAGAGCCTTCTTGAGCGGCACGACGCGGCGGCGCGAAACCGGCACGCGTTCGTCGACGCCCGTAATGCCCAGCTGGATGGCGCCCGAGGGCACCGTCTCCACATCCGTGACGCACGCCAAGTTGACGATATAGCGGCGGTGAACACGGAAGAAGCCAAAGTCGCAGAGCTTGGCCTCAAACTGCGCCAGCGAGGTCGTCGACAAAAAGCGATCATCGACGGTATAGATGCAGGAGTAATCGTCCTTGGCCATGATAAAGCGAATGTCGTCCACGGGAATGAGCACCTTGCGGCCGCCCTTTTCCACCGGGATACGCTCGATGGTCACCTTGCTGTCCGTAACCGGCTTGGTGCGTTGCATGACCTTCTCGATCGCGCGATCCAAGCGAGCTTCCTCGACCGGCTTCATCAGATAATCGACGGCATCCACGTCGAATGCCTCGACCGCATGGTCACTATACGCAGTCACAAACACGATCGCCGGCGGATTTTTGAGCTTATGCAGCGCCTCGGCAAGTTGCAGGCCCGAGGCACCGGGCATCGAGATATCGAGAAACACGACATCCACGCGACTTTCCATAAGCATCTCGATGGCGGAGCGGACGCTCGACGCCTCCGTGATCGTGCCGATCTTGCCCGTTTGCTCGAGCAGGAAGCGAAGCTCCGAGCGAGCCGGCGCCTCATCATCCACAATCATCGCACGCAGCATAGGGATAAAACCTTTCGTCAACTAACTACGCCGGGCATCCGTCGCATGACGTTGAGCCCGTAGCCTTTTATTTTACTCTTGAATGTCAAAGATGCTCTCTGACAAATCAAGATGAAGGAGCACTTTGGTGCCCTTGCCCGGCGCCGATTCGACACGCGTATAGGAGTGCGGCCCATAAAAGCGATGGATGCGCTCCGAAATATTGTGCATGGCCACACCGGCGCCGCCACCCTGGGGAGAGCTGGCGTCGGGACGGGCAGAACGCTCGTCAAACAGTCTGGCGGCGGTACCCTCATCCATGCCCACGCCATTATCGGCCACGGCAATCAAGATTGCATCCTCGCCGTCTTGGTGAACGGTCACGTCGATCCTCAGGGCGTCGTCATCGCCCATACCATGACGTACGGCGTTCTCGACAATCGGCTGGATCACGAACGCCGGCACCAGCGTATCTTCCACGTCCTCGGACACATCGAACGTCGCAAGCACGCGGTCCTCGCCAAAGCGGGCCTTCTCAAAGGTAAGGTAGCGCTTGGTCTGTGCAACCTCGCGCGAGACCGGAATAAGCGATCCCGAGTTGTCGAGCGTGGCACGATAGAACGATGAGAACTCACGAAGCAGTTCGCGGGCCCGCAGCGGGTCGGTGCGCGTAAACGATGCAATGGTGTTCAGCGTGTTGAACAGGAAGTGCGGGTTAATCTGCGCTTGCAGCGCACGCACCTCGGCGCGCGCCGTGAGTTCCTTTTGCACCTCGAGCTCGTGGATGGCGAGCTGCGTGGACAAGATCTCGGCAAAGCCCGAGGCAAGCGCGTACTGGGTACGGTCGACGGCGCGCGGGGTCTTGTAGTAGAACTTGAGCGTGCCGACGGTACGATCGCCCACCTTGATGGGGGCGATAATGCCGGCGGGGACTTGGTTGTGCGAGCCATCCGAGCCCACGACATCCACCATACGGTTGAACGACTGCACGATGCCATGTTCGATAACGTAGCGTGTGGCAAGCGTGTGGATGGGAGAATCTGGCAGTAGTTTTTCCTCAAACTCGCCTGCGCAGGCCAACACGTTGCCCTCGTCGGTGATGGCCACCGTCATGGCGCGCGTCTCGGGCAAAATGCGCCGGCACACCAAACGCGCCGACTCCTGCGTCAGACCGCCCTTAATGTCCTCAAGCATGGCCGAGGCCACCGAGAGCGTCTCCTCGGTGTACTGGGAGCGCACCGAATCGGGATTGAGCGTCAAAAAGATAAAGATGCACAGAAAGATGCACAGCAGCGCGCAGGCAATCACCGTGGCGATCGGCTCGATACCGGTCACCAAGGCAAAAATAAAGTACACCAGCACGCAAATGGCGCAGGCAACGGCAATGATGCGAAAGATTGATATTGAACTATCGCGCTGGGCGCGGCGGTCGATCATTCGGCCCCCTCCAGGATACTGATCAGTTGTGCGTCACGCCAAAGCCCGTCCATGATCTTGGGCCAAAAGCTCTGGAAACGCAGGTAGCTTGCAGCGTTTTGGCGCGCATAGGCCTTTGCCTCGTCGATACCATGGCGCCAGATGCGCAGGTAGCCCTCATGCTCGCGGGTAAACACGCTGCGGACCATAGCGGTCTTGCGCACGCGGTCGTCGAGCTCGCGCGAAATCCACGGGCCCGGGTAGGGCATGAGCGATGCCGCCCTAACGGGAATGAGCTCCTTTTGATGCGCGGCGAATGTCAACTTTGCCCTTTCGTAGTACCAACGGTATACATCCTGCATAAAGCGCGGTGAGCGCTTTTCGGACTCCGGAGGCAGATGACGCACGGTCCACTCGTTATCGAACCACACGTCGTAGCCAAACATGCGCATGTTAAAGAGGTAATCCAAGTCCTCGCCGCGGGTGATAAACGGGTCAAAGGCTACACGCGTAAAGGCGCGGGCGTGCAGGGCCATCAGGCCGCCGCACACGTAGTTGGAGCGCGAGATGCGGGTGCCCGAGAGCGCCTTTTTCATCCAACGGTTGAACTCGATGCGCTTGGTCCACCAACGATGGCAGATGCCCGCCTTGTCCGTGGGAGCCAGCGGCGAGCCGTCGCGATCGTAGAAATAGCCGCTCTTGACCAAGATCGGCAAGCCCTGACGTGTCTGCTGCCCCAACGCATAGGTCGCGCGCTTCATAAAGTCGGCGTCGATGACAGTCTCATCGTCATCCAAAAAGATAACCGCGTCATGCCCCAGCACAGCGGCACAGGCTAGCCCCATGTTGCGGATGGCACCGTAGCCTCGCAGGCTCACGCACTCGCCCGAACCCTTGGGCGCGATCTGAGCAACCCGGTCTGCAATGCGCGAGGCCTGGGTGTTGGTAACAACGGTGACCTTGAGCGTGGGATGCGCGTCGACAATCTCGTGCACGCGCAGCGACACATCGGCTGTGGCAGAAACGGGACAGACCACCAAAAGGATGATGCGCGGGATGTCACGTACCTGCTCAAGCGAGGCCAGGCAGCGGTCGAGTTCGGGATTGTCGGCGTTGAGTCGCGTCGAATGGTCATAGGTGCCAGGGGCGTTTGCGCAAGCGTCATCGCCCGCCCAATACGTTGGAATCACGACTGTGGCGTTCATGCCTTACCCTCCCTGCAACACAAAAACGGGACGCCGCCAAACACAGGCGACGCCCCGCGACCTAGCTGATTCCATCATACCCACTTGGGCAAATCATTGCTCGCAAGTCGCAATGTTTATTGCGGATAACCCCAAAAGAGTACCGTGGACAGGCACAATAGCCGCTCGCTCATATGCGGAATGCTCTGCCGCCCGAGTCATGCGGGACAGGCGGACCAGCAGCATAAAGCCAACGACCAGCAGCACGCCAATGGAAAGGACGCCCAGCGACGGGTTGCCGGTCAGCGAGGTGACGACCGACACCAGGAAGGTGCCCATAACGCTTGCATAACGACCAAAGATGTCAAAGAAGCCGTAGTACTCGTTGGATTTTTCCTTGGGGATAATGCGGCCAAAGTAGCTACGGCTGAGCGCCTGCACGCCGCCCTGGAACAGGCCGACCATAATGGCAAGCACCCAAAACTCAAAGGCGGTCTTTAGGAAGAACGCGGCGAACAGCACAATGCCCATATAGGCGGCGACTGCCACCAAGATCATGTTGAGCGTGCCCACGCGGCCGGCGAGCTTGCCGTAGATGATGGCGGACGGAAAGGCCACGAACTGCGTGACGAGCAGCGCCAGGACCAACTGGGTCGAATCGATGCCCAAGGCCGATCCGTAGCTGGTTGCCATGGAAATGACCGTGTGCACACCGTCGATATAGAAGAAGAACGCGATCATGTAGACCAGCACGGTCTTGTTGTGGGCGATCTCGCGCATGGTGTGTCCGACCTCGGAGAACACACCGCCCACGATGTGGCCGATGGTGTCCTCGGGACCGCGCTCGCGACCGTACTTTTGCTTATAGGTGCGAATGAGCGGCAGAGTAAAGATGAGCCACCAGGCACCAGTGATGATAAACGACAGACGCGTTGCCAGCATGGTGGGGACGCCAAGAGCGGGGCCGCCCATGATGAGCGCCAGGCAGATGACGAACGGCACGGTGGAACCGATGTAGCCCCAGGCATAGCCCGAGCTGGACACGGCGTCCATGCGCTCGTCGGTGGTAATGTCGGGCAGCATGGCGTCGTAGAACGTCATAGAAGAGTTAAGGCCGATGGTGCACAGCACGTACACGGTCAAAAATGCCATGGCGGACATTGGGATAGCCTGCGCCAGGCAAAGCACCAGGCCCGTGAGGAAGAAGCCCAAGAAGAACTTGATCTTGTTGCCGGCGTAGTCGGCAAGCGCGCCCAGAATGGGCATGAGCATGGCGATGACCAGCGAGGCAATCGTCTGCGCATTGCCCCAGGCGACCACCAGGTCGGCCGAAGAAGCGCCGGTATTGATGGCGTTAAAGTAAATGGGCACCACCGAGGTATTGAGCAGCACGAGGGCCGAATTGCCCACATCATACATAACCCAGTTACGCTCGAGCTTGGTGTATTTCATGGACAGGGACCCTTCGTATTCGCCCGATATGCAGTTAGTTCATCGTACCCCAATTGTCCAGAACCGCCGGTAAGGATTCGGCAAAGGGGCACGCACGGGCCCTATTCCTCGCGGTCGAACTCCTCATCGGCATTGAGCACGCGACCGCTGTAGTTGACGTGACTGGTCACGGCATCCATGTCACCGGTCTCGATAAAACGTGCGACCGTGCACTCGTAATCGACCAGCGCGCGATCAAAGACCTCGGGGAAACTCTCGTTCGAGACCTCGTCGGTAAAGGGATTCTTCCATGTCAGATGGCCCAGGTTACCGGTGCGCTCGGGCAGCTCCGTCGTCACGCGATGGGCAAGGCCGTCGAGCAGCGAGTAGTCGTGCACCAAGCCCTCAACCAGCGAGATCGCGCGCGTCTTTGCGGAGCCGGCCGGCTCAATCGCGCGGTAAAGTCGCTGCATATTGGCAACGGCAGCACCGTACTCCCCCGCCGGAATGTCAATGCCGTACACGCGTCCGGCAACATAGCTCATCAGCACGCCGGCCACGCGATTGATGCGATCGGTAGTGACGATCTCGCCCGCCGGCGGGTAATCGTCGACCGTAGCGCCATCGCGTTTAAGCTGCAGCATCAGTACATCCAGGTCGCTCTCGATCACGGCATGGACCTGACTGCTCGAATCCTCAAGCTCTGAATCGGACTCCACGATGCCAAACTGCTGCTCATAGACAAAGGGATGGGCGTTGCGGTCGAGCACGTAATGAGACAGCAGGCCCAGCGCAAAGGCGCGACCCAAGCTGGCGTCGCGCGGCAGCAGATGCGACACGCCGTCGCGCAGGCACGCGAACTGGCGAGACATACGCGACCGATGCATGACCTGCGCCAGCAGCGTGCAGTCGGAAACACGCGGTGTCAGAATGTGAAAGAAAAACGGGTCGGGGCCTTGGTTGCCCAAGATAAAGGCAATGCGCTCTTCATCGGACGTGATGACGCCCTGCGGAAGACGGTCGATGCTTTCCTCGCCAAACAGATGATGGGTGATAAGCGCGGGCATAATGATCCTTTCGATTTCATTCGATGCCACCCATTATGCCCACCGCGCGCCCATGCCAAACCTGCGATGGTAAACGGCGCATCGCATGCTGTATGCGACGACCATTCCCCTTCGCCGCAAAAACAGAATGAAAGCTTAATATCATCCCGCTCGTGCGCCGAAGCAACTGTTTGCCCGTCGATGCGGTAAGGCATTAATGGTCTACTATTTCAATACACGCGTCTTCATGCTGTATCAATGAGAAGATCACGTATATCGCAAAGCAGTTCAAGCAACCCGGCGTCGTTCGGAGGCATCCATGATTACCGTTGCCGACATTTTGGCCTTACCGGCATTCGAGCGGATTGATTTAGTCGCACCCATCGAAGATGCCGGGGAGCACCGCGTCTACAACGTTGGTATCTTAGACTGCCCTCCTTCAATCAACGACTACAGCGCATACATGCCCGGCGAGTTCATTCTCACCAATCTTGGTTTTTGCTATGAAGACCCCGACCTATCCGACGCGTCGCTCATTGCCATGATTGAAAGGCGTGTCGCAGCCATTGCCGTTAAACGTGTGTACTCGCCATGTTTTACCGATGCAGTCGCCCAAGCAAGTGTACGCATGGGCGTCCCGGTATATCTCTATTCCGGCGCTTACCATGAGCGCGTCGCATTCGAGTCGCTCAACCTCTTGCAGCGCGATCTCGACGCATCCGACAAAAGCGACGCAGTCGACACGCTCCTATCGGGAAAGCCAAAAGCCCAAGTAAGACAAGAGATCAACAAGTTGGCGGGCCTTACCGGATCGACGATGCGCTGCATTGCCATCTCTGCCGAAAAAGATGATCGCTGCTCACTGTACGCAATTCAAGACACCCTCAACGATTTTCTGGACTCGTTTCGACAGCGACACGAGGATGTCCAAAACGCATGCGCGTTTCGCTACCACGATGCGCTGCTCGTTTTCGTCTCGTATGCCACCGATAAACAGCACGAGGGCGTCTTCTGTGACCTAGAAAATGCCATTCGAGGAGTTGGCGTCAACTACTGCGGCATAGGCGACCTGGTGCCCCTCGGCGAGGCAGATATCTCCATTCGTCAGGCAACAATCCTTCTCAATGAAGCCCATCTGAGCGGAACGCGCAGACTTGAGTGGTCGGATCTGTCCATGGGCGCCTTCTCCTATGCAGCGCAGACCAACCCCATGTTCGAGCGCACCGCGCAAGGTTTTCGCCACCGCATCGAAAGCTACGACACACAAAACTCTACCGAACTGGTCCAAACGGCACGTGCCTTTGTGCACTGCAGCGGCGACATCATCGACACCGCCGATCGCCTACACCAACACCCCAACACCGTCCGATATCGGTTGCGGCGTATTCGAGCACTCCTCGACATGGGCGATTCACACGACCGCGAGCTGCTCGTATTCCTTTCCCTCACTTTCCTCAGCAGATAGTGCGAGTTAACTCGAATCGTCATTTTTCACAAAACAACTCCGAATACGCTCGGACAATTGGCCTTGCAAGCCGCCAATTGCTCACGAATAACAATTCATTTGTAAAAAATAACAAATAGACCCCCGGAAGGCTTTGAGTTGGTACCAAACACACGGCATCTGGGTGCTCCTAGACTTTGAGTCATGGTTTCGGCGTGCCGCTGCACCGGCGCCCGACTACAGGTATCGATGCCCCATCCGGGGCGAACGAAACGCCTGACCTGTCTGGAGGGGCCCACGTGCGGGGCGTCCGTCGGGGGTAGGCAAGAACCGACGAAAGGAAACATGACTATGACTGATTCGGTTTTCCAGGGTCGCCACCTGCTCTCCACGAGGGACTACACCAGGGACGAGCTCATGTGGCTCATCGGCTTCGCCGAGCACCTCAAGGACCTCAAGAAGCAGAACGTCCCGCACCGCTACCTCGAGGGCAAGAACGTCGCGCTGCTCTTCGAGAAGACCTCCACCCGCACCCGCGCAGCCTTCACCACCGCCTGCATCGACCTGGGCGCCCACCCCGAGTACCTGGGCAAGGGCGACATCCAGCTGGGCAAGAAGGAGACGGTCCTCGACACCGCCAAGGTGCTCGGCTCCATGTTCGACGCCATCGAGTTCCGCGGCTTCAAGCAGGAGCACGTCGAGCAGCTCGCCGAGCACTCCGGCGTGCCCGTCTGGAACGGCCTCACTGACCGCGAGCACCCCACGCAGATGCTCGCCGACTTCATGACCATCAAGGAGCACTTCGGCAGGCTCGAGGGCCTCACGCTCGCCTACTGCGGCCAGGGTCGCAACAACGTCCAGAACTCCCTGATGATCACCTCCGCCATCCTCGGTGTGAACTACGTCAACGCCACCCCCAAGGAGCTCGAGCCCGACCCCGAGATCGTCGCCCTCGCGCAGAAGTTCGCCGCCGAGTCCGGCGCGACCATCCGCGTCACCAACGACCCCGTGGACGCCGTCCGCGGCGCCGACGCCGTCTACACCAACGTCTGGGCGGCCATGGGCGAGGAGTCCCAGTTCGCCGAGCGCGTCCGCCTGATGTCCCCGTTCCAGGTCAACGCCGAGCTCGTCTCCCACATCGAGAACCCCGACTGGATCTTCCTGCACTGCCTCCCGGCCTTCCACAACGCCGAGACCGAGTACGCCGCCAAGATCAAGGAGGAGCACGGCATCGAGGCCATGGAGTGCACCGACGACGTGATCTACAGCGAGCACTCCCGCTGCTTCGAGGAGGCCGAGAACCGCATGCACACCATCAAGGCCATCATGGCCGCGACCCTCGGCAACCTCTACATCCCGCGCGTCTAACCGCGCCACGGACCGACCGCACGCCGCGGCCCGCCCCTCCGGACCGCGGCGCCTCACGTAAGGAAATACACCATGGCTGAAGAAATCAAGGAAAAGCCGGCGAGGAAGAAATTCCAGATGCCGAACACCTATGTGATCCTGTTCGCCGTCATCGCCTTCATCGCCCTCCTGACCTGGTTCGTCCCCGGCGGAGCCTACGAGCTCTCCGAGGGCGGCGACGCCATCGCCGGCACCTACCACGTGGTCGAGAGCAACCCCCAGGGCCTCTGGGACATCTTCATGGCCCCCATCACCGGCATGCTCGGCGGTGGCACGGTCTCCGGCGCCATTTCGATCTCCCTCACCATCATGCTGTTCGGCAGCTTACTCGAGATGATGGATCGCACCTGCGCGCTCAAGACGGCCATCAAGCGCATCACTATCGCCAATCAGAACAACATGCATGCGCTGATCGCCATCCTCGTTATCCTGATGGCGTTCTTCGGTACGCTCGAAGGCGCCTATGAGGAAGGCATCGTCTACTTCCTGATGTTCGTGCCCGTCATCCTGGCCCTCGGCCTCGATACGGTCACCGCGATCATGATCGTCGTCCTCGGCACCCAGATCGGCTGCCTCTCGTCGATCATTAACCCGTTCTCCACGGGCATCGCATCGGGTATCGCCGGCATCTCCCCTGGCGAGGGCATGATTCCCCGCATCGCGATGTTCGTCATCTTCACCGGCCTCGTCATCCTCCTGATCTGCCGCTACGCCGACAAGATCAAGGCGCATCCCGAGAAGTCCGTCCAGTTCTTCCGGCGCGAGCAGGACCTCAAGGAGTTCCCCGCCGCCGACGACGAGGACCTCACCCTCACCGGTCGCCAGAAGGGCGCGCTCGCACTGTTCGTACTTACCTTCGTCTTTATGATCGTCGGTCTGACCCCCTGGACCTCCCTCAACCCCGAGTGGACGTTCTTCGAGGACTTCGTCGCATGGGTCGCCGCAACCCCGGTCCTGCGCAACGTCCTGGGCACCGACATCACCGCCTTCGGAAACTGGTATTTCCCCGAGCTCTCGATGATCACCCTGATCATGGTCATCCTCATCGGCGTAGTCATGCACTATGATGCCGACACTATCATCGATACGATTCTCAAGGGCGCCTCCGGCCTGGTCTCCACCGCCTTCGTCGTGCCGCTGGCACGCGGCATCCAGGTCGTCATGGACAACGGCCAGATCACCCCGTCCATCCTCAACATGTGCGAGAACGCGCTGGCCTCCCTGCCGCCCTTCGCCTTCGTCGTCGTCGCCCTGGTCTGCTACTTCCTCATCGCCTGCCTGATCCCCAGCTCCACCGGCCTCGCCGCCGCCACCATGGGCATCATGGGCACGCTGTCCACCTTCGCCGGCGTCGACGTCTACATCATGGTCATCATCTACCTCATGGCGCTCGGCCTGGCCAAGATGATCACCCCGTGCTCCATCGTCGTCATGACGTGCACGGCCGCGGCGCACATGAGCTACGGCGACTGGGTCAAGAAGATCGCCCCCATCGTCGCCGTCCTGTTCGCCGCCTGCTGCGCCTTCCTCTGCGTCCTCGTGATGCTCTAGGTCTAGGCGCTACTCCCCCGCGGGAATCCTCGCGCGGCGGGCAAGCCCCTCCGTTTTTCCCGCCGCGCGCATTCCACCTAAGGTATGTAGGTCTTAAAGAAAGGAACCTGCCATGTCTGAAGAGAAAATCTACGTCTCCAACGCCACCAATCCGCTCAAAAAGGTCATGATGTGCTCGCCGAAGTACTACACCTTCAACGGCATCAACGTCATCACCTCCGAATGGATGAAGAAGGGCGATACCGAACAGAACGACATCATGGTCAAGGAATGGCAGATGCTCGTTGACGCCTACAAGGATAACGGCATCGAGGTCGTCGAGGTCGAGGCCAACCCCAAGTACGAGGTCATGACCTTTGCCCGCGACTATGGTTGCATGATCAAGGAAGGCGCCGTCATGGGCCACTTCCGTCATCCGGTCCGCCAGATCGAGGCCCAGTCCTATGAGGCAAAGCTTAAGGAGATGGGTGTCCCCATCGTCGCCCGCGTTAACGCAGGTTGCATGGAGGGCGGCGACTTCTGGATGATCGATGAGCATACGCTCGCCTGGGGCATGGTCGATCGTACCGATGAACAGGGAGTCGCCAGCCTCCGCCATCAGCTCGAGAAGTTTGGCTATACCGTCGTCGGCGTTCCCTGCCCGCCCGACAACCTGCACCTTGACATGATCTTTAACATCGTCGCTCCCCAAGTTGCGCTCGCTTGCATTGACCAGCTGCCCTATAACTTCCTGCAGATGCTCAAGCGCCGCGGCTTCGAGCTCATCCCCGTCGCCAGTGAGGATATGTACAAGCACGGCTGCAACGTCCAGTGCATCGGCAACAACAAGGTCGTTGCCATCGAGAAGAACAAGCACATCAACGACAAGATGCGCGCTCTGGGCATCGAGGTCATCGACGTGCCGCTCGACCAGATCCTGCACGCCGGCGGCGGCCCGCACTGCCTGACCCAGCCGATCGAGCGTCCGTAGTCCGAACGTTTCGCCTGGACAGTATTTGTCCGAGCCTCTCATGGGGCGCCGCTCCGCTGGATTCCGGCGCTGCGGCGCCCCTTTTTACCCACAAGCCCCTCAAAGGGGAAAGGAAGCACCCATGAAGATCTTGATCAGCGATTATGCCGAGAGCATGATGCCCCAGCACGACCTCGAAACCGAGACCCTCAAATCTCATCTGGGTGAGGATATCGATGTTGAGGTTTACGCGTATACCGATGAGGCACGCGAGGAGTTCTACGAGCATCTTGCCGATGCCGACGCTCTGCTCACTGCCTTCATCAAGGTGGACAAGGAAGCGTTCGAGCACGCTCCCAACCTCAAGGTCATCGCCATCAACGCCACCGGCTATGACAACGTAGACATGGACGAGGCAACTGCGCGCGGCGTGGGCGTCTGCCCCGTCGGCGAATACTGCACCTGGGATGTCTCCGAAAGCGCCATCGCCTATATGTACGCGCTCAACAAGAACTTCAAGTTCTACATCGGTCAGATTGAGCAGGAGCACCGTTGGGATTACGCCGCGGCTCCCGAGGTGCCTCGTCTTGAAGACCAGACCCTCGGCATCTTTGGTTTTGGCAAAATCGGCAAGTGCACCGCCCGTAAAGCCAAGGGCCTTGTCAAGCGCATCATCTCCAACGACCCCTTTATCGACCAGAACCTTTTTGGGCAAAACGGTGTCGAGCAGGCCGAGATCGACGAGGTTTTGGCCGAGGCCGACATCATTATCAATCATATGAATCTTAACGAGACGAACTATCATTACTTTGACGCCGAGAAGTTCGCCAAGATGAAGAAAAAGCCCATCGTCATTAACCTGGGCCGTGGCCTCTGCATGGACGAACCCGCTCTTATCGAAGCTCTCGATTCTGGCCAGATTCGCGCGTTTGGCGCCGATGTTCTGTATGACGAGACGCCCGACCTGGCAAACCACCCGCTCGTTGGCCGCGACAACGTGATTATCACGCCGCACTCTGCGTTCTATTCGTCTTCGTCGCTACGCGACCTCATGATCTTCCCGTGCAACAACATCGGACACTTCCTCAAGGGCGAAAAGGACCAGCTCTTCAAGTTGGTTAACGACGTTCCTGTCGTAAACGTGTTGTAGGAGCTTAAACTGCTTCCAGAACACGTGGCTCAACGGGATGAAGGCCTATTCTTCATCCCGTTTTATTGCTCCCCCTATCGTCTAAGCGACGTGCAGTCGCCGCGAACCAAAACAGCAGGGGCCACCAGACCAACAGAAAAGGGATCACTAGGGACCAGTCCTTAAAAATACCCGCATCTATATGCGACAACGTATATCACATTGTACGTTTACCGATAGGTCGGCTCGTTTGCGGAATACATGCCACCATAGATGTCCTCACATACTCACCGGATGGTATTATTGATATGTGATGCACGCTTTATTAAACGCATTACTTCCCCGACTTGAAGGGTGCAGCTTTCAAGTCGACAACAGAGTCAAGACCTTATTGATTAACGAGAGCCCCGTCTCCCATGGCGGAGGCAGGGCTTTCCGTGAAGGAGCTTTGTATGTCGGATAAGGCTGCCGCATCTGGCAAAGAACGTAAGCCACGCCAGATGCCCTCATCTTTTACCATTCTCTTTGGCTGCCTGTTGCTCGTGGCCATCGCCTCGTGGGTCGTCTCGTCATTTAGCCCTGACGTGCAGGCCGCAACGCTTGGCAACTTTATGGCTTCTCCCTTCTTGGGCTTTGAGAGCGCCATGCAGGTCTGCGTGTTCATTCTTGTGCTTGGCGGTTTCCTGGGCGTAGTCCAAAAAACGGGCGCGCTCGACACCGGCATCGCCGTGCTCGTCCGTAAACTAGGCGGTAATGATCTATTGCTCGTTCCTGTTCTCATGCTCGCCTTTGGCATCTGCGGATCCACGTACGGCATGCTCGAGGAATCCGTCCCCTTCTACCTGCTCCTGGCATCGGTCACGTTTGCCATGGGTTGGGATCCGCTCGTTGGATGCATGGTAGTTCTCATGGGCTGCAGCCTTGGCGTTTTGGGATCGACGGTCAACCCGTTTTCGACCGGACTCGCGCTTGATGCTCTCAAGGCAGCCGGCATCCCCTATGACCAGGGACTCATGATCGGCATCGGTCTGGTTATGTTCGCCATCGCCGAGATTTCGGGCATCATTTTTGTCATGCGGTATGCCAAGCGCGTCCGCACCGACCGCGCCGCCTCATCGCTCACCCCCGAGGAATGGGAGACCGCCGAGCGTCTCTACGGCGACAAGAACGGCGATTCCGCCGAGGACGCGCACGTCGAGCTTTCCAAAATTCAAAAGCGCGTCCTTGTTCTCTTCGCCCTCACGTTTGTCGTCATGATCATCGGCTTTATTCCGTGGCAGACATTCGGAGTTGGCCTATTTGATATCGGCGCCAAGGGCGATGACCTCAGCACCGCATGGAGCGCACTTTTGACTGGCCTGCCACTTGGTCAGTGGTACTTTACCGAATGCGGCATCTGGTTCTTCACCATGACAATTATTATCGGCAAGGTTGCCGGTATGCAGGAGAAAGAACTCGTCGACACCATCCTGCACGGCTGCGCCGACCTTGTTTCTGTCGCGCTCGTCGTCGCCGTCGCCCGCGGCGTCTCCGTGCTCATGTCCATCACCGGACTCGATGTGTGGATCCTCACCAACGCCGCCAACGCGCTCGCCGGCGTATCCGCCACAGTCTTTGCCCCGCTCTCCTATGCGCTCTACTTTGCCCTGTCTTTCCTCATCCCCTCGAGTACGGGCATGGCAACCGTCTCGATGCCTATCATGGGACCGTTGGCGGCATCCTTAGGCTTTGCCCCCGAAGCCATGGTCGCAATCTACCTCGCCACACACGGCGTTGTAGCGATGATCACTCCCACATGCGGGTCCATCATGGCTGGCCTCGAGCTTGCCCAGGTAAGCTACGCGACCTACATCAAGACGGCCGCCAAATACATGGTCCTGCTTACCGTGATTACCGTTTCGTTTGTCACCGTGCTGATGCTCGTTTTGTAATCGGCGGGCGCACCACAAATCACATCTTTTGAAAGGGGCCCAAAGAGCCCCTTTCTCTTAGCTCGAGGAGGGTGTCGCTTTATAGCGCCAAACTCGCCCCCGTTCGTGCCGTTTACCGAGCTTTTGGCGCGCGCACGCATTTGTTGTACATCTTTTTTGTAGGATAGACGGGTTATACATGAGGCAAGGCGGTTTAAATGGCATATGGTTTTAACGACGGCGATCAACGGCGACAGAGCGTTCGCCTTGCCGGTCGCGCTACGCCGACGCCCGGAAGCTCGTCTTCTTCCACCGCCGCCAGCCCGCAGTATCCAAGCAGCTCGCAACGGCAGCCCCGCCCTACGCCTCGGCAAAACACCAGCGGTTCTGAGACTCGAGGGCAGGCTAGTACCGCTGCGACTCGCAGACGCGACGGTGCCGTCGCTTCGAGCAGATCCAACGCTAAAACCGAACGGCGCAGTCGCAGTACCGATCAACGCCAAAGCACGCGCTCTTTCACGGGCACGCGCCAGCGCCAGACCGATGTGCCGCAACTGCGTCGCAACGGTCGCCCCCAGCCCGGCATCTTTGTCCGCCGTTCTTTTTCGCGCCCGCAGAACGGACGCAGCGGTCTGAGCTCTCGCCCGGCATCTCGAGCCGGCTCCGGCGCTCCCGCTCTACCCTTCCGCCGCGCACGCATCGCGCTTTGCTCCATCGTCGCGTGCCTGCTCTTTTTATTTTTAGGCTCGTGTATCTCCCACGGATCAGCCGGTCTCGAGCCCACCGCCGAGGACAAGCTGCTCAAGGCCCCCGTCGCGCCCGGTTATTCTTTCGCCTTTTCGACCCCGCGCTCGCAATGGCAAGCCGGCACGATGCCCCATATCTATCAGATCGACCCTGCATGGTCGGAGCTGCCTTACGCCGGCGGTACCATCCGCCAAAATGCTTGCGGACCTACGTGCCTCACCATGGTCTATATCTTTAAGACGGGACGCACCGATATGACTCCCGTCGATATGTGCGCGCTTTCCGAGGCAGGCAATTACGCCCCCACCGGTGCAACCGAATGGTCGTTTATGACGAGCGGTGCGTGGCAGTTGGGACTTAACGGAACGGAGCTTCATAACGATCGCGACTCGATGACTCAGGCGCTGCGTTCGGGAGCGCCCGTCATCGCCGCCGTTCGGCCGGGCACCTTTACCAACGTGGGCCACTACATTGTACTTTACGGTATTGACGACGCCGACCAGATTGAAGTCTTCGATCCCAACTCGGCCAGCCGCAGCGCCCGGCGCTGGGGCGTCGTAGAGGTCCTCAACGAAGTCGAAGCCATGTGGGCCTACTACTAGTCATTGGGCACTCATTGGGGACAGACTTAAATGAGTGGTCGTCGGGGACAGTCTTACGGACGCCGGCCGAGAGCAAACGAAAAGGGCCATCCCGAACTGCTTGGAACTGCCAGCACGGAAAGCGCATCCTGCTTTGGGGCCCAATAGCGGGATGCGCTTTCCGTTAGCGGCCCGTTTGGGAAACTAGGGACCGCTTTTCGACAAAAATCCGGGATGCATTTTCCGATTGAGGGCCTCAAGGGAAACCGCACCCCATGTTGGACGCTCATTCTGGGATGTGCTTTCCGCAGTTGATCGATGCGGCCTTTAAGGACTGTCCCAAGCTGCCGGCAGGAAAGGAACGTCCCCAAGTGCCGGGTTTCCGCAGCCTGCAATGCTCCTCATGAACAGCCGCCTCAATAACAAAAGCCCCTGCGGCCGAAGCGGACCGCGGGGGCAACAGACCTGCAAGAGTTAACTCAAGTCCTCGCCATTTGATGCAATGACCTTTTGGTACCAGCAGAAGCTGTCCTTTCGGTAGCGATCGAACGTGCCTTTGCCCGTATCATCGGCATCAACATAAACAAAGCCATAGCGCTTCTTCATCTGCCCCGTCGAGGCCGACACCAAATCGATACAGCCCCACGGCGTGTATCCCATCAGGTCAACACCGTCCTCGACAATTGCATCGCGCAGCGCAAGAATATGCCTTCGCAGGTAATCAATATGATACGCATCGTGGACTTTGCCGTCTTCCAGCGCATCGAGTCCGCCCACACCGTTCTCGGCGATAAAGAGCGGAAGATGGTAACGATCGTGGTAGCCGGCAAGCGTCACGCGCAAACCCAGCGCATCGATCTGCCACTTCCAGGCAGTCTCTTTATCCTTGAGGTACGGATTGCGCAACGTCGGGAACACGTTGCCCTCCGCCTTCTCGGCGATCACCTGATCATCGGCGCACACCAAGCGCGAGCAATAGTACGAGAACGAGATGAAGTCGACCGTATGCTCTGCCAGATACTCCGTATCGCCCGGCTCAAAGGGCACGTGAACACCCTCTTTCTCGAGTGCACGCAGCTTCCAAGCAGGATAGGCGCCCGCAGCCATCACGTCTGTGTAGAAGTAGCGGCCGCGGTCCTCCTCATACGCAAGCCATACGTCCTCGGGCGCACAACGGTACGGATAGGTCGCACCGGCAGCGACCATGCAACCCACCTTGTTTGCGGGATCGATCTTGTGCAGAATCTCGACAGCGCGAGCGCTCGCCATAAACATATGGTGCGAGAACGCCGCGGTCACGGCTGCACGGTCACGCTCATCCTCGAGCGTGACACCCGCGTTGAGATAGGACAGCGCCACGCTGTTGATCTCGTTGAACGTAAGCCAATAACGCACGAGGCCCTGGTACGCGCGTCCGACGGTCTCGACGTAGTGCGCATACCGCTCGATCATCTCTCGGCTTTGCCAGCCACCATAGCGCTCGACCAGAGCCAACGGATAGTCGTAGTGCGACAGCGTCACAAGCGGCTCGATTCCATGCTCGCGCAGCGCCTCGAATACCTGACGGTAAAACTCCAAGCCCTCGCCGTTGGGCTCGGTCTCCATCCCTGTGGGAAAAATACGGCTCCAGCAAATTGAAAGACGCAGGCACTTAAAGCCCATCTCGGCAAAGAGCTCGACATCCTCGTGCCAATGATGGAAGAAGTCGTTGCCCCAGCGGCATGGATACAGCCTGTCCGGATCGTCCACGGGCTTTTGCCTGCCAAACATTACATCCCAGCGGTCGGAACCCTGTGGGATCAGGTCGGAGTGCGACATGCCGCGGCCGCCCTCGTTCCAGCCCCCTTCGGCCTGGTTGGCGGCGAGGGCACCACCCCACAAAAAGCCCTCGGGCATACCGGCGGCAGACGTTCTGTCAAAGTAACTCATGCTACTCAGCATCCTCGGCAGAAGCTGCCGCGGCGTTCTCCTGCTCCTGAGCCAGGAGCTGGTTATCGTACACCTTAAAGAACGGGTACCAGACCACAGCCATGACCACGATCAAAACGATCGTAAACACCCAGATGCGCGGGTCGAGGCACTGGACAAAGCCCTGAACGAAGATGGGGAACGTGCCGCTCACCAAGATGTAGAAGTTAGAGACAAGACCCAGTGAGACCGCACCCCAATACAGCAGGGCCGAGATCATGCCGCCTAGCACAAACGGAATCATGAGGATCGGGTTGAAGATGATGGGCGCGCCGAAGATCGCGGGCTCGGAGATACGGAAGAAGCTCGGCACGATCGATGCCCTGCCAAATGCCTTGAGCTGCTGCGACTTTGCCCTAAACGCGCAGAGCGCCACAAAAGAGAACGTATTACCCGTGCCGCCGATGAGGTTGATGGCCAACGACATGAGCGCCGGGTGGAACTCAAGCGGCTGCCCGGCAGCATAGAGCGAGGCGTTGGCGGCAAAGGCGGCAAGCGTGACCGGGGCGGTGATGGGCATTACGATCATGTTGCCGTGGACGCCAAAGCACCAAAACAGCAGCGTCATGAAGCAGATAAGCAGTGCGCCGGGCACAGAGTCAACTGCGACGGAAAGCGGGGCAGCGAGCAGCTTCTCGATAACCGAGGGGATGGACAGCGCGGGATCGATCATCTGGATCAGCAGGTTGCCGCCAAAGAAGATGAGGATGTTGGCGAGCATAGGTACGATGGCGCCAAAGGTTTCGGACAAAAACGGCGGCACGCCATCGGGCATCTTGATGGTGATGCCCTTGGTCTGGCAGAAGCGCGTGACCTCGACGGAGACCAAGGCAACGATGATGGCGGTAAACAGGCCCTGCGCACCCAGATAGGTGCAGGGGACCGCCTGGAGCACGGACTCGTCAGCAAGCTGGTAGTAGGACGACGGCGCCGCGGCGATCAGGAACATCACCAGCGAGGTCATGCCGGCGTTAAGCTTGGGCATCTTGTAGGTGCCCGCCAGGTTATAGGCGATTGCGAACGTCACGATCACCGACAGTATGCCCATCGTCATGTTGAAGGGAATGAGCAGCGTGAGCTTATTGGCCGTGGCAAAATCGAGCCAAGGGCCAAAGACGGACCAGAACCCGCCCTGCGCCACCAGGTCGGCCGTGACCGGCGGGTTGGCGAGGATCATAAAGACGGCAGATACCAAGATGAAGCTGATCGCGCTCATAAAGCCCTTTTGCATGGAGGCAAAGTGGCGCTCGGTGCCGCAGAAATTGGCGATAGGGGTCAGTTTTTCCTGAAGCAGGGTCATGAACTTCTCCATGGTTGCCTCCTAACCCAACAGCGACTGGGCGAGTGCCAGCACGTTGGCGGCGTTGCCCATGCCGTAGTCCTGTGCGGGGATGACCGCGGTCGGCTTACCGCTCCCCTGCTTGACGGTGTTGAGCTGGTAGGACACCTGCGGCCCCAAGAGCAGCACGTCATAATTGGCGCACGTCTCCTGATACTCGCCGATACCCACCGCATCGATATCGAGCTCGATGCCGTTTTGCTCCGCATATTTCTCGAGTTTCTTCATCAGAATGCTTGTAGACAGACCAGCTGCGCAAACAAGAAGGATCTTCATAAGGGATTCCCTTCGCATTGATTGGTTGGATAGTCACCGCACGCCGCTAGGCGTTCTTGGTTGCAGTGCGCTCATACAGGCAGATCAGCTCCTGCACGAGCTCCTGAGCAAGCATGGAGCACATGAGGTGGTCCTGAGCATGGACCAGCAACACATCCACCGACAGATGCTCGCCCGCTGCCTCAGTCGAAAGCAGCTGCGTTTGGATGTGGTGAGCCTTGATTCCCGCATCCTTTGACTGCTTCATGAGTTTGGCGGCGGCGTCAAAATCCCCCGCCTTTGCCTTTTCAAGGGCTTCGAAGGCAAGGCTGCGTGCCTCTCCCGCTGCAGCGACCAGCTGAAACGAAACCATCTCGGTTCCCTGATCGTCCATAACGGTCTCCTCTCCCGTGATGTTTGGTTTGTACTTGAATATTCGAAACGCCTATCTCCCGCCCGCAATCCTCGAGGTTTATTGCAGGTAGACTGACAGGGTCATCGACAAAAGAAGTCTTAAGCCGTATGCGCTTGCACAAGCGCCATCAGCTCATGCCAGGACCGGCGCTCGCGTAGGCGCTCGACCCCCTGGCGGTCCATAAAGATCTCGGCGAGCAGTGAGCTCAAGATCCGCGCCTCATCGCCGCCCGACCGGGCAAACGACACCATAAAGACGATATCGACCTCATGGCCGTATTCGTCCCAAAGAATGGGATGTTCGAGCAGGCCCACGGTAACAAAGGCCTCGGCGCTCAAGGGATGCATCCCATGGGGCATGGCTACCCCATTGCCAAACGAGGTGGCGCTCGCGCTCTCGCGCTCGGCGACCTCTTGGGCAAACTGGGCATCGACACGGCCGCTCTCGACGGCGCGCTCGGAGAGATATCGGAGAACGGCCTGCTTCGACGACGCCTCAACGCGGTTGAAGAACAGGGCACGGCTAAAGAAAGAGCTCACGGAGTCCGATTGCGCAGTGTCGTCGCTCAGCACCTTGCGGATAGCGTTGACATCGCTCGTCTCCAAGAAGAAATCGGCCTCGCGGACGGGCACGGGCAACTTGACGTTGAGCGGCACCGTTGTGAACACGTAGTCGATATGCGAAAAATCGAACGTTCCCACGCGGGCGACATCGCATGTCTCAATCGAATCGATATACATGCCAAACTGCTTGCGGTACTGGTGCTCGAGCATACGGGCGCTTCCCGCTCCCGAGGCGCACACGATCAGGATGCGTTTGCGACGCGGCTGGTCGGCTTGCTGCTCGAGGGCCAGGGCAAATGCCATGGCGATGTAGCCGAGCTCTTCATCAGAGGGCTGGCTGCCAAAATGACGCTCGAGTACCTGCGAGGTGCCAGCTGCCATCGAATAGGCCAACGGAAACCTCGTCTTGATATCGGACAGCATGGGGTTATCCATATGCATGTGATATTCAAGGCGATAGCCCAGAGGGCCGATATGCCGAGCAAGGTTCATGCGAAGTTCAAGATCGCCGCTAAAGTCAAACCTAAACTCATCGTTGACCGCACGTACCATCTCGGAAGCAATCTCCCACATCTCGTCCGAGATAACGGCAGAGCCCTTCTCGGGCACGCCCGTGCCCCTGCCGAGCAAATGGATTGCGATAAAGGCAACCTCTTCTCGGGGCATGCTCACGCCCAGGGCATCCTTGATGTTTGCGGCAATCTGGAAAGCCGCGGCGTATTCGCGCGTTCCCTCCAGTTTTTGAACGTCCGATTCTGCAGCTGGGACATAGCAGCCCTGCTCGATGCGGCCAAGAGCAATGTAAAGATGCATGATGAGATTGCGGGATGCCAGCGAGCTCACCGTGACGGGCGAGGCCGTCAGAGCATCGTCCACACATGCGGCGATGGCCCGCAGGCGCTCGGCGAGCTTTGCATCGTCGGTGTCGGGCAACACGGGCCTCACCAGCGAGGCCAGGCACAGGCGCCGCTGCGACTCCCCGCCCGCAACGCGGATTCCGTAGCGTGGGCGCTTTTCGAGCGTTAAGTCAAATTGGGCGAGTTTCTGCTCTACCAGACGCATGTCATTGGACAGAGTTCGCGCCGAAACGTAGAGTAAATCCGCATACTCCTCAATCGTCACCCACTGGGACCGCATGAGGAGGTCGTTAAGAAGGAAGGACACACGGCCGTCGCGCGTATCAGGAATGCCCGGATGGGCCAGAGCCGCACCGTCTAGCAAGCGAGCAAGCTCATCTGCACGTGCAACATCGATACGATACTGCCCCTTGCTGCCAACGATGCGTGCAACCCCTGCAAGGTTGTCGTTTGCGCGATGGATATAGTTTCTCACGGCGCGCTCGCTTACCTCGAGACGCTTGGCAAGTACCGCGACAGCGACAGGCTGAGCGTCCTCGATCATATTTACAAGCTGCTTGACGCGAGCATCCATGTCCTCCTCCTTTCCCTGCGTCTAGTCTAACGCGGTAAAGAATGACACTCCACGTCGCGCTCGTTCCGCCAACTCGGAACAGGTTGCGGGGAGTCCAGCTGAGCTATGGAGAGCCTGGGGAGAGGGCCCGAAGGCAATGCGTCGGTGTGGGATGCGCCTTCCCAGCCATTGGGCAGTCATTGGGGACAGACTTAAATGAGTAGTCGTTGGGGACGTTCTTGTTTGGCTAGTCGTTTAAGAACGTCCCCAATGACTATTAAGGACTGTCCCAAGCTGCCGGCAGGAAAGGACCGTCCCCAAGTGCCGGGTTTGTCCCCAATGACTAGGTGAATAGCAAAAGCCCCGCAGTCGGAGCGGACCGCGGGGCTCATGAAGAGAGGCTAGTTTGTGGGCGCTTTGCCTGGCGCCCACGGGAGAGGCAACGGAGTAGGGGCTACTCGTGGATGCGGGTACCGGAGAGGCCGGCCATGGTCTCGGCGGCCTTGTCCAGGGCGCCGATGATGCAGGTGCGGCCCTTGCGGGAGCGGGCGAACTTGATGGCGGCGCGGACCTTGGGCTCCATGGAACCCTTGCCGAACTGACCCTCGTCGGCCAGGCGCTCGGCCTCGTCGGCGGTGAGGTCCTCGAGCTCCTCCTGGTTGGGCTTGCCAAAGTTGATGGCGACGTGCTCGACGGCGGTCAGCAGGAACAGGACGTCGGCGTCGCAGTCCTCGGCCAGCAGCTCGCCGCCCAGGTCCTTGTCGATGACGGCGGGAACGCCCTTGTAGCAGCCCTTGTTCTCGTAGTCGCGGACGACGGGGATGCCGCCGCCACCGCAGGCGATGACGATGAACTCGTTGTCGAGCAGGTTGAGGATGGAGTCGGCCTCGACGATCTTCTTGGGATCGGGGGAGGCGACGACGCGACGCCAGCCGCGGCCGGAATCCTCGACGAAGACCTTGGAGGGATCCTCGGCCATGAACTCCTTGGCCTGCTCCTCGGTGTAGAAGGGGCCGATCGGCTTGGTCGGGTTCTTGAACGCGGGATCGTCGGGATCGCACTCGATCTGGGTGACGACGGTGGCGGCGTGCCAACGCTTGTAGCGCTTGTGCATCTCGCGGCCGATGCCCTGCTGCAGGTGATAGCCGATGTAGCCCTGGGACATGGCGCCGCACTCGGGCAGCGGCATCTCGGGGGTGCCGATGGCGTCGTGGGCGGCGGCGAAGGCGTTCTGGATCATGCCGACCTGCGGGCCGTTGCCGTGGGTGATGATGATCTCGTTGCCCTGCTCGATGAGGCCGAGGAGAGCGTGGGCGGTGTTGCTCACGGCCTCGATCTGCTCGACGGGGTTGTTGCCGAGGGCGTTGCCGCCGAGGGCGACGACAATACGATCGGGCTTGCCAAGAGGCTTAGACATTGCTGGAATCCTTTCTGTAAAAGGCCTACAACCCATTAATAACCCGCGTCCGTGCGATACGCGAGTTTATTAGGGTTTATATTCTCTTTATCGCTCATTTTATTCATTTTGAAAATACCTAAGCGGCGAACGGTCGATTTTACCCGCTCAGCGTAAAGAAGCCCAGTTCAGGTATATCTACGCCATTTACGTGCAACTTTATTTAAATAGAGCAGGGATTAGACCAGATTATGCAAACTATATCTTTGCTAAACACAAAACGGACAGCGCAATATCTTACTCGCACTATACGCGATTCTATACATTAATTTGACGAGTATGCATCCCTGCAAAAACATGGGGCTTTTCATCCAACATAAGGGATAGCCGATCGCGCTTCACCCCGCGGCAAGCGACTGCGAGTTCGCAGTATGGAACTTTACCGTCGGCTTCTGCATGAACGCTGCCGACGCCCTTTCGCTCCTGCGCGCCCAAGCAGCCGAGAACGCTAACGGCGCCACTGCCAACCTGGCCACCCTCAACAACGGCGCCGCCAGCCTTTTCGCAAAGTACCGTGCTGGCTCGCTGGCTTTGAGGCCTAAGCGAGCTTTGCTATTTGCCAATTTTTGTATGATTTGGGTCAAATCTATCTGCCAATTTTTGTATGATTAGGGTCAAATCTATTTGCCAATTTTTGTCATTGAGGGGTTTTAATGCTACGCCGTAAGGTCACTGACAGGCTTTTGAGCTGGAAGAACAAATCCAATAAAGCGTTGCTTGTTACTGGCGCGCGTCAGATTGGCAAGAGCTATGCAATTCGCGCGTTTGGAAAGAGCAACTACGCTTCGTATTATGAGGTCAATCTGCTACTCGATGCCGAGGCAAGAGACGTACTTGTTGGCGCTAAGAACTCCATTGACTTCATCAACCGTGTGGCCCTTCTTGCGGATGCACCGCTTGTTGAAGGAGACACGCTTATCTTCGTCGATGAGATTCAGGAGTATCCGCAGATCGTTACACTTATGAAGGCGCTGGTCGAGGACGGACGCTTTAGCTATGTCTTCTCGGGGTCTATGCTTGGGACTGAGTTTAAGGGGATCTCTTCTTTTCCGGTGGGGTATGTCGAGCACATTGTTATGCGACCGATGGATTTTGAAGAGTTCTGTTGGGCAAACAGCATCAGCGAGAATGTGCTTGCAGACATTCGCAGCTGCCTTGTCGAGAGACGTCCCGTCGAAAACTATATTCATGAGGCGATGCTCAAAAACTTTAGAGCCTATATCGTTTGCGGCGGCATGCCAGAGGTCGTTCAGAACTATATCGATTCGGGCTATTCGCTCGTGAGAACGCGTGAGCTTCAAATTCAGCTAGTCGATCAGTACAAAAGCGATATCTCTAAATATGCATCGACTCGAGCGTTTAACGTTCGCTCCATTTTCGAGCAAATTCCCGTTCAGCTTGAGGCGGAGTCCCATCGCTTTATCGTCTCGTCTCTAGGCGAGGGAGCTCGTCTTCAAAAATACGAGCAGGATTTCCTATGGCTGGTGAACGCAGGCGTTGGATTGATGGTCCCCCAGGTGACGGAGGCCCGGAGTCCTCTTAAGAGGACAGAGAAGGCAGCCGCCTTCAAACTATACGAGTCCGATACAGGAATGCTCGCATCGCGATATCCCGGTAGCACGGCACGCGCTGTATATCTAGATATGAAAACCCCCAACCTCGGCGGTCTCTATGAAAACGTGGTCGCGCAGGAGCTTGTTGCCCTCGGAGCAGATACGTGGTACTACCAAACACGTGAGGTCGGTGAAGTCGACTTTGTAATCGAAGGCGCCCGAGGACATGTTGTCCCAATCGAAGTCAAATCGGGCAAGAAAGTTCGAGCACATGCGGCCCTCGATCGCCTGATGAGTGTGGGCGAGTACAAGATTCCCGAGGCCGTTGTGCTGAGCCACGAAAACCTTAGCGAAGAGGGCAAGATCCTGTACGTTCCAATCTATATGACATTCTGCCTCGATGAGTTTATGGAAAAGGACGACCCCAACAACGATTTCTCATTTGCACCCATATCTCTCTAGATCATCTGAACCAACAACCAAGCCCCCTCCATAACCAAAGTAACGCGTGGTTTCGCGGCCGCGCCGCGAAACAGCGACGGGGACAAAAGGCCCCCACAACCACGTCCCTCATGCAGCCCCACAATCCGAGGACGTAGTCGTAGCAGGATCTGAGGGCTGACCTTCGCGGACACTCCGCACTGATATTTTCTGTATTGAAGACGTCGATGATGCACCCGTATACCATTGACGTCGACACCATCAGATGCGGACCGCGCGGTGACCCCACATTCCGCTGGCGCCCATGGGGCTGC